>DATNDP010000104.1:0-15182 GCA_035553195.1 Candidatus Acidiferrales bacterium
GCAATCTTTGGCACTTTTGGCAGTTCTGGCAATCTTCTCACCCGAGCCCATACCTCTCCAGCTTCGTGTACTTCGAGCCGCCGGGGCCCAACTGGCTGCGAAACAAACAGAACTCGCGAGCAGTCATTGTACCGAACTGGGGTGGCGCTTCCGCCGTAAGCAGCGGCGCAAGTCCTTTCAAGCTGTGCGGATCGCGCATGCCCGCCCTCGCCAGCGTCAGGTGCGGACTGAAGGCCCTTTTTTCCGGCTCGATGCCTAGCTTTTCCATTCTCTCGTCAATCTGCGCGGCAAGGACAGGCAGTTCATCGCCGGCTTGCACGCCCGCCCAAAAGACGCGTGGCGACCGGGAATTTGGGAAAAAACCCACGTCGCCAAAGCTCACGTCGAACGGCGACCCAGTCACATCTGCCAGCGCGCTCTTGATCTCTTCGACTTTCGGGTCCTTCACCTCGCCAATAAACTTGAGCGTCACATGCAGACCTTCCACACGGGCCCATCGTGCATCCCCTGCGTACGACCGCACGCGCTCCATGTATTCGGCGAGCCGTTTGCGAATTTCTCCGGGAATATCGAGCGCGACAAAGAGCCTCATTTCATTAACCTACGCCGAACCATGTCCAGGGCTTGTTGCGTGGCCCACTGGCGTATCCGATTGCGGTCGCCGGGATATTTGCGGTCCGCTACTTCAGTCTTCTTACCGTCCGTCAGCGCAACGTAGACCAGCCCCACGGGTTTTTGCTCAGTTCCGCCTCCGGGACCGGCAACTCCGGTAATCCCCACGCCCAGCGTCGAGTTGCACTTCCTACGAATTCCTTCGGCAAGAGCCGTTGCCACCGGAGCGCTGACCGCGCCATGCTCTTGAATCAACCGTGCAGGGACCTCCGCCAGCGCGGTCTTGACAGAGTTGTCATACACCACAGCGCCGCCCAGAAAATAACGCGAACTGCCCGGGACAGACGTAATGCGTTCCGCCAGCAGCCCTCCAGTACATGACTCCGCCACCGCCAGGGTTGCGCCCTTCATCTCCAGGAAGTAGCCCACGATCTGCTCCATGCTCTCTCCCTTGCTGGAAAAGACCGCGTCATCGAATTCGTCTTCCAGCGCTTCCGCCAGGGAATCAACTTTTTTTTGCGCGGCTTCCAGCGTGTCTGCCTGCGCGCGCAGGTGCAGTTGGATTTCACCCGGAGTGCCGGCCAGGATGGTGGTCTCCACGTCGGTCCGCTTCTTGTAGATGGGCGCGGCGCGGTGATCGGCCATGGACTCGCCGATCATGGCGATCTTCAGCTCGCGCGTGGCAATATGACGGGAAGGCGTCAGCCTGCGCAGCCGGAAGAGGCACTGCTCTTCAAACATGGCTGTGAGTTCATGCGGCGGTCCCGGGAGCAGGATCACAACGGCCTCGCCGCCCTGGTCGTTGATGTGCAGAAACTGTCCCGGCGCGCTGCCGCGCGCATTGGGCAGGACTTCTGCTCCTTCAATCACGTCAGCCTGTTGCTCGTTATTGGGAGACATTTTCCAGCCACGGCTGGCAAAACGTGCGCGCAATGCGGCGATGATCTGCGGATCCCGATGCAGCGGCTTTCGCAAGACTTCAGCGGCGCATTCGCGGGTCAGGTCATCTTCAGTGGGACCCAAACCTCCCATCAGGATGACTATGTCCACGCGTGACAGGGCGGTCTGTATCGCGCACGTGAGATTCTCACGCCGGTCTCCGACCACGCTCTTAAAGCTGACTTCCACGCCCAGTTCATTCAGCTTCTTTGTGAGGTAAAGAGAGTTGGTGTCCTGGCGGAACGGAGTGAGAAGCTCCGAGCCTATGGCAATGATCTCTGCGTTCACACCAGCATTTTAGATGAGAGAAAGCGGCTGAATACCCCAGGCGAGATGGAAAACCGAATTCGTGGTGGCCAGTACCGCGCCTCCGGTCCGGGTAAATGCCAGTCCTACCAGGCCGTGGCCCGAAATAGCGAGAGAAGCTTGCTTCTCCGGCGTGATGCGCACAATCCCGCGCCGGCCCCCGAGGGATGCCGCCACATAGAGATTCCCCTGAGCGTCAAACGCGAGCCCCTGCGGCCGCCCCAGGCCCCGGTAAAACACGTCCACTGTTCCGTGGGAGTCTACCGTATAGACCGCGTCAAAGCTCGAGGTGGTCGGGCCCGTAACGTAAAGCAATCCGTTTGGGGAGAATGCCATGTGGTACGCAGCCACGCTCGGTTCCAGTGTGGCGTAGACAAAAATCTGCCGGTCGGGCGCGATACGCCAGATGGTTCCGCTGCGGTCGCCCACGTAGAGGCTGCCCTCATGGTCAAACGCGATGCCGGTGGCAACGCCCATTCCTTCCGCGTACGTGCTCATGGCTCCCGCGGCGGTAACGCGGTACACGGTCCCGTCATAGCGGGAGGAAACATAGAGCTGTCCCTGGTTGTCAAAAGCCATGCCGGTGGCGTTCATCAGGTCGGACACGAAGGGCTTGACGGTGTAGTTGGTGTCGATTTTGTAGATGGAAACCGGCACCTTCTGGCCGCGTCCGCCGGAAAAAGTCACGTATATATTGCCTTCGAGATCAATGGCCGGATTGGCAACGGGATGCAGGTTCTCCGCCAGCGACTCAGCGATTTTGAGCTCCCTCGCGTTGCTGATGTGCCCGTTGGTCTGGATGGTAACCTGGCCGGAATGCGCGCCATAGGGCACACGGGCAATGACAAAATCCTCTGAGCTGATCACGATGGAAGCAGGCATACCCGTAAACTGCACTTGCGGGCGGGCCAGTTTGGGCGGCTTAAGACCCTTGCCGAGGATTCGCACTTCTCCACCCGGAAGCGCCGCCGCAGGCTCAATGGCGTCAATAAAGGGATAACCATCAACGTTCTTGCGGCCCAGCAAGGTGTCAGAAATGCCCATGGCGGTTTATCGCGCAAATAAGTGCAGCCACGCCTGCAGCAGGACCAGCGCGTAAAGCCCTGCCCCGACATCATCCATCATGATGCCTGTTCCCTCCGGCAGATTTTCCAGGCGCCGCAGCGGAAAAGGCTTGGTGATATCGAACCCACGAAAAAGTATAAAACCCGCAAGCAGGTAATTCCAACTCAGCGGCGCGCCGATCAAGGCAATCAACTGGCCCGCGACCTCGTCAATTACCACAAAGCCAGGGTCTTCCCGCCCGCTTTCACGCGCGACAACGGTGGAAGGATGGATGCCTCCAACCGTCACCACTGCCGCTGCGACAATGAGCGACACCAGTCGCCAGTGCGGCGGGATGAACTGCGCGCAAACCCACCAAAGCGCCACAGTGATGGCGGACGCCCACGTCCCCGGCCCCGGATACATCCGGCCCACGCCGAAGAATGTCGCCGCAAGCCACGAGCCGTGTGACCTGGAGTTTTTGGTGGACGAAACCGGCATCTAAGCCAGAATACGTGATTGTCGTGTTACTGTCATGAAAGACACAATCACAAGGCACATAATAGCCCGCAAGCTCCGGCTCGTGGAGCATCAGATAATATCGTGCCACGATAGTGAATCGGGAACTGAACCAACGTGACTGCTGACGGTAATAACAAGACCGACTCCCAGGGCCGCAACGGCCGGCCCACAATAGGAGATGCTGCTGCGACAGCGGTAAGCAAGGAGAACGATAGGACCCTGAGCTGGTATGCAGCCCGAGAGCCCCTCATCATCGTTGTCCTGTCGCTGAGCGCCATAGCGTTTTTCTTTCTGGTGAGCGGCTTGTCCGGGCTGTATCAGCGCACGCTTAGCTCGCGTGCAAGCGTGTGGTCGGGCCAAGGCCAAAACGATTTGAGCGCCGGCCGAATCGCGGATGCCATCAAGGATTTTCAGGTCGCTTTGACCTATTCGCGGGACAACTTCGACTACGAACTCAGCCTGGCTGAGGGATTAGTTACGCTCAAGAGGACCGAGGAAGCGCGCGTCTATCTCATCAACCTGTGGCAGCGGGAACCCGAAAACGGCTCGGTGAACCTGCAGCTCGCGCGCATTTATGCAGGCAAGGGCGATGTAACGCAGGCGCTCCGCTATTATCACAATGCCATTTACGCCGTATGGAGCGGCAATGCGGAGCAGCAGCAACGTTCAGCGCGCCTGGAACTCGTGAGATTTTTGCTGGACCACAAGGCATTCAATCAGGCTGAGGCGGAACTGATTGCGGTGGGAAGAAACCTTCCCAGCGATGCATCGTTGCAGATGGACATTGGCGATCTCTTTATGCGTGTGCCGGATTACGAACGCGCAATACTACTTTACCGGCAGGCGCTGAAATCCAATCGGCACAACCCTGACGCTTTGGCGCGAGTTGGACGTGCCGCTTTCGAATTTGGTCAGTATCAGTTGGCGGAGCGGTATTTGAAATCCGCCCTTGCCGAGAGCCCGGATGACGTCCAAAGTGCGCAGTTGCTGGCGACTTGCAGAGCGGTTCGCAAGCTGGATCCTTACCTTTTTCTGTCCTCCGCGGAGCGTGACCGCACCGTCCTTCGCGATTTCGATACTGCCGGCGAGCGGCTGAACTCGTGCATGATTACGCCAAATCAGGCCAGTAATCCGTCTCTGCAATCGTTCTACGCTCAGTGGATGGACATGAAGACAAGGCTCAGCAAAAACAACCTCCGTCTGCACCCCGACTGGAGCTCTTCCGCTATGGACCTGGTCTTCGACATTGAACGCGAAACCAGCAGTGTTTGCGGCAGCCCGACGGGAGACGATCTGGCGCTGCTGCTGATCGCGAAGCAACATGAGGGGAGCTAAGTGCCAGGTTTGTCATCGAAAGAAGTCAGGGCCGCAGCAGAACAGGGCGAAATGGGGCACCCTCCCGCAAGACCGCGGCCAAGGCCGCATGCCTGGCTTCGGTTCGTATTTCGAGAAGAAAGATTCTTCCTCATCCTGTCAGTGTTCATCGGAATTTTTTCCGGCCTGGCGGTGGTGTGCTTTCGTTTTGCCATTGATCTCAGCCGGATCTACTTACTGGGAGGCGAAATCGCCGCCAGCCCGTGGCGATTGATACTCGCGCCTACGCTGGCAGGGCTGGTCATCGGGGCTCTTGTGCTGCACGTCTTCCCGCTTGCCCGAGGCAGCGGCGTGAACCAGACCAAAGCTGCCTTATATATCTTCAACGGCTACATCCCGTTTCGAACGGCAATCGGCAAATTTATTACGGCATCGCTGGCAATTGGCTCGGGGCACTCGCTGGGCCCGGAAGATCCTTCCCTCCAGATAGGGGCAGGGCTCGCCTCAGCCCTGGGGCGGCGGCTACATCTATCTCGAGATCGTATGCGGCTCATCGCGCCGGTTGGCGCTGCCGCTGGATTGGGCGCGGCATTCAATGCTCCCATTTCAGCCGTACTGTTTGTGATTGAAGAGGTGATCGGGCGTTGGAGCGCGGGGATCCTGGGCTCGGTGGTGCTTTCGGCGGTATCTAGCGTCGTCGTGATGCGGTGGTTTCTTGGTTCCGAGCCGCTCTTCCGCATCCCGCCTGTAGAACTGATCCGTCCAGGGGAACTCATCGCATATGCGGTGCTCGGCGTAATTGGCGGATTCGCCTCAGTTATTTTTTCCGGTGGAATCGGAGTTCTGCGTCCCCGCCTGAAAAGCATGCCGCGCTGGACGCAATACTTCCAGCCCGCTGTGGCAGGGCTCGCCATAGGCTGCATCGCGGTGCTGGGCGCACCGCAGGTGATGGGCGCCGGCTATGGTTTCATCGACCAGGCAATTCATAACCAGTTCACATGGGAGTTTCTGGGAGTGCTTGTCGGCCTGAAGATCGTGGCGACTATCTGTTCATTTGTGAGTGGAACCCCGGGCGGAATGTTTGCGCCCACCCTTTTCATCGGCGCCATGTTGGGCGCATTTGTTGCCGGCCTGGAACACGTTTTTTTTCCTCACCTGGCCATCTCCACAGGAACGTATGCGTTGGTCGGCATGGGTGTGCTGTTTGCAGGTTTCCTGCGAGCTCCTATGACCTCAGTGTTTATGGTCCTGGAGGTGAGCGGGAATTACACCATCATTCTGCCCGTGATTGTGGCGAACACATTCGCCTATGTGATTTCACGCGCTCTTCAGCCTATCCCGATTTTCGATCTCTTGACGCGGCAGGATGGCATTGACCTGCCCTCGATGGAAGAGCAAAGAGAGGAAGATGTTCTCAGGGTGGAAGATGCCATGCATCCCGCGCCAAACCTGGTGCTGGACGCCGACCAAACCATCACCCAGGCGATGCGGCAATTGAACGGAGTTGACTCGGAGGACATACTGGTACGGCGGCATCGTACCGGATGGAACACAGTGAGTTCGCGCGAACTGAGGACAAGGTTGAGTGAGGGAAACGGTGAGCTGAGTGTGATGACCGTCCTGCCGATGAGGGAAATCCCATATCTTCACCCTGACCATTCCCTCGACGTTGCCATGCGTTATGTATACCGCTGGCCGGTTCTGCCCGTCGTCAGTCGCGCTGATCTCGGCAAACTGGAAGGCATCATTTCCAAAGAGGATGTCTTGAAACGGTATCAAGCGCTCGGGGAAGAGTCTGACGAGCATGGAGAGTGATGCGGCTCCAGGAAATGCGGCGCGTGGCTAGAACGCGATCGGAACGCTTTCAGCAAATGGAAATTTCAGAATTCAACACCATCGCCGAATCAGCGTTCGTGCTTGGATGCTTCATCCCCGCCGTCGGCCTTCTTGTGCGATTGCTCTTCCGCCATGCTCTCCAGCATCTCCGGATCGGTAATCGGGGTGAAAATCACGTAGCCGCCGCTGGCCCATTTGCCCAGGTCAATGAGGCGGCAGCGCTCGCTGCAGAAGGGAAACTCTTTTGAGCCGGCCAGCACCAGCGCCCGACAGGTGGGACAACGCAAAGAGCGAACTTTTTTTCTGGCCATGATTGATTAGATGATCGCAACTTAGTCTACGATCTTCGCCACAAGATCGTAATCGTGGGCTTCCGCGATCTCGCAACGGTAGAACATGCTCGGTTCAAGTTCCTGGTGATCTCCAAAATCATTGATGAACAGCTTGCCGTCAATCTCCGGCGCATGCGTTTCCGTGCGGCCTTCCCAGAGCAACTCCGTCTCTTCGGATGGCCCGAGCGTCAGCACGTCAAACTGCCTGCCAATCAGCTTGCGTTTGTTCTTTTTGCTGATCTGCTTCTGGATCTGCATCAGCTTGCGCCGGCGGCTTTCAATGGTACGTTGCGGGACTTTGTTGTCCAGGTGATACGCCGCCGAGCCCTCTTCATCCGAATAGGAGAATACGCCCAGCCAGTCGAACTGGGCCGCCTTGACGAATTGGCAAAGCTCCTCAAAATCTGCTTCCGACTCCCCCGGGAAGCCGACAATAAACGATGTGCGCAGCGTCAGATCTGGGATCGCCCGGCGCATCTTCTCAATCGAATTCAAAAATATATCTGCATTGCCGCCGCGTTTCATGCGCTTGAGAACAGCCGCGGACGCGTGTTGCAGCGGTACGTCAATGTACGAGCAGATTTTTTCGTTCGCGGCAATCGTCTCCAGCAGGCGGCCCGTAACCTTGTTGGGATACGCGTACAGAAATCTCACCCAGTGCAGATCAGGGATCTTGGCAAGACTTCCCAGCAGGAGCGCCAAACCGTCCTTGAGGCCAAGGTCTTCGCCATAGCACGTGGTGTCCTGGCCGATGAGCGTGATCTCGCGCACCCCAGTTCGCGCAAGGCTCTCCGCCTCGGCCACTACGGATTCAAAATGGCGCGAGCGGAACTTGCCGCGAAGCTGGGGAATGATGCAGAAGCCGCAGGGGTGATCGCATCCTTCGGCAATCTTGATGTACGCCGACGCCTTCGGGGTAGCCAGCACACGCGGCGTGTTCTCGTCGTAGAGATAATTCGGCAGATCGGCAATGGCGCCTTCCCACTCCGCCCGCGAGAACCGTCCGCTCTGCTCCCGTGCCAGCCCTTCTGCCCTCGAAGCCACGCCCGACTTCAGCGCCTGGCTCGCAGAAGTTGAATTCAGAATGACAAATGGCGAGTCGCTCTTGGTAGATGCAGCACCGGTTTCAATTCCGGCAGCGGCCAGAATGTGCTCCAGTTCTCCCGTGCCGACTACAGCATCAACTTCCGGGATGTTCTTACGGATCTCGTCGCGATAACGCTCCACCAGGCATCCGGCAACCACCAGCTTCTTCGCCTTGCCGCTGACCTTATGCTGCGCCATTTCAAGGATGGTGTTCACCGATTCCTGTTTCGCGGAATCAATGAACGAACACGTATTCACTACGATTACGTCCGCATCTTCGGCGTGCGATGTAATACTGGCCCCGCCGGTCTGCAACATGCCCATCATCACCTCGCTGTCGACGAGGTTCTTGGGGCAGCCCAGGCTTACAAAGCCCACCTTGACCGGACTCTGGTTTGCGGGTTTTTGGGATACAGAGTTTTCCGTCGGGGGCGCTACTGTGAGGTTCTCAACTGGCATGCAATCTTCTTATTTTAGCATTCGGCCACTGGTGCCAGCAGTCCGGGTTAATGGGCGCGCTCGCGTATGGAGGGGCACTGCTTTGGCTGGAACTTATTCCTTGGCGGTCATTTCTTCGTAGAGAGCCGGCAAGAGCTCTGCGTCTTCCACGGATTCGGCGAAGCGAGCACGTTCGTAGTGTTCTGTGAACACCACTACGTCTTTACGCAGCGCCGGGTCGTCAATAGAGTCTGCAAACTCGGCAGGCGTTTGCGCAGGTTGTTTGCGGAAACCATGCCGCGCCATCCGTTTTAACAGCCGCATGTACCAGAAGCTGGCTGCGCTTCCGGGCGCAAGTCTTGGATTCCGCGCCCTTCGCCTGCGGTCAAAACTGCGCCAGGCTTTGGGCGTGAATGGCAGGGCCAGAAGCAGCCCCAGCACGACGCACCAGTTTGCCATCTCCTGCGGCGTCATTTCGCCGAGTGTTTTTTGCCAGTGAAGCACCACCTGCACCGCGCGCCGGTACTTCTCGGTCATCCACGTCCGGACAGTAAATTGGGCGTGCCCGGTGCTGGCGCTGATATCGGCGCTCAGCCTCATCTGGTGCGTGAAATCATAGTTAATGATCCATTCGCGCCAGAGTTCGCTGGCGGCATCCAGATAGAGCGAAAAACGCGACCACGCGGTGGTGTCTCCGGCGCTGTCACTGGCGGGTGTGGGATCAAAGCTGACCCAGCCAAATTCGGGAAAATATGCTTCCACCCAGGAATGCGCGTTCTTTTCCCGGACAATGTAGCTCCCGGTCAGGTTGTTGTATTCGCCGCCGCGAAAGCCGTTGACCACCCGGGCGGGAATGCCCAGCGTGCGCAACATAACTGTCATGGACGAAGCAAAGTACTCGCAGTGACCCTTCTTGCGCTCGAACAAAAAGTAAGCAAGGGGATCAGGCACGCGAACTCCCGGCAGTTGCAGCGTGTAGCCATAATTGCGCCGCAGGTAGGTTTCGATCGCGCGTGCGCGGCCATAGTTCGAATCAGCCGATGCAGTGATTTCCCGCGCCAGCGCGCTTACCCGCGGGTCGAGGCGCGGAAGCTGCAAATACAGATTGGCAATGTGCGGCGGGTAATTCCTGGAGTTCGAATGGCGTACAAAGATCTCCGGATCGCGTGTATCTGATTCCCCCGTGTACGTGCTAATGCCCTGAGGATTGTCGGTTTCCCGGATTCCTGCCGGCGTCACTACCCGGTGCGCGTTGAAAACTCCGCCATCGGGAGCGATCTCGATGACCCTGTAATCTCCGGTGAGCGTCATGGGGACAGGCGCAAGAAAGAAAATATCCAGCCCAAGCGGTTCCATGACCACTCGGTAAGTGAATGTGGGCAGCTTGGGAAGTGGCGCCTGCTCCGAGTAGAAAGCGGTCTTGTTGATCTGCAGGAGGTCAAGGGGAGCGTTGTTTAAGCCGCGATAGACGTTCTCTTCCGGCGCATTCCACCATCGCTGGCCGTCAAAGTTGGCCAGTGAAATTCCCCGCCACTTCACGTCCTTCGGCATTTTGCCGTTGAGGACCTGCACATGCATGACGACGGCGTTCGATTGCTGAATTCGGCCGATTCCTCCGAGTTGCACCTCCTGGCTGAAGCCGCTCATGATCGCGGCCTGCGTCCCAAAGTTCCGCAGGTATCCTGCGGTGCTTATGCGCGGCAGCACAAAGAAGATCAGACTCGCCCCCAGCAGCGTGAACACCCCGAGCAGAGAGGCCACCCCGGCCAGCGATCGCTGAAAGCTGGATTCCCGGTGCGCTGCCACTCCCACGGACATCAGTTCTCTCTCTGAGCGCCGCATTTCCATGCTGACAAAAGTGGCAATCGCCACGAGGATAAAGAGCGAGAAGGTCACCAGGAAGGTGGTATCCACGGTCAGCACCGCTGCGGCCAGCAGCATGAGGAAGGAAATCACGGCCAGGTACACCAGGTCGCGGTCCCGGCGCACGGAAAAAATCTTAATGACCATCAGGAACAGCACCATGTGCACCGTGGCGCTGACGAAACTCTGGGAGAAGTAAAAATAGTCGGCGGCGTAGAAAACAAAGTAGATCAGCGTCAGATAACTGGTCCAGCGCTCAGGAAGGATGAAGAACTTCCGCATGAGCAGCAGGTACCCGCGAAAGACCAGAGCGGGAATTACCAGCATGAGCGAGGGCAAGTCCAGCTTGTTCGTGCCCAAAAGGGCCACAAAGCCGGTGACCAGCAGCAGATAGAGTGCCCACTGAAAGAACCTCTCTGCGCTGCCATGGGTGGGCGCGCCTTGAGAGGGAACAACAATGGTCTGGCTTACGGGTTTGCTGGGCACGGCCTTATTCTCACCGAATTTTCAGCGGGATGAAAGCTGAATCGTGGCTTTCCTTCGCCGTTAGCCGGTGGCGAAAGTGTTAGAATCAATGTGCCGGGTCCCGCGCGACGCAATCCCGCCAACCCCGCCAGGTCCGGAAGGAAGCAACGGTAACGGGCTAGTGCGTGTGCAGCGGGGTGCCCGGTTGGAAAAACCGCCTCCCCTCAAATCCCGCTTCTGCCAATCTTCTCGCCCTTAAGCATGTTTGTGCTGGATCGATCCTGTTCCTTTTCTTTAGGACGTCCGAAGCTTCTTCCTCAGCGTCTGTCCGGGTGTGCGGTTGAACAGTGGGCGATCTCGTGAAAGACCAGCAAAAGACGCTACCCAGTTCCAAAATAGGAAAAGAAAATCCTAATAATCAGAGTTTCTCACTTTTCCACAAGACAAATGTCAAAAAGCCCGCTATAAGGTGAGCAGCTACATACCTGTACATCCCAGTACTTAACGGTTCCACAGTGCTTCTACGCTTAGCAGTAAGCAAGGCTCGAGTTGTCACTTTCAACGCCGTAGTTAAACAGTGCCATTCCAGGGCGTAGTGATCCTTCAGGACCGCGACGCAAGACTCTGACCCTCAGCCGATGGATTTTTGCCATTGACTGCATGACGTTGTGACTCGCAACCAGCCGTTAAGCTTGCGGGCCAACTCCCCACAACCGCTACGACAGTAAAGACAGGTGAATCTATGAGACGAAAGTTGACTCTGGCGATATTTCTGTTGGTACCACTGTTTCTGATGGTAAGCCAAAGTGCGCAGGCAGCCACGAATCGCAGCGCGTTTTGTCATTCCACGGATGGAAGCTTCACAACATGTCCCGACGGCCACGCTGAATGGTCTGACGTGCCTCCGGTGTTCTTCCCCGAAAGCAACAGCTATCTCTATGCCGACCAGGCAAGCCTTATCAATCCCAGCGGCCCTCCGGATACATTCCTTCTCATGTACGACGAGTGCTCGCGAACCTCGCCTCTCGCTCCGAATGATTACTTCCTCGTTAACTTCACCAATATCGATAACGACACAGGTTCTCCGGAGCTGGTGCATTACAACGTGCATATCTTTACCGACGGAACCATCATCTTTATCGAAAATGGTGTGGTGCAGTTAGTGAACGGGCAGAGCCGCCTGCCGGAAGTGAATGGCCAGCGCGGGCGCGTGGGCTTCGGGCCTTCACCCACGTGCCCTTTCAATCATGTCATCGCCGAATACCAGATCCCGCTGCAGAGCGCGGGCTCCCTCACGGCGAGCTTTGATACCACATACTCGCCTGACCCGCTTTTCTGGACCAGCAGCGTTCCTCCGCCTCCGCCGTCGCTGCCGCCGTGCCCTACCGCCGGAAGCTCCACTCCGGTGACACTGGCGCCCGTGAATGCGCCGGTGAAACTGAAGCTGAAAGACTACCGCGTGATTTACGGACAGCTTCAACTTCAGTTCGGCTCCAACGGACCCGCCGGCGGAGCACAATGTTCGGTAACATCAAACGAGGGCGCGTTGCCGGTGCTCTTCCAGGACACGGAACTCGGCTTCGACTTCGGCCCGCCCATTCAGGTCGCTACTAGCCGGGCCACCGCCACTGTGCAGTCGTTCGATTCCGGCGCGCTGGACCCATCCACCATTCCGCAGTGCAACTTTTCCTTCGGCTCAGGCGCGAACGGCTGCTTCATCAACGCCAAACCCACTGGC
Source organism: Candidatus Acidiferrales bacterium (assembly GCA_035553195.1). GTDB lineage: Bacteria > Acidobacteriota > Terriglobia > Terriglobales > Acidobacteriaceae > Angelobacter. Next base: position 12,496 of record DATNDP010000104.1, read on the forward strand.
TCAGCCAGAATCGCGGAATGGTCAAGCCCTGGCTTCGCCATCACTCCGCGCATCGGATTCCCGACCAAAAACACCGGGCCGCTAAACTTCTTTGTGAACCTCGATGCATTAAACCCTCCCACCTCTGACTACGGTTCGTTCCTGCAAAGCGTGGAAACCTTTGTGCACCAGACCTTGATCAACAACCTTGACGGCGTAAGCACGATTGCGGCCTTCCAAGACCCGCCCAACAACGTTCTGGTTACGGATCCAAGCGGTCTCAGAACTGGCATGCTGCCTGACGGAACGCTGGTCGATGAAATTCCCGGTTCTACGTACATCCAGGCGGAGGACCGCAATGCCGTGGTAATCGTGGAGCCCAATCCGGGCGACTACACCACGCAGGTGATTGGACCGGTAGACAACACCTTCTCGCTGTCGCTCTCGGTGACCAACTTCCGTCCGGATATTCTTGTCCCGTTCGTCTCCGAATCGGACTTCGCCGGGACCATCTCTGACACCAGCAGCAACACTTTTGTCTTCAATGTTCCCGTACCAGGGCCACGCGGCTCCGGCGGCGCTATCCGGCCAGGATTTAACTCGTTTGTGCTTCCGCCGAATGATGACGGCTCCAGCGGCCCCACGCCTCTTGGCTTCACCGTCAACTTCTTCGGCCAGAGCTTTAATTCGCTGTTCGTGAATGACAACGGAAACCTCACTTTCGATTTCCCGCTTTCCGAGTTCACGCCCTTCGATCTGAAGACCACGCAACGTTCGGTGATTGCGCCGTTCTTTGCCGACGTGGACACGCGCGCGGGCAACCAGGTGACGTACGGACCGGATACGATCAATGGTCATCCCGCTTTCGGCATCACGTGGCCGGGAGTTGGCTGCTTTGCTGTGAATACCAGCGTCCTGAATTTCTTCCAGGTGCTGCTGATTGACCGTTCGGATTCAGCCCCGGGCGACTTCGATATCGAGTTCAATTACAACTCGATCGAGTGGGACACGGGACAGGCAAGTGGCGGCGATTCGCAGTGCCAGGGCGGGGCAGCGGCTCGCGTCGGCTTCTCCAATGGGAGCGGAGCGCCGGGAACGTTCTTCGAACTGCCGGGATCGGGAATCGACGGCGCGTTCCTTGATAACAATCCTGCCAGCGGGCTGGTCCATAACAGTTTCGGCAGCAATCAAGCCGGACGTTATGTGTTCCAGGTCCGCAACGGCGTGCCGTCTACCGTAGTTGACGCTGACAGCGATGGAGTTCCCGACGAACTTGATAACTGTCCCACCATCCCGAACGCAGACCAGAAAGACTCAGATTTCGATGGCGTGGGCGATGCCTGTTCTTCACCGGCGTTGCAGCGCAACACAGCCGCTTTCCTGCAGGCCCTGCTCAACGGGCAGACCTCAGAGGAAGCCAACGCTCTCACCGTGGCAGATACGCCGCCGCTGAGCAATCAGCTTTCGCGTATCGTCACCTTCCGCACGGCTGCCGGACTGACCGCGTCGCCGGCTGACTTGGCAACGACCCTTGTCAACAGCCTGGTGAGCATCGGCGAAGTCCAGGCCAATGACGCTAATGCCCTGATCGCCAGCGTGCTCGGCGGTGGCAACCAGCCTCCGGCAATTGTGTGTCCGGCGGCTTCAGTGAACGAGTGCACACAATCCTCCCTCACACCATTGTCGCTCACCGCGCAGGTCTCTGATGCAGATGGTGACCCGCTGACGGTGGTCTGGAATGTAGATGGTTCGCAGGTCCAGGTGGATACGGTTCCGCATGTGGGAACGCCGACCAACGCGGCAGTTACCCTGAACCACGCTTTCACGCTGGGCGTGCACAACCTTGACGTTTCCGTCGCGGACGCGCATTCATCGCCAGTGGCGTGTCATACCACTGCTACCGTACGCGATACCACGGCTCCGCTGGTCAGCGCCTCACTCCGCACGTCAGTACTCTGGACGCCTGACCATCAGATGATCGACACCGGCTTGTCTGTATCGGCGCAGGACCGCTGCAGCGGAGCCCAACCCATCTCTGTCCAGGTGTTCGCGAATGAAAGCCAGAACGCCCTCGGAGATGGCAACTTTGCTCCCGATGCAAGCCACACGGCAGGAACGCTGTTGCTGCGTTCGGAGCGGAGCGGAACCGGCACGGGCCGAGTTTACCTGGTGGTGGTCAAGTCGAGCGATCCTTCAGGTAACACCGGCTTCGCATGTACCACTGCGGTTGTGCCACACGACGAAGACACCCCCGCGCCTCTGCAATCGGTCCAGGCGCAGGCAGCGGCCGCGCAGGCCTTCTGCTCCACCCATGGTGGCACAGCCCCTGCAGGCTACTTTGCCGTGGACACGAACTCGGCGCCGTAGAAAGGGCGCTGTGAAACTGAACTGAACCGTCAGATGTTCGGATGGTTACTTACCTGGCCGTCGCGTTCGATGAGGGCGCGGCGGCCAAGCATATAAAGTGTGAACCCGCCGAGAATTCCGGCCACAATAATCAATGGCCCCACCATCAGCAGTCCCAATGTAAGCGTTGCCACCAGAATACCGCCCGCCTGCTTCACGGCCCAGCCGCGCTCCGCCAGAGGCAAAGCCAGGGAAAACAGCACCGCGAAGATAAGAAAAGCTCCGCCGGTCACTCCGGCTCCGCGCAGCATGGAATGCGCGGCATCTCTGGTCGCGTCGCGATCCAGAATCGCACCGCCCCA
>DATNDP010000105.1:0-3025 GCA_035553195.1 Candidatus Acidiferrales bacterium
TTGAATCAGTTCACGACGTCTCCGATGGCGGGCTGGCGGTGACCGTGGCCGAAAGTGCCTTTCCCCTCAACATCGGCGCGGAAATCCACCTTACTTCCAATGGCTCATTCCTTGAGGCGCTCCTTTTCGCTGAAGATTCCAGCCGGGTGCTGATTACCTGCGACCAGAAAAACGCCGAGAACATCAAAAGAACAGCGCTACAATGGGGTCTGCAGGCGGTCCGGGTCGGCCGCACAGTTCCGGAAAAATTTGAAATCAGGATCGATGGCTCAGTCGTGGTGTCCTCGCCCGTTTCAGAGTTGCGGCAGGTTTGGGATACAGCCCTGGTGCGAGCGCTGCACGCGGAAACCCGGGAACATCTGGTGCCGGAGACGTTGCAGAAAAGCTAGCTGCTAGCGACTAGCTGCTAGCCTCTAGCGAACCCGCTGCGAGCCCCGTTTGGCAGGCGAGCGGCGTGCAACAGGAGCAGAATGGAAGCTGAGGGGAGAACAATCTTGAGCGGTTTGGAGCAAAGCGACAAGTTCAAGGACGAATGTGGTGTTGTAGCGGTGCATACCCATGCCGAAGCGTCCACGCTCGCTTACCTCGGCCTGCACCAGTTGCAGCATCGCGGGCAGGAGTCGGCCGGCATTGTCTCCTCCGATGGAGCGCGCCTGCACATGCACAAATCCATGGGCCTGGTCGCCGATATCTTCAACGAAGAAACGCTCGGACGCCTTCCCGGCAACATCGCTATCGGCCACACCCGGTATTCCACTAGCGGCGATTCCGCCGTCCTGAATGCTCAGCCCATCATGGTCGACTGCAACAAGGGCATGATTGCTTTGGCCCACAATGGCAACCTGGTCAACGCCTGGGAGATTCGCGCCCGGCTGGAAGCGCAAGGATCGATTTTCCAGACCACGAGTGACACGGAAGTGATTGTTCATCTCATTGCTCAGTCGCGCGAGCAGACGCTGCCGGAAGCGGTTTGCGACGCGCTCCGCCAGATTGAAGGCGCTTTCTCGCTGGTGATGATGACGCGCGACCGTGTGTTTGCCGTCCGCGACCCGCGTGGTTTCCGTCCGCTCTCCATGGGACGGATTCGCAACGGCGCCGGTTCGGAGCGCGACACCATTGTCTTTGCCTCTGAAACCTGTGCGTTTGACCTGATCGGCGCGGTCTATGAGCGCGATGTGAAAGCCGGAGAGATGGTCATCGTGGGACCGGAAGGTGTCTCCTCGCGCCGCTTTGCGCCGGAGATGAAACACTCCAGTTGCATCTTCGAACACGTTTACTTCTCGCGGCCTGATTCCACGGTCTTCGGCCGACCGGTACAGATCAGCCGCGAAGCCATGGGCCGGCAATTGGCCAAGGAATCGCCGGTGCAGGCGGACGTTGTTGTCCCCGTACCCGATTCAGGCGTGACGGCTGCGCTGGGCTATGCTGCTGAAGCCGGCATTCCGTTCCGCTTTGGCTTGATCCGCAACCATTACGTCGGCCGCACCTTCATAGAACCGGAACAGCGCGTACGCGACTTCGGCGTGAAGCTGAAGCTGAACCCGGTGCGCAGCCTTCTGGCCGGAAAGCGTGTGGTGCTGATTGATGATTCCATCGTGCGCGGCACCACCAGCCGCAAGATCGTCCGTCTGGTTCGCGACGCCGGCGCCAAGGAAGTGCACTTCCGGATTTCCTGCCCGCCGACGATTTCGCCGTGCTACTACGGCGTGGATACACCTTCGAAGAACCAGCTCATCGCAGCCAATAAGAGCGTTGAGGAGATCCGGGAATACATCGGCGCCGATTCGCTGGCGTATCTCTCTTTGGACGGTTTGAAAACTGCCTGCGCCGAAGGCGAGAAGACCACGTACTGCACATCCTGCTATACGGGCATCTATCCCACGGAGTTCGTTCCGTTGGAGCAGTTGATCCCGGCTCCGGTTACGGCTGTCAAAAAACCATAGAATTGATATGGTGGGCATCTGAGTTGATCCGTAGAGACGTGGCATGCCACGTCTCTCCAAGTATCCATGCGCATCATTGCAGGCAAGTATCGCAGCCGCCACCTCATTGCGCCCGAGGGGATGCAAACGCGGCCCACTTCCGACCGTCTGCGCGAAACTCTGTTTAACGTGGTTGCTCCTTCGGTGCCCGATTCGGTCTGGCTCGATCTGTTCGCCGGCAGTGGTGCCGTAGGGATTGAAGCGCTGAGCCGGGGTGCGCAGACGGCCTACTTTGTCGAATCCGGCTCGCGCGCAGCTCGAACCATCCGCCAGAACCTGGCTTCACTGGAGTTAGAAGAAGGATTCGAGGTGATCGAGCGCGAAGCTACCACCGCGTTGCGCATGCTGGATTCGCAGGCTGTGGTTTGCGATTTCTGTTTCCTCGATCCTCCGTACCGTAAGATGGGCGACTACGAACAAGTCCTCGGATTTCTTTCCCAATCGCGCCTTCTCAAGCCGGAAAGCCTGGTCATAGCCGAGCACGACAAGCACTTTGATCCCGGCGAGGTATTTGGGTCCTTGCGCCGGCAGCGCATCCTGCGGCAGGGAGACGCTGTTTTGAGCTTCTACCGGCTGGCATGATCACCGCGTGTGGCGGGCACCGAACCTCGCACGCTGCAAAACCCTGTATTCATGCCGATTTTCCACAACGTAAGTAAAGAAACCCGCATAAAATCTGCTCAAAACGCTTGCATGCGTTCGCGAAAAGTGTATATATTCCCTGCAGTGAGCCGAAGCACTCACATTTAAGGAGGAAAGATGGCATCTGGTATGACCAAAACCCAGCTCGTACGCCACATGGCCGAGAAACTGGAGACGAATAACAAAACCGCAGCCGCGTTCCTGGAGCACCTGGCGGAGACGGCAATCAAGGAAACGAAGAAGAATGGCGTATTCGTCATCCCCGGCCTCGGACGTCTGGTAAAGTCCAACCGGAAAGCCCGCATGGGACGCAATCCTCAAACCGGCGAACCAATCAAAATCGCAGCCAAGACGGTGGTAAAGTTCCGCGTCGCCAAGGCCGCCAAAGACTCAATCGCCCC
>DATNDP010000106.1:0-27150 GCA_035553195.1 Candidatus Acidiferrales bacterium
CCTTCGCGGTTGATCCTGCCATGTATCCCTTTGTGGTTCTCAGAGACCAGAGCTTCTGCCTTAGCCCTTCCGTCCAGTTGCGCTGACTGTCCCAAAGACTGCTGAGAATTTTCTAATGTCTGGTTGACTCACTCCCGCACTGGGTTTACCCTCCTCGCACTTGAGCAAGTGCTTTCGCCACTTCCGGGGCTTTGATGTAGACACCAAGAAAGCACTCCAAGCCCACCGAACGTGAGTTCTTGAAGCCGTTGTTCTTTCCGGGCAGCGCGATCCGTCACGCAACGGCTCAGCACGCCAAAAACACGTGAACAAAAACGTCCAGGAGGATTCCCCAAATGGCACGACGGAAATTTGCGCGCCCCATCACAGCTCTAGCGTTTACCGGCATCGCGGTTTGGCTCGGTATCGGCCAGAATGCCTCGGAAGCGCCTGCCGGATATGACACACCCATCTACAGTGACGCAGCCCACGTGGAGGGCAATGGCATGTCGCTTGCCAATAATGAAACTTTCAGCGACGACATGAAGACCTTTATGGAAGAAGACGACATCATTGGCGGTCTGGGACCGGTATATAACGCCCGCGGCTGCGTGGATTGCCATTCCAACCCTGTGGTGGGTGGAACCAGCGTGGTAAGTGAGTTGCGCGTCGGCCACCGCGATGCCCACGGCAACTTTGTCAACCCGACCATCACCTTGAATGACGGCGCCATGGTAATCGCGAACCGCTCACTGGTGAACGATCGCGCCGTCTGCGCCCAGGCGCAGGAGCGCGTCCCGGCGAGTGAGAACATTCGTGCTCTGCGCGCAACCACCAGCACGCTAGGTCTGGGATTTGTTGAAGCCATTGACGATTCCACGCTGATCCAAATAGCCATGAACCAGATCAGCCGCACGAACGGCCGGATTGCCGGCCAGGTCATCGAGGTGCCGGTGGCGGAAGCGCCAGGGCAGGTCCGCGTCGGCCGCTTTGGATGGAAGGACCAGCAGGCCAGCCTGCTTTCTTTTTCGGGCGACGCCTACGTGAACGAGCAGGGAATTACCAATCGCCTCTTCGCTTCAGACAGCACTTCATTGTGCGATGCGGCGCCAGACATTGAGGACCAGACCGATCCGGCGAACGGTCTTCAGGACGTCGACAAGTTCGCGTCGTTCATCCGCTCCACCAAAGCGCCGCCGCGCGACACCGAGCTGGCCGCTACTCCTGACGCGCAGGCGGGGGCGGCGTTGTTCCACTCGGTCGGATGCGACATCTGCCACGTGAGCTCCATTACCACGGCTCCCGCGGGAACAAAAATCAACGGCGGAGCGTTTACGCTGCCGGAGGCGCTGGGCAACAAAGTCATTCATCCTTATAGCGATTTCCTGCTGCATGACGTGGGGACTGGCGATGGGATTGTCCAGAACGGGCCGCAGAACACCGCCAACAAAATGCGCACGACGCCGCTCTGGGGGCTGCGAACCAAAAGCCGCCTGATGCACGACCTGCTTTCCGCCACACGCCAGGATGCGATCCTCCGCCATCGTGGCGAAGCTTCATTCGTGACCAACAACTTCCGGGCGCTCACTGCCCGGGAACGCAAAGAACTGCTCACGTTTCTGGACTCCCTCTGATTCTTTGCAGTGAGGCAGGCCCCCGGGCCTGCCTCTTGACTGACGCTGGGAGACTTCCGCGGCACAGCTCGCCCTTTCGGCCAGCCCCAACACTGCCCATTTTCGAAAAACAGAAACTTCTTAAAATTCATTGACTCTGAATCCTGAGTTGCTGTATTTTTCCCGCTGCTCTGGATGGCGCTTATCTACTGCCGGCGTTCCCAGAGCGACTGACCGTTCATCCTTCCCGTCCACTTTTGGCAGACGAGCGCCATTCGGTCTGCAGTACGGCTGAATTTGCGGAAACCTTCCCGTCCACTTTTGGCAGACAAGTCCCATTGGGTCTGCAGTACGGCTGAGTTCTAACTGATCCCAAAAATCTGGAAAACGTTTGGAGGAACTCGCAATGACGAGGCGGAAACTTCCCATCTTCACCTTTACCTTCGCAGTGCTTCTGTTTGCCGGCATGGCTTTTGGCCAGACCGATCCCGGAGTCCGCTCCTGCACCACGTGCGCCGGCGGGCCGCTCGCATCGGTATCGGCAAACAATCCCACAGGCAGCCTGGCGTTCTTCAACGATGCCAAGGACACATTCCAGGAAGTTGATTCCGTGTCCGGCACCATTGAGGCTGGAACCGGCCTGGGGCCGCGGTTCAACTCTCGCGGCTGCGCGCTGTGCCACGCGCAGCCCGCGCCCGGCGGCAGCTCGCCGTCGAGAAACCCGCAGGTGACTGACGCCACAGCGGATGGCGCGCAGAACACCATTCCGTCGTTCATCAGCTCCACCGGGCCGGTGCGCGAAGCGCGCTTCCCCTTCTTCTTTGATCAGTTCGGGAATCCCGATACCAACAACCCGAACGGCGGCGTGGAAGACCTGTTCACCATCACGGGACGTGCGGATGCCGGGACCTGCAGCCTGCAGCAGCCCAGCTTTGCCACAGCCCAACAAACCGGAAACATCATCTTCCGCATCCCCACTCCGACGTTCGGCGCGGGACTGATTGAGAACATTGATGACTCCACGCTGCTGGCGAACGCGGCCAACAACGCCGGATCGTTCGGTACCAGCGGCGCTTTCAACCACAACGGAAACGATGGCACCATCAGCCGCTTTGGCTGGAAGGCGCAGAACAAGTCGCTGATGATCTTCGCCGGCGAGGCCTACAACGTGGAGCAAGGCGTGAGCAATGAGAACTTCCCCACGGAGCGTCCGCTGCCCGGAGAAGATTCCGCGAGCGGCCTGCCTGCGAACTGCCGCATCAACGGCACGCCGGAAGATCACACCAACTTCAACGCTACGAACCTGGGCACGTCGAGCGACGTGGTGAAGTTTGCCATCTTCATGCGTCTGCTGGCGGCGCCCACACCTTCCACGACAACGCCGGGCGGGTCGACTTCTATCAGCAGCGGCCGGTCAACTTTCAATGCCATTGGCTGCGCCGCCTGCCATACGGCTTCACTGAAAACTTCAGCATCGGCCGTGACGCCGGGGCTGAGCAACGTGACCGCAAATCTGTTCAGCGATCTTGAAGTCCATCACATGGGCGTCGGGCTGAACGATAACGTGAGCCAGGGTGGCGCAGGCGGCGACCAGTTCCGCAGCGCTCCGCTGTGGGGACTGGGGCAGCGCATCTTCTTCCTGCACGATGGCCGCACCGCCAACCTGATCACTGCCATCCAGCAGCACGCCAGCAACGGCTCAGAGGCCAACAACGTGATCGCGAATTTCAATTCGCTCACCGCCACGCAGAAGCAGAACCTGCTGAACTTCCTGCGTTCGTTGTAGTTTGCAGTCGATCTGTTGTACTCGATGGGCTGAACCCCGGGCGGGACATTCCCCCTTTGTCTCGCCCGGCTTTTTAGAGCCGTTGCCTTGAGCTTCAGCTCAAGACACGGTGGAAGAGCGGGGTCCCAGGAACCCTGGTTTTGAGTTCATGGAGTGCAAGAGCGGCACTTCATGGCCGCGAAAAGCAGGTAGAAGAATTGGGCTTCAGCCCTGGTAGCCCCCGAAGGAATTTTCCATGCGCAATGTATTGATCGCAACTTTCATTTTTGTCTTTTACGCGGTGCCCGTGTTCGCGCAAGGCGATTTCGCCGTCACCAATCCTGCGCCCAAGAAACTTCCAACAGATGTGATTCTGGTCAAGGGAGCGGTTGCATCTTCGAGCGATGCGTCCATTCCGGCGCCTGAAGGCGGCGCGATTGCGCAGGACATCTACACGAACAAGTATTTTGGGATGTCCTACCGGCTGCCCGCTGGCTTCCAGGAAAAGTATTCCGGGCCGCCGCCATCGGACAGCGGATACTACGTGCTGGCTGATCTGGAGCCGAAACCGGAATTTCAGGCCGCGGCTGCAGGTTCGGTCTTGATATCAGCGCAGGATCTCTTCTTCGGCCTGGCGCCGGCAGACAGCCCGCAGGCGCTGGTGGAATTTCGCCGCTCCAAGTTGGGGCCGTACTTTACCGTGGAGCGCCAGCCCACGCAGGTGAAGCTGGGCAATCACTCCTTCATTCGCTTTGACTACACGGCTCCAGATGTCGGGCTGCATTGGTACACGCTGACAACTGAGGTCCGCTGCCACGCCGTACAGTTCCAGTTCACCAGTCGCGATACGGAATTGCTGGAGAGCATGGTGCGCCAATTGGCGGATGCTGTCGTGGGCAACGACAGCAACATTCCTGTGTGCGTCAAAAATTACGCTGTCGGCGACAACGTGCTGCACAAAGTTGATCCCGTGTTCACCGATCGCAAGTTCAACCCGGTTCCGGTGCGCATTGTGATCGACAAGTACGGGAAGGTGAAATACGTCCACGTGATCAGCGCGTTTCCTGACCAGACCAGGGCGATCACGGATGCGCTGCTGCAATGGGAGTTCCGGCCGTATCGGGTGCACGGAAAAGCCGTGGAAGTAGAGACCGGAATTATGTTCGCTGGTCGGCGCATGCCGCAGCCGGGCGCGAGTTCCGCGCAGGTCTCCGATTAGAAACATTCATATGAGAGTTTGAGTCGCAAGCCTTCAAGGCCTTCGTAAGGTGCCCATAATGGCATGAGTGGCACAGACGCCCTCGCCTGTGCTAACACTGCCATGATGCGTTACCCGGAGAATTGACTGATCCGAGGCTTTGGCATGGCTTTGCTGGTTATATCGATATGCAAGTGTAAGCAGAGCCACTACTTTCTCCATCCCATCAAAGCAAGAAAAACGCACAGGCGAGGGCGCCTGTGCCACCGCTGCAATCAACAGCGGGATTATGCTTTGCGGCTTGCCGCGTTGTGTCACATGGCTCGTCAATTCGTCTGGTTTATCTTGCCGCGAACTTGACGCGACACGTCTCATCATCTATAACTCTCGGTCATCCCTTGCAAAAGGGGACAGCAGGATGTTCGGGAAAGCGGTGTGAATCCGCTACTGCCCCGCAACTGTAAGCGGCCGTTCGCAAGGTCCGGCACATGCCACTGCCTCAAGAAGGCGGGAAGGCGCCGGCGCCAGGGTCGCAAGTCAGGAGACCGGTCCTCGCTGCATTCGAATGCCTCTTCCGAGGGGAAGGAGAGTATCATGCAGTTTTTCTCTACGGACACGCGTCCGCGTGCGTCGCAATTTTTCAACTTGGTTTGTGTCTCAATCTTTCTTTTGACGGCAGCATGCTTCGCCTTCGCACCGGCCAGCATTCATGGCACGGTCAGAGACTCGCAGGGCGCGGTGATCCCCAAAGCCACGGTCGATCTGCTGAAGGACGGGAGAAAGATCACCTCTGTAGTTACCGATCAGCTAGGCGACTACGTCTTTCCTTATCTGCCGGTCGGGACTTATCAGGTGCGAGCCTCGGCTCCCGGATTCTCCGCGCAGCAGAGCGAGTATCTCCTTCTGAACGTTAGCTCCTCGCCGGCCGTGGATTTCGCTTTGCGCGTGGGAGCGGTAGCGGAAAACATTGTTGTCTCCGCCACCGGCGTTCCAGTCCCTGAATCGCAGGTGGGAGCGTCAATCTCGGTGCTTTCACGCGAACAATTTCAGGACCGCATGGACATCCTTGAACCTCTGCAGCAGGTACCCGGTGTGCAGGTGGTGCAGAGCGGAGAGCGCGGCGCCGCAACGTCCATCTTCATTCGTGGTGGCAACAGTGATGCCAATAAAGTTCTGCTCGATGGCGTGCCGGTGGACGATATCGGCGGCGTGGTGAACTTCGGCAACATAGCGACAACAGGCATCCAGCAGTTTGAAGTGCTGCGCGGGCCTAACAGCGTGCTCTATGGCCCTGACGCCATGGCCGGGGTGGTGAGCCTGAGCACAGCGCGGGGTACCACCGCCACTCCCGAGCTTTCGTACTCGTTTGACGCGGGAAACTTCTCCACACGCCGTCATGACGGCTCTCTCTCCGGAGTTTTTCATCGGCTGGATTATCTGGGCGAGATCTCGCGCAGTGACAGCGATAACAGCATTCCCAACAGCCGCTATCACGATGGAACATACGTGGCCAATCTCGGCCTGAACCTTGGTTCCAACACGGAGGTACGTTTCGCCGGCCGTTACATCACTGCGGCGCTCGGCCAGCCGAATACCATTGACTTCTTCGGTATCGCCGACGATTCCTTTGAGAAAGATCAGGATGCGTTCATCGCCGTAACGCTGCAGAACCAGACCACCGAGCGCTGGCACAACCTGCTTCGCTACGGCGCAGCGAGGCTCAGGCTCCAGGATGTAAATCCATCTCCTACAGGCATTCCATTCGACAACGGCTTCGGCGCGGGCGTGAACTTCCTCGGCTTGCCGGTAACAATTCGCGGCGCCAACGGCTTCAGCGTCAGCGGACAAGGGATACTTGACTTCGCCGGCACGTATCCCATTGAGACCAGCAGTTCCAGCAAGCGCGACTCGGTTTACTTCCAGTCGGATTACAGAATCAATCCGCACCTGACAGGGCTCGTTGCGTTGCGTTATGAAAACGAGCGCGGTTTCACTCTGTCGTTTGGCACCAGCACTCCCGCGGAGCGCAATAACTATAGTTACATCGCCGAGCTTCACGGGAACCTGGGCCGCGCCTATCTCACGCTGGGCGGCAGCGTGGAGCGGAACGCCGTCTTCGGCACTGCCGCGATCCCGCGTGGCTCGCTCGCTTATTATCTGGTGCGGCCACGCTCTTCGGGAGCGCTGGCGGGCACGCGCTTGAACTTCAATTTCGGGCAGGGAATTCGCGAACCTTCCATCTTTGAAGCAAACTCGTCATTGTTCGACCTGCTCTCGCAGGCTGGGGCGCAGCCGTTGATTTCGCAGTTCAACGTCGCGCCAGTAGCTGCCGAGCGTTCGCGCAGCTACGACGCCGGTTTCGATCAGTTTCTCGCCGGCGGGCGCGTAAAGCTCTCAGCCACCTTTTTCTACAACCAGTTCACGAACCAGATTGAATTTGTGCCCAACACGGCGTTCCCGCTGCTGGGCATACCCGATGCCATCGCGGCCCAGGCCGGCTTCGGCGCCACCATCAATTCCGGCGATACGCGTGCGCTCGGCGCGGAGACCGGATTCTACGCAGCCTTGGGGCATGGCGTTACTGCTCGCGCTTCATACACCTACCTTGATGACGTCGTTCAGCGCTCGTTCACCAGCGACGCTTCCGCCTGCGCGTTTGTGGATCTGCAATCGTTCTGCGCGTTCAATCCCGCGTTTCCCGGTATCCCGATCGGCGCGTTTGCGCCGCTGGTTGGCGCGCGCCCGTTCCGTCGCGCCCCGCACACCGGAAACTTCTCGCTTGACTACTCCCGCAGCAAGCTCAGCCTCTCTGTTAGCGGCTATCTGGTCAGCCGGCGCGATGACAGTACGTTCCTCTTCGACGGATTTTTCGGGACAAGTTTGCTCCTGCCCAATCGGAACCTCGCGCCTTCCTGGCAGAAAGTCGACGTGGGCGGCAGTTACCGGTTCAACCAGCATCTGCGGTTCTTTTCTGTGATTGAGAATCTGGCCAGCCAGCATTACGATCCGGCATTTGGCTTTCCGGCACTGCCGCTGAGCTTCCGTGCCGGGTTGAAGCTGACGATCGGCGGCGAATCGGGGAAATGAGGACTCTGGGGTGCGGGAGCGGCATCCCGCAACTCCTCTGTTTTCTTCAACCTGAGGGCCAGCACCGAAGTACATCGACCTAAGACCTCATGCGTTGAGCGGCGGTTCACCCTATCATTCGCATTGACGAACCACGCTCCCCAAATGGCGCTTACAACCGAAACGAAAGCCTTTTCGGCTTCCTTGCCGACGTCCACGCCGATCCTCGACGTGCTGCGGTCCTCTGCCGGCGGCCGCACGGGCAAGCTGACATCCGGCGAATACTTTTTTTTGAGCAGCGTGCTGATCGGGTTGTTCATTACCCAGACACAGTTGCGGACCGTCCTGGTTGATGTCTCCACATGGGATCTTGCTGTGTTTCTGCTGTTCGCGCCCGCGTCAGCATTCTTAACTGCATGGCTGGTTCATGAGGCCGGTCATTACATTGCTGCCCAGATGGCCCGGTTCCAGATTGCGGGATTCGCTGCACAAGGCAGATCAGACTCACATTCTCTCCATGCTCCCGCCGCACTACAGGTGAATGTTTTCGTCCTGAAGCCCCGAACCATGCAGGACCTGCGTCCCCGCCTTGCTGCCGTTTTTTTAGCCGGCCCGCTCGCGGGGGTGCTCCTGAGTTCAGCCATAGAAATGGGCCGCGACTGGTCTCAAGGCAGCTTCCTGCTTCAGGTCTGCGTACATCTCACGGCCGCTGTTTCATTCCTGTTCAGCCTGGCCTCGCTCTTGCCCGACACGGGGCGCGATGGCAACTTCTCTGATGGCGCGCGGCTGCTCATGCTGCTGCGGAACGACGCAAAAGCGGTGCGCTTGTGCGCTGTCCTTGAGATGCAAAGCTTTTTGCAGGATGGAGTGCACCCCCGGAACTGGCCGACGGCTCTGGCCGAACATGCGGCAGAGCTCAACGACGGCTCACGTGACGCTGTGATCGCGCGGTGGTTCGCCTATCTGTGGGCTTCAGAGCGACAGGACATCACTGCCGCGACTCGCTTTCTCGAAGAGGCGCTCGCCACGCCTGCAGCGTGTCCGGCGTGGTTGCGTGATCGCCTTCATCTCGAAGCAGCCGTGTTCCAGGCATGGTTTCGCGACAACGCTGACAAGGCACGCTTCTGGGCCGGCCGTATCCATGTTGGCAAGCTTTCACCTTTCGAGCAGGCCCGGCTCGAGATTGCGCTGTTGTGGGTTGAAGGCAGGTTGTTTGATGCCTTCGAAAAAGTGCCTGACTATTTTGCTGCACTGCGCCGCCTGCCGGAATCGCCCGGGCGCGAGCTTCGCGAAAAAAGCGCCATGGAATGGAAGCACCAGATGGAATCTCGAATGCTTACCCGGGCGTGGCGATCTATGTATAACTTGTCCCAGCAAGTCGAGCTTTCAGCTCCCGCCAGCATGGTTGCGTCTGCGGGTGATTAACTGTCTTCGTGTTAGTATCCCTCTGTGACCCCAGCCAAATCCAAGCGAATACGTGCTCCCGGGGGGGTGCGCAAACGCGCGAACCATCTGGTGGTGATCACCGGAATGTCCGGATCGGGAAAAGCCTCAGTGATGAAGGCTTTTGAAGACCTGGGATACTACTGCGTGGACAACCTGCCCATCGATCTGATCCCCCGCTTCGCGGATCTGGCAAAGCAATCGTCAGAAATTGAAAAGGCTGCGCTGGTCACTGACATTCGCGAAGGCGAGCAGCTCAGAAAACTTCCGGCCATCATTCGTTCCTTGCGCCGCCAAGTGAACATGACGGTGCTGTTTCTTGAAGCTTCAGATGAAGTGCTGCAGCGCCGGTTCAGTGAGACGCGCCGGCCGCATCCTCTGGGCAAGGGGTCCACAGTGAAAGACTCGCTCAGCCAGGAGCGGCGCATGCTCCAGCCCATTCGCGCGCTCGCCGATCTTGTGGTGGACAGCTCGCATTTCAACGTCCATGAGCTGCGCTCCCACATCACTTCGAAGTTCACCGCCGGCAGCACAGATAAGGACATTCTGATTTCGGTGGTCAGCTTCGGCTACAAAGCCGGGGTGCCCGAGGACGCCGATCTGGTGTTCGACGTTCGCTTTCTACCCAATCCGCATTTTGTGCCAGAGTTCCGGCCGTTTACGGGGAGGCACCCGCGTGTAGCCAAGTACATCCGCTCCTTTCCCCAGACGCAGGAGTTCATTGATCGCATTTCTGAGCTGCTGATTTACCTGCTTCCTCATTATGTGCGTGAAGGGAAAAGTTACCTGACCATCGGATTCGGCTGTACGGGAGGCCAGCACCGGTCTGTTTTGATTTCAGAGGAGGTCAAAAAGCGGCTGGCTAAGGCGGGTTACCGGGTTAAAGTGATTCATCGCGACTCGCCTAAGTAATCCTAAGTTAACAATACTTAACCACCGTGCTAAAACCTGCCCTTCAGGGCGCGGTTGCTCCTTTAGAATAGAGCGAATGTCTCTGTTCTCCATTGGAGCGGTATGCGGCAACTGAGCCGGTTGCTGGGCTACATCCGTCCTTATATATTGCAGTTCTCCGCCTCGGTAGTGCTGATGGCAGCCGTGGGTCTGCTGGAGTCTTTTCGAATTCTGCTCCTCGGACCGATTATCGATAACGTCCTGAATCCCTCCGCGCCCGCGCACCGTCTCACGCTCTTTAACCTCCCGGGGACCCAGAAAGTTATTTATCTCCAGCAATTCATTCCCCGGTACTTTCACAACGCGTTGACCGTAGTGGGCGCTGCGCTGATCGGGGCCACAATTCTTAAGGGCCTGTGCGACTACGCGGGGACGTATCTGGTCAACTATGCCGGCTTCGGACTTGTGACGGACCTGCGCAACCGGCTCTATGACCGAATTCTCCAGCGCTCCATCGCATTCTTCTCTCGCAATTCCACCGGAACACTGATTTCCACCATCATCAACGATATTGAAAAGATCCAGGCGACTCTTTCCATCGCTCTGGCGGAATTCCTCCAGCAGTTTTTCACGCTCATATTCATGGTGGGCGTCGTGATTGTGTTGGGGCACCGGCTTTCGCTGGTGCTTATCATTTTTATTCCTTTCGTGATTGTCTCCGCCGGAAAGATCGGGCGCCGCGTGCGCAGCACCACGCGCAAGGGGCAGGACAAGCTGGCCGACATCCAGCACATTCTTCATGAGACGGTGACCGGCAATCGCATTGTGAAGGCATTCACCATGGAGCGCTGGGAGAGCACGCGCTTTCACAACGCGGCCAAAAAGCTGTTCCGCGCGAATTTAAAATCGGTGGCGGTTCAGGCCCTGAGCTCGCCCCTGATGGATATGATCGGCGCCGTGGCGGTGGTATTGCTCCTGTGGCTCGGCCGAAATGAGATCAAAACCGGCGCCATGAAGACCGGCGGCTTCATCGCTTTCATCATTGCCGTTTTCAAGCTGTACGATCCCGTTCGCAAGATTGCTCTCTTCAATAACAGCCTGCAGCAGGCGCTGGGAGCGTCATCAGAGGTCTTTCGGTTCCTTGATGAACACGAAGAAGTCCACGACCGGCCCGGTGCACTGCCTCTCCCGGCGTTCCGGGAACGCGTGCGTTTTGAGAATGTCTGCTTCTCCTACTCTGGCGCAAACGGGGATTGCGATGCCGAGGTCCTGCGCGGCATCGATCTTGAGACGCGGGCCGGCGAGGTGATCGCCATTGTTGGCTCCAGCGGAGCAGGGAAGAGCACGCTCGTTCAGTTGCTCCCCAGATTCTTTGACGTTACTTCCGGCTCCATCATGATTGACGGCCATGACGTTCGAGACGCAACGCTCTCGTCCCTGCGAAGTCAGATCGGCATTGTCACGCAGGAGACAATTCTCTTCAACGATACCGTGCGCAATAACATCGCTTATGGGCAGCCGAATGTGCCGCAGGATGCCGTCATCGAAGCCGCCAAGGCAGCTCTGGCCCATGACTTCATCCAGCGGCTTCCCAACGGATATGACACCATGATCGGCGAGCGCGGGCTGCGCCTTTCCGGCGGTGAGCGCCAGCGCATTGCCATTGCCCGCGCACTGCTCAAGAATGCTCCCATCCTGATCCTCGATGAGGCGACGTCTTCTCTGGACACGGAGTCCGAAGCGCTCGTCCAGGCTGCGCTCCAGAATTTGATGACCGGCCGGACTGCATTCGTGATCGCACACCGGCTTACGACGGTGCGGCACGCCGATCGCATTGTCGTACTCGAGAACGGGCGCATTGCCGATTCCGGCACGCATGAAGACCTGCTGAGCCGTTTGGGCACCTACCGCAAGCTTTATGAATTGCAGTTTATGGAATTAGAGCCCAAAATGAGTGAAGAAACAGCCGCGGCCATTCGCTCTGAGGGGCCGCCAAGCTAAAATCACTCATTGATGCCCATCCGCTCCATGACCGGATTCGCGCAGGTAAAGTCGCAGGTTGGCGATGGTGTATCTTTTTCGCTCGCCCTAAAGTCTGTCAACCATCGCTTTCTCGATCCGCAGCTTCGCCTGCCCGCTGAAATGGACGAACTCGAAATCAAGCTTCGCCGCATGTTGAAGGAAAAACTCGCGCGCGGGCACGTGGAAGTCACGCTTATGGTGGAGCGCAGGCCGGGCGAGGGCTTCGGCTTCAACCGCGAACTTGTAGGCGGCTACGTGGCGGCGTTCCGCAAAGCGGCAGCCGAATTTGGCGCGCCCGGCGAACCCGACCTGAATGCCGCATTCCGCATGCCCGGAGCGCTTGCTGAAGCGGGCGGGCTGGATGGAAGCTTCGAACAATCTGTTCTGGCAGCGATGGTACAGGCAATGGAAAAGTTGAATCTGATGCGCGAGCATGAAGGCCAGGGCATGGAAGCTGAGCTGCGCCGCCGCTTGCAGAGCCTGGAACATGCCACCGAAGAGGTTTCAAAGCTCCGATCTGTGGTCACCAGGGCAGTGATGGAGAAAGTTCGTGTTCGCATGAAGGAACTTCTGGAAAGCGTCAATGCCGATGAAGATCGTATTCTCCAGGAGGCGGCCCTTCTGGCCGAACGAAGCGACATTCAGGAAGAGTTGGTCCGCCTGAAGACACACGTGGATCACTTCCGCAAGCTGCTCGATAGCGGCGGCGAAGTGGGCAAGAAGCTTGACTTTCTTTTGCAGGAGCTCAACCGGGAAGCGAATACGCTCTTGTCGAAGACCACCGGCGTGACCGGAGAGGCGTTGCGCATCACCGAGTTGGGATTACAGATGAAATCGGAAATCGAAAAATGCCGCGAGCAGGTGCAGAACCTCGAATGAGCGGGCTCCTGTTCATCATTTCAGCGCCGTCCGGTTCCGGCAAATCCACCCTGGTCAACGGACTTCGAACCTACGTTCCGAATCTTGAGTTTTCCGTCTCCTACACCACGCGACCGCCCCGAGGGAGTGAACAAGACGGACACGAATATCACTTCATCTCGCGCGAACAGTTCGAAGGCATGATCATGCGGGACGAATTCCTGGAACATGCGCTCGTGTTCGGCAACTACTACGGGACGGGGAAGAGAATCATTGAAGAGGCGGAGCGGCAGGGGCACGACGTGATTTTGGATATCGACGTTCAGGGCGCGCAGCAGGTTAAAGAACGCCTTCCTGATGCGATCAGTATTTTTGTCCTTCCGCCGAGCCGTGCTGAGCTCGAGTCACGCCTGAGGAAACGCAGCCTGAGTGAACATGTTCCTCCGCAGGAAATTCAGCGCCGGCTGGACGAGGCCCGCCGGGAGATTGAGAACTATCCCAAATACGACTATATTCTGGTGAACGACCGCGTTGAGCCGTCCGTGGATAAACTGGTGGCCATTGTTCAAGTCGAACGCGCGCGCCGGTCGGGCGAAAACCTATCTCTGCATGAGAAACAGTACCTAGAGAGCTCAGAGAAATGCCTGAAGTCCAGAATGGAAAAACAAATCAAGAGTATTCTGGATTCCTTCGATGTTTCCACCCCCACAGCCCTACCTGGTCGAGAGGTGACAGGACGATGAAGCTCAAAGACGGTTTTGATAGTAACTATCGCTATGTTCTGGTTGCAGCCCGCCGCGCCCGGCAGCTTTCCGGAGGCGCTCCTGCACTGGTCGACACCACGTCGCGCAAAGTCTGCAAGATCGCGCAGCAGGAGATCGATGCCGGCAAAGTGCAGTTCATTAAGGGTGAGAAAGCGCCAGCGGCAGAACCGCCTACGGAACAGCCGGCTGAGGCGAAGTCATAAGTCTTCCTCGGAGCCCTGATTCGTTCAGGGCTGTGAACCGGATTACAATCTTTGTATGAAGGTCGCTCTTGGTGTGTCAGGCGGCATTGCCGCCTATAAAGCTGCTGAACTCGTGCGCCTGCTCCAGGACCGCGGCTTACGTGTGCAGGTCATCATGACCCGCGCAGCCCAGGAGTTTGTGCGTCCGCTCACTTTTGCCGCTCTCAGCGGCGAAAAAGTGATTACGGATCTGTTTGGCGCCGGAGCAGAAGAACCGAACATTGATTCCGCCGTCGAGCACATTGCGGTAGCTCAGACGATTGACGCGCTGGTGGTTGCGCCCGCAACCGCTGATGTCCTGGCGAAATTCGCCCACGGTGAAGCAAACGATTTTTTGACTACACTGTTCCTTGCTACCACGGCGCCGGTGGTGATCGCGCCCGCCATGAACGTGAACATGTGGGACAATCCCGCTACTCAGGCCAACATCGAGATTTTGAAACACCGTGGATATCGGGTGGTGGATCCCGATAGCGGCTATCTTGCCTGCGGCATGATCGGCGCTGGCCGCCTTGCTGCCAATGACAAGATCGTTGATGCTGTTTTGGCTGCGCTCGGCGCCACGCCGGACCTGGTAGGGGAAACTGTTCTAATTACTGCCGGCGGCACCCGCGAACCCATCGATCCTGTTCGTTATATCGGCAACCGCTCCAGCGGCAAGATGGGTTACGCGCTGGCGGAAGCCGCTTTGCGTCGTGGCGCGAAAGTGATCCTGATCAGCGCGCCCACCGCCCTGAAGCCTCCATCGGCGGCGGAGTATATTGCGGTGCAGACTGCAGCGGAGATGCGCAATGTTGTTCTTGCGAACCTGGAGCGCTCGACGATCATCATCAAAGCGGCGGCCGTGGCGGATTTCACCATCCGCAATGCGGCGGAACAGAAGATCAAACGCAAAGGGCCTGTCACCCTGGAGCTGGAGCCCACACCCGATATTCTGGCTGAAGTGGCGGCGACCAAGGGTTCACGTATCGTCGCTGGCTTTGCTGCGGAAACCGAAAACGGTCTGGAAAACGCCCGCAAGAAGCTCGAAAGCAAGTCCCTCGATGCCATTGTCCTGAATGATGTCTCACAGCCGGGAATCGGCTTCGATTCCGAGCGCAACGCCGTTACAATCCTCACTCATTCCGGCGCCGAAAACGTTCCCGAGGCGAGCAAGTGGGAAGTGGCGCACCGGGTGCTCGATGCGGTGGTGAGAATCAAGATATCGCGTGCGCAAACGGTCCCACGCTGAAACTCGCCCAAGCTCGTCTACTATTGTTTTCCATCAAAGATGTAAGTGAGAGAAACAGAAAAACCCGGCAAGAGCGTGTCTTCGCCCAGAACCTCTGGTTCCCGCACCTGCCGCACGGCAGCGGATGAGTGTACTTCGACCTGCCGTAATTTTGGATAGACGATCCAAACCGCGTGAGAGCCGGCGCGCAGATACTGCTGCGTCTTCTTAGCCATGTCTTCTGCGGTGTTGCTGGGGGAAACCACTTCTACGGCCAGCGCGGGCGCACCCTCTAGAGGAGAAACTTCCAGATTCATTACTTCAACCTGCGCTGTCGTGACGAATGCCACATCCGGATTGCGCACTGTGTCAGAAGTGAGCCGAAAGTCTGTTTTTTCAAGCACGATTCCGAGATTGCGGATTCAAGGAATTGCAAGAGCCGCAATGCAATCCGCTGTCGAATCAAATTGTGAAGTGCTGCAGGAGATGCCTCCGTCAGCAACTGCCCATCGTCAAGTTCATAGATCATGCCCTCGCGTTCGGGAAGGTTTAGGAACTCGGCAAAGCTCATTCTCGTCGTTGTGCCCATGGCGATCCTGACCTCATATTAGAAGCTGGCAGGATGGAAAATACAATCGCTGTTTTAGATCCCAAACAGAATCAATTACACTGGCTTTTCATGCCCAAGCCTCTGGATTCCGCCACAAAGCAGCAGCTTGCCGCTCGCGTGAACTATTACCGTGAGATGGGGATTTACGATTTTTACCGGCGTCCAGTGGAGCCCGGCGCTGATGTTCTGGCCGAGGCTGCTGCGGAAGAAAGAGCCGCGGTAGCGACTGGTGCCCGAGAGGTATCCGAAACTTTCGCGATCCTTCAAGATAAGCCCGCAGCTCTCGCACGTATCCGCGCCGATATTGGCGACTGCACACGCTGCCGTCTCCACAAGGGCCGAACAAACCTGGTTTTCGGAGTAGGAAATCCAAATGCCGAACTCATGTTCATAGGCGAGGGACCGGGCGCTGATGAAGACGCGCAGGGAGAGCCATTCGTCGGACGCGCCGGTCAGCTCTTGAACAACATGATCTCCGCTATGGGACTCAAGCGCGAAGAAGTTTACATCGCCAACGTGGTGAAATGCCGTCCGCCCGGAAACCGCACCCCGGAAAGAGACGAGTGCGATATCTGCTCACCTTTCCTGCTGCAGCAGATTGAGGTAATCAAGCCCAAAGTCATCGTGGCTCTGGGCGCGGTTGCGGCAAAAACGTTGCTGGCCGTCAATGACAGCATGGCCAACCTGCGCGGACGCTGGTACGACTTCCACGGCACGCGCATGGCTGTGACTTACCATCCCGCCTATTTGTTGCGCGATCCACGGCAAAAGAAAGAGACGTGGAAGGACCTGCAGATGGTGATGAAATATCTCGGGCTGACTCCGCCGGCCAAAGCGCCGGCAGAGTCGTAAGCGGCATCTGCTTTAGGCGGCTTGCGCGCTGCTGAGGATTCGCTTGATCTGCCCGATGTGGTTCACATCATGACCCGCCACCAGTAGCACCAGCTCTCGCACCGTCTCCCGTCCGCGTTCCGAGTGTACGCCGTACTTGCTCCAGGCGCTCTCCGGCAACCCGTTGAGATAGCGCAGGTTGGCCTCACGAATCGTAAGAAATGTCTTTAGACTGTCGCTGATTTTTGCACTGCCATAGTTTCCCACGTCGGCCCAGAGGTCTTGATCATAGCCGATGATGGGCACACCATCGGCGCCTCCCGCAATCGCGCGCAGACGGAACCCAGAAACGAGTTCCGTGTCGGCGAGATGCGCTACGATCTCCGAAATCGACCACTTGCCAGGTTCCGGTGACTTTTTGGCCACGCCCTCCGGTAGATTCTGTACCAGCTTCGCGAGTTCGGCTGCGGTCTGCTGCATGGATTGCAGCGGGTCCTTGCTTCCCACAAAGTCGCGTAGCCTCTGAGCGTATTCTTGAAAGGTTTCCGCCATAGGTCCTCCACGCTCAGACTAATCGCCGCGAGAGCACCATGGCAAGCTCAGGCGCTCTCGCGTTCGAGCGACTGCGTTGTCGCTTGCCTTACTGAGGAGCGCATTCCCCATCGAACGTGTTGGTCAGCGGGTTGAAGCTGCACACATTCGTGTGGACGCCACCGGTGACCAGCTTCAGTTCCTCAGGCTGCAGGATGCGCGCACCCAAACGGCCCAGAACCCGGTCTTCTTCTCGCATGTTCGTCATCAATTTCTCCTTACCAAGAATTTAGCGATGCACGACCTAACACCTTGGCAACCATGCTCTCGGATTTCGAGCGGCTGTCAGTCCCTAACGGAAGTTAGGCTCAGGAGTGCAGTCGCCATCGTAAGCGCCGGTTTTGGGATCAAAAGTACAGACGCCGGTGTGGATGATGCCACCGGTCACCTGCTTCATTTCCTCCAAGCCCAGGATGCGCGCACCCAAACGGTTCAGCACCCGGTCTTGTTCTCGCGTGTTCGACATAGATTTCTCCTTTTTTAAAAATGCTGCGCGGCCTTGACCACATGCCAACGCCGCATTTTGAGTATAGGCAGAAGCCTGAACGTTGAAGGAGCGCCGGAGCTAAAGAATTGCAGTGCTGTTCCAATTTGGAACGCAACCTGACCAGCCGTTGTGCAGCTCAAGGCGCGTCTTCCCGTACAGAGCGTCGGGTTCCGTCTTCCCTTACAATCAGACTTGCTCATGCCCACATTCTGCGATGTAGCCCTGCCCGTGCCGTTGGACATGGTGTTCACCTACCGCATCGGCGACCAGCAGCCGATTGCCGGCGGGCGCGTGCTGGTCCCATTTCGAAATGAGCGGCTCTCAGGCATCGTGACGGCGCTGCATGACCGCGAACCTTCCATGCAGGCAAAAATCATCCTGCAGGTGCTGGACATAGAGCCGGTCCTCGATTCCAGGCTGATGGAGCTCGCCCAATGGATCAGCCAGTACTATCTTGCCCCGCTCGGCGAGGTGGTCCGCACCATGCTTCCGCTGGCTGCAGAGATCAAAAAAGCGAAGGTATATCGGATTACGGAGAAAGGCCACGAAGCCCTGCACGCCTCGGCTACGACCGGCTCATCGCGGCGCTCGAAACAGGAAATCGATGCGCAGATACGTGAATATGAAGTACTCAACTACCTTGCTATGTCGGACGATGTGCTGGAATCCACTCTGCGCTCCGCCACGGGCTCCGATCGCAAGCTGCTCGAAAATCTGCTGCGGAAGAAATGGATAGCGCGCGAGGACGCTTCGGGGGTGCGCGATGCGCGACGCACCATCCAGATTGCCGTGCTCAAGAATTCTGAAGGCAAAGTTAACGAAAACCAGAAGAAGATAATCACAACGCTGGAAGAGTACGAAGGCCGAGCCAGAGTAGAGCAGCTTCGCGAACTTCCTGTCCCACGCACCACACTGGGGACGCTCGTTAAGCGTGGCTTGGTTGAACTCATTGAAGAACCGGCCGAGTTCAGCGTGACCACACTCAAGAAGCGCGGGCCATCGCACCTGGATTTCATTTTCAATCCCGAGCAGAAGGCGGCGCTCGAATCCATTCATGAATCGGTGAACCAGCGGGAATTTTCCGTCTCTCTGCTGCATGGCGTTACCGGCTCGGGGAAGACGGCTGTGTATCTTGCGGCGATGCAGGCGGTGCTTGAATCCGGGCGCTCCGCGTTGCTCATGGTTCCTGAGATCGGCCTCACTCCGGCTGCCGCGGCCAATCTCCACCAGGTCTTTGGTGATGAGGTGGCCATTCTCCATTCTGCTCTTTCCGCCGATGAGCGCGCCGAGCAATGGCATCGCATCCGGCGCGGCGAAGCGCGTATCGTGGTGGGAACCCGCTCTGCCGTTTTCGCTCCCGTCAACGATTTGGCGCTCATCGTGGTGGATGAAGAGCATGACCACTCCTACAAGCAGGAAGAGACGCCGCGCTATCACGGTCGAGATGTGGCGGTGATGCGGGGCAAGCTCTGCAACGCGGCCGTTGTGCTTGCGTCGGCGACGCCTTCTATCGAGTCGTACCACAATGCAGAGGCGAAGAAGTACAAGCTCCTGCAGTTGACCCAGCGTGTGGAGCGGCGGCCGCTGCCGGAAGTGGAAGTCGTGGACATGAAGTTCGATTTCCAGCAGAGCGGGGAAGAACGCCTGTTCTCACGCCAGTTGATTGAGGAAGTCACGGAGCGTCTTGCGCGCGGCGAGCAGGCGATGATCCTGCTGAACAGGCGTGGCTATTCATCTGTTGTCCTGTGCCGTTCCTGCGGGGAAACCCTGCAATGCAAAAACTGCACCATTGCGCTGACGTTTCATAAGTCGGGCTATCGCATGGAATGCCATTATTGTGGGTATCGCCAGGCTGTGCCCAAGGTCTGCCCCTCATGCTCGAGCGAATATATCTTCTTTCTCGGTGCCGGCTCAGAGAAGGTGGAAGAGCGGCTGCACGCGGCTTTTCCGCAGGCGCGCATTGGTCGGCTTGATCGCGATACCGTGCGCACACGCCATGACTTCGAGCGTGTCCTCAGCCAATTCCATGCGGGTGAAATTAACCTGCTCGTGGGCACGCAGATGATTGCCAAAGGCCATGACGTGCATGGCGTCACCTTGGTCGGCGTGGTGGGAGCCGACTACGCTCTGGGCTTTCCTGACTTCCGCGCGGCTGAGCAAACGTTTCAACTCCTCACCCAGGTCGCCGGCCGCGCCGGCCGTGGCGAGACTCCGGGCAAGGTCGTGCTGCAGACCTATCATCCCGATCACTATGCCGTGCTGTTTGCCCAGCGGCATGACTATCTCGGTTTTTACGAGAAAGAGGTGCGCTTCCGGCGCTGGATGCATTATCCACCGTTCAGCGCGCTGGCCAATATCCTGGTGCGCAGTGACAAGTTGGATCAGGCGCTCACGTGGACAGGACAGATTGGGCGCTGGTTTGAAAGCACGCGGAACGAGGGCTTACGCGTGCTCGGGCCTTCCGTGGCGCCGATCATGCGGCTCAAGCGAGACTACCGCTATCACTTCATTGTGAAGGGCGCCAGCCGGCAGAAACTCAATACGGCCTTGCGCCGCATGCTGGCCTTCGCCGATGAGCATAAAATTCCGCGCACTCACGTCATCGTGGACGTGGATGCGTTGTCACTGCTGTAGAACTTCTTCTTTATTGCTTAATGGGCGGCGACTGAGACTGAGAAATGCGGTGGCACAGGCGCCCTCGCCGGTGAGTGTTTTCGTTTTCATGCAGCCATATTGTGAGAAGACGTTCTCTCAATCAAAGGATCCATCCTGAACCCCGCCAAACTGAAGCGACAGCATGCAGTCGAATTCACGTAGGATGATTTTCACGTGATCGGCAAAGCGCACAGCCGGGCGGCTGTGCTACACACGTCAAATTCGGCCAGGTAAACGAGGGCGATGAACCCTAGTGCTTATACTGGGGCGAAACGGGTTTTTGCTGCTGTTTTTGCATCCGGTGCTGCCGAATGTTTTCCAGAATGTGCTGCAGGCTGCTGTTCTTGAGCTGAAGGCTCTCGTCGTCGCGCTCCTTGATTGCGGCTGGAGCAATAGAGAGCACGAGCATCAGCAACGCCGTCGCTGCGACCCATTTGCGCTTTCGGTCCATCGGCGGGGCGAGCGGAACATCAGGATGGCGGCTGCCCGTCAGGCGCAGCACAATGGCCCAGAGCAGCCAGCCCGCCCACAAGTACCAGCTCAATGCCAGCAGCACGGCAATCGAAAGCACGGATACGCGACGGTGCCACCGCGGCTGCACGGCAAAGATGATGTGCCCGCCGTCGAGCTGACCGCCGGGAAGCAGATTCAACGCAGTGGCAAACATCCCGAACCACGCAGCAACGGCCACGGGGTGCAGATAGAGGCTGCCTAGCGCAATGTGGCTTGCCAGAAGATTGCCGGATGCGGCGAGAACCGCATGTGCCAGGTAGAAAATGAGCGGAAGGCCAAAGGCAATATCTGTCTGCGATGACTGCGCTGTAAGAGGCTGTGACAGCATCAGTCCATAGAACAACAACGGGATCGCCACCACAAAGCCCGCAATCGGCCCGGCGATGCCGACATCGAACAGGTCAGAGCGGCTGCGGATTGGCGATTTGATTCGTATGAACGCGCCAAGTGTCCCGATCAGAGTAGGAGCAGGGATAAAGAATGGCAACGTAGCGTAAATTCTGCGGCGCACAGCCAAGACAAAGTGCCCCATCTCGTGCGCGGTCAGGATCGCCAGCAAGGAAGCCGAAAAGGGGATTCCCAGCAGAAGCCGGCGCCAGTCCTCAATGGCCCAAGCCCATGGCCAGTAATCAACATCGGCAGAAAAGAATGGCAGATGATTGTTGAAGTTGTATTGGAGGCGCGCACCGATGCACAACGTGCTGAGGATCGTCGCCAGAAAGAGCAGCGCGTGCAGCCAGTAGCGCCGTTTCGGCGGCTGGATGACGACTACTCTGATTCCCTGGTGTTCAGGATCGTAAATCTGATATTCGAGCGGAAGGGAAGAGTTGTCCGGCATTTAGAACTGATAAGCCCGCCTGACCTGCTTCAGTCGATGGACTGCAACTCCTTGCCCGGTTTAAAGCGCACCGCCTTGCCCGGAGGAATATTCACCTCCGCGCCTGTCCGGGGATTGCGTCCGATTCCGGTCTTGCGCGGACGGACGTTGAACACGCCAAAGCCGCGGAGCTCAATCCGCTCCCCCTGGGCCAGGGATTTCTTCATGCTGTCAAAAACGGTTTCCACGGCGAGTTCCGCCTTGGTCTTGGTGATACCCGTTTTATTTACTACCTCGTTGATAATATCGAGCTTAATCACTTGGCTCAGCTCTCCTTGAGGTGTGCAGGGGGCGTAAATTACAGATAATAGGGGGCTTTTGGCGTACTGTCAATGAAGAAACGGTGGCTTGAACAAGCCACCTTGCCGGGACGAAGCAATTAGCGTGATCTTGAGCGCGAAGGCTATCCTTTGTTCGTAGCTTCGCCAGCCTTGTAGATATAACGAACGGAAGGCTTGTAGATCAGCAGCGCGGAGCCGCCGCTACGGCTCACCTTGATGCAGTTCTTGTCGTACCACTCGATCAGCCCTTGTACCTGCTCGCCGTCCTTGAGCACCACCACAACCGGGGTCTTGCTCTGAATCTGCTTCTGGTAGTAGTAGTTTTCCGCATGGGTCGT
Organism: Candidatus Acidiferrales bacterium; assembly: GCA_035553195.1. Classification (GTDB taxonomy): domain Bacteria; phylum Acidobacteriota; class Terriglobia; order Terriglobales; family Acidobacteriaceae; genus Angelobacter. The sequence goes on from DATNDP010000106.1 coordinate 22,235, forward strand.
CTCGCCCGGTCCGTTGCGGCGGGGACCGTTGGAATGCATGCGGTCCGTGCGCTCCAGGCGCTCGCGCCGTTCGGAGACAGGTTCTGTGCGCGGCGGAGGCGTGCTGAGCGAGGGCCGGATAAGTTTCCGGCTTACAAATTCTTCTTCGCTATGCTCTGGCGCCTGGCGTGCGGCAGTAGCGTCCATGGAATCCTTCATTGCTGTTTGCTCCCGTTTCCCACAGCGCGGGACCTAACGGCTGGAACCAAAAGAATGCCGACGGAAACCGAGCTGATCCCTTGAATGTATCGGGAATCGCAGTGCGGGTCGTTGGTTGTTACCGTATCACAGCCTCAGCAAGCGTTTCAATGGACTGGAAGGTCATTGTCCGGCGCAGCCCCACTGATGTTCACCAAGCGCCGATTTACGCCGCGACGATTGGTCAACTCGAACGATCACCGCTCCAGCGCGAGTGCGAATGCATCCAGCGAGAGTGGGCGCAACACATTGCGCCGCATGCCTCTTTGCACCTGCCCCAGTTGCTGCGCCGCCTTCGCGATCCACGCGAAATCGACGTTCGCGCCCAACGATTTCAACTCTCCCAATATGTCGATATTTCGCACCAGGTTCGCGGCATCGCAATTGAGAGCCATCAGGTCTTCCAGCAGCCCATAAACTGCCGCCACAAGCTGGTCGGTTTTTTCCTTGCCCTCGCCTCCGCCGCGGTACGTTTCCGTGGCGCGAAACAGGTCAGTATGCTCCGCCGACCGTATTGCCGTTGTCAGCAGTACCAGGGCATCCTTGCGCGCGGCCAGATATTGTTCCAGGTCAAGCGAGCGAGCGCGCCCTATGGCTCCCCCACTGAGCTTTGCCGCCAATTGGCGCTGGCGCGCGTTCCATTCCAGACGATGCTCTGCCAGGTATTTCTCAATGTCAGCCAGAGGAAGAGCGCTCAGGGTGAAACTGATGCATCGTGAGCGAATGGTGGGCAACAGCTCGCCGGGATTGCGCGCCAGCAGGAAGATTGTGGCAAACTCCGGAGGCTCTTCCAGCACTTTCAGCAGCGCGTTGGCCGCTTCCTTCATAAAGGCCGCATCGCTGAAAATGAAAACCTTTCGCTTCGCTTCGGCGGGCTTATAACGGATAGTTTCATTCACGTACCGCACCTGATCTACCTTGATCATCATTTGCGGCGGATCAGGAGGAACCACCAGCACATCAGGATGAGGCTGCACCAGGATGCGGGTTTCACGCTTGTCGGTTTCGCGCAGCCCCTCGCGCGCTTCCACCGCTTCCGCGCAGCGGGCCTCAAGATCGGCGGCTTCGCTGATTTTCCGGCAGTTCTCGCATGTCCCGCAGAAGTCCGGCAGTCCGTCGCTCTCGCTCCGATTCAGGCAATTCATGCTCCGGGCGAGCATCAGTGCCAGCGTGTATTTGCCTGCGCCCTGCGGGCCGGCGAGGATCACGGCATGAGGAAAGCGATCGCGGGCCAGCATTTCGCGCAAGCGTCGGACCACATCTTCGTTGCCCTGGAAATCTGAAAACCCCATCTGCTCGATTGTAACTGCCTTGCGGTGCATGAAGGATTTTGCACCGGCTAATCTGTACTGTTCATCGGATTACGGCCTTTTACTCATCTGTGTTCATGACAATGTAGTGGGAAACTGCTGCAAATGCCCGATAGAGGTTTGTTGCTGGATGCCTCACTCTTAACGGCGTGAGACATACAACGCAGCGTGCCGGAAACGGCCGCCCTGGTTCATACTTCATCTTTTTTCGTTTTACTGCTGTTGCGGGTTTTCTGTTGCTCATGATGGGCCTGAGCGGTTGCGGCGGATCGGCGCAAAGCACCCCGCCGGTGGCGGATGAGTTCACCATTGTTGCTCTGCCGGATACGCAAAATTACTCGCGGTACTCTCCGGAAATTTTTCGCGCGCAGACGCAATGGATCGCTGACCACGTACAGGACCAGAACATCAAGCTGGTGCTGGGCCTCGGCGACATTGTGGACGACGGCGCCGATCTCCAGCAGTGGCAAAACGCGGATGCTGCCGTGCGAAATCTCGATGGGCATGTGCCGTACTTCATGGCCATTGGCAATCATGATTACGCCGGTTCCAAACCCGCGGCGCGAACGGCTGGCGCTGTGGGCTTCAATCAATTCTTCGGGCCGTCGCGCTACGCCAACGCAAGCTGGTACGGCGGCAACTACCAGGGAAGCAATGAAAACTTCTACGGCGTAGTGACCATCAACGGCCAGGATTTTCTGATTCTAGTGCTCGAGTATGCGCCGCGTGATTCCGCTCTGGCCTGGGCCGATGGCATCCTCAAGGCCAATCAGGACAAGGAAGCCATTATTGTGACCCACAGCTTCACGTTCACTGACAACACGCGCATCTCACGCTGCGACGCAAACAGCGCCGCGAGTTTCGGGGTCGGACAGGACAACGACGGCGAAGACATGTGGTGGAAGCTGGTGCGCAAGTATCCTAACGTTCGCATGGTTCTGAGCGGCCACGTGAACACCGGCGACGGCACCGGCCACCGCGTTGACCTGGGCGCGAACGGCAACCTCGTGAACCAGATGCTTTCCGACTATCAATCGGAACCGCAGGGCGGAGGTGGATATCTCCGCATTCTGAAAATTTCTCCTTCGCTCAACCAGATCAGCGTTACCACCTATTCCCCTTATCTCAACTCGTTCAAGACTGACGATCACAATCAGTTCACCGTGCCATACATGGCCGGCGGCAGTTCCACTGCGGGCGAGATCTCTGGCATGGTCCGTGACGTCAACAACTGTCATCCGGTTGCAGGCGTGAGAGTGACGACTACTGCTGGAACGGCGATGACGGCAGCCGACGGAACCTTCTCCATTCCCGCCCTCGCCATGCAGTCGCTGAGTGTCACGGCAGACAAGACCGGGCTTGCGAGCAACAGCCGCTTTGCGACTTCCACATCCAATACGGATCTACCGAGCCCAACGAAAATTTTTGTCTCCGCTTCCGGCCGCGTGACCGGGACGGTGATGGCAAGCTCGGGCAGCGCGCTCGCCGGGGCCACGGTGACCTTCAGTGGCGGCGACCTTCGCTTCACCACTTCTGTCACAACGGACGGCAGTGGATTCTTTGATTCCGGCCCAATCGGCACAGGCTCGTTCAATGTGTCCGTGTCGGCTGCAGGGCATTCAACCGCAGACACCAGCGCATCTGTGAGCGCAGGGTCGTCGGTCAACCTCGACGTGACTATGCAGTAATGCGAAGAGGGCCGCGCCCGAACTCTTTTACGGCAGGCGAGGGAAAATGAGCGTTGGCGTTAACGAATTGAGTATGCCGCTCGTCATTCAATGTGGAACTTCACATTTTGATAGTCCGTAACAGTTCGAAATGAAGCTTGTGCATAAGCTCCTGGTCGCCTTGGGCGTCTACCTTGCTTTGTCTGTGGTCGCGGGCATCGTCATCAGCGAAGCCAGTCTGCATCTGCGGCGATTGCCTCTCCGCCATCAACAGCAGTTCGCTGCGTTAATGCATGAACGATATGGGGCGGAGTTGGATGACGTACAGATCCAAGCCGCCGATGGCGTAGTTCTAAAGGCTTGGTATGTTCAGCCCACAAGCTTCAAGGGAAGCGCAGTGGTCTTGACGCACGGCATCACTGACAATCGAGAAGGCGTGGCAGGGTACGGCAAGATCTTCCTCGATCAGGGCTATGCCGTTCTGCTGCCGGACGCTCGAGCTCATGGCCAGAGTGGCGGGGACATTGCGACGTACGGCATTCGGGAAGCAGGCGATCTCCACCGCTGGATTTCGTGGCTGTATACAAATAAGCTCTCGGCGTCAGAATGCGTGTACGGCTTCGGCGAATCGTATGGCGCGGCGGTTGTGCTGCAGTCCCTTGCCGTCGAACGCCGTTATTGCGCTGTCGCCGTGGAGGATTCATTTTCCTCGGCGCGTGCCATCAGCTACGAGCGCATCTCCGGCCCCTTACATCTGGGTGCCTGGTTTGGCAGAACTCTCGGCCTGCCGGCGCTTGATTCCGCTCTCATCTATTCCAGGCTGCGCTATGGTGTTGACCTGCTGAAACCCAGCCCACTCTACGCAATCGAGCATTCCAGCGTGCCCGTCCTGTTGATCCAGGGCGTTGAGGACCGCAGCATCCGTCCCTACCATGGCAAGGTCCTGGCGGCTGCGGCGCCCAATCACGTGCGGCTCTGGATGGTTCCCAATGCCGGCCATACCATGGCTTGGTCTGCTGCCCACCATGAGTTTGAAACGCGTGTTCTCCAATGGTTTGCTGAACACAGAGGCAAGTCTCTTGAGCTGCGTTCCGTTTCAGGACAGTGAAGAACTTCGGGTACAATTGAAGCAGTCGGGGCGTAGCGCAGCCTGGTAGCGCACCTGCCTTGGGCGCAGGGGGTCGGAGGTTCAAATCCTCTCGCCCCGACCAAATCACCTGAGCGAGACCCCTTTCCCTGAATTTGGGCGTACGATGTAAGTTCTTTATGGGACGCTGGATCCTCTTCCTGGTGGGCTCCGCACTTTTCGCCGTTGCTGGCGTTGTCCAAGCAACGGGCTCGGGACGGAATGGCGCAATTGTCGGCATTTGGCGCGCCGAATATGCCAATTTACCTGCTGCGACCCTGAACATCACTGATGAGGCCGGCCCCCTGCAAGGCGCCATGCTGTTTTATCTGATCCGGCGCGATGAAGGAAAACCACCCACATCTTCGCCTGGAATCCCCGAACCATTATTCAATCCGCGGTTCGATGGGAAGAAGCTCACGTTTCAACTCAGCCACCGGCATGCGCACGCGGAAACCACATCCGATCCGCCGGTCACATTCGAACTGGTGTTGACCGGTCCTGATGAGGCGAATTTGGTGCGTATTCCTCAAGACGGGCCTGCCTATGTGCGGATGGTAAGAGAGAAGCGGTAGA
>DATNDP010000107.1:0-23747 GCA_035553195.1 Candidatus Acidiferrales bacterium
GTATCCGGGCGACGCTGATAGCTGCCCAGGACTGCTTCATCTTCAGTCTGCCGCTGCCGAGTGCCATCGACAAGAGCATCGCCAGCAGGGTCATCCCTGAAACAACCAGCAGATTTACAGGATTCTGCGGCGTTGCGGAAGGACCAGGCAGAGCCGCGCTCCGCGCCGTAGTCGTCACGCCGATATTGATGGTTGCGGGCCCGCTAGAGTCCAGTGTGAACGGCGGCGGGCCGCTGCAGGTGGCCTGTTTTGGCGCGCCCGTGCAGGTGATGGTCACGTTCAATGATCCGGTCGCTCCGGCCGCGATCCCGAGCTGCAGGCTGTAATTTGCCGATTGACCTGCAATTACTGTGGCTGATGGCGTTCCCGCTCCGGTGCCGCTGATGGTGAAATCAAGCGGCGGCGCATTCACGCTTTGGCTCAGTGCGGCTGAAGTGCTTGTGATGAACGTTGCATCGCCTGAGTACTTGGCTGTGATGGAGTGCGACCCGGCAGACAGACCCGAGGATGCGGAGAAGGTGGCATGGGCTGTCGCGTCCAGCGTCGCCGTTCCGAGCGTGGATGTTCCATCCAGGAACGTGACGGTTCCGGTCGGCGTGCCCGGTGAGGTGCTGGTCACCGCGGCCGTGAACGTAATGGCCTGGCCGGTGGTGGCCGGATTGGCCGAGGACGTCACAGTAGTGGTCGTGTTTGCTGAAGGCTGGTTCACGGTTTGAGTAACCACCGATGAAGTGCTGGCCGTGAAATTGGCGTCCCCCTGATAGGCTGCGGTGATCGAATGTGAACCGAGGCTCAAGGTAGAGGTGGAGAAGCTTAATGTTCCGGCGTTCAGCGTGCCCGAGAAGATTGGCGATGCTCCGTCTTTGAAGACAACCGTGCCGGTCGGAGTGGCCGTTACGCCAGAGGTGACCGTGGCTGTGAATGTCACCGATTGTCCCACTGCGGATGGATTAGCCGAGGAAATGAGCGCCGTCGTGCTGGCTGCCTGGGTTACGGATTGCGACAGTGTGGCCGAGGTGCTGGCGGCGAATGTGGTATTCGCCGAGTACGTCGCAGTGATGGCGTGCACACCTGCAGGAAGGTCCGTTGTGGTGAATGTTGCGGTTCCAGCAGACAGGGTTCCCGTTCCAATGCCGGCGCCGCCGTCAGAGAACGTCACCGTTCCTGTCGGCGTGCCCGAGCCGCTGGTTACGGTGGCCGTAAGCGTGATCGAAGCTCCAAAGGATGCCGGATTGAGCGACGAAGCGACGGTCGTGGTCGTGGGAATGCCGTTGACTACCTGGCTCAGGATTGTTGATGTGCTCGGATCGAAGGTGGCGTCGCCCTGATACGCAGCAGTGATGGAATGTGTGGCTGCTACCAGCGCCGAAGTCGAGATCGAAGCCTGGCCGGCGTTCAAAGTGCCACTTCCAATCGAAGTAGCTCCGTCGAAGAAGATAACAGTTCCCGTCGGTGTCCCGGCCGTGCTGGTTACGGTGGCAGTGAACGTGACTGTTTGCCCCGCCGTAGATGGGTTCAGTGAAGAGGCCACCACAGTGCTCGAGGGCTGGCCCTGAACCACCTGCGTCAAAACGTCAGAAACACTGGTGGCAGAGTTGGCGTCGCCTGAATAGAAAGCAGTAATCGCGTGCGAGCCCGCAGTCAGCGTTGCTGTTGTGAATGTGGCCTGACCGGCGCTCAACGGAACCGTTGCAAGCGTCGTGGCACCATCGCGGAAAGCAACAGTACCGGTGGGCCCCGCTAAGCCGGTGACGCTGGCTGTGAAGGTCACGCTCTGTCCAGCAGCGGATGGATTCAGCGAAGAAGTCAGAGTGGTGGTGGTGCTCGCCCCCGTGGCTACATTGCTGAACAGATACGCAGTGATCGCGCCGGTGAGAGGGCTGCTCCCCGTGCCTGTGATGGTGGAAGTGGAGTCCTGCCCATCCGTGGCAAACGCATAGACAACGTGCGTCCCCGCAGTAAGAGTGGGCGTTGTTCCACTGAAACTTCCTGCGCTTCCGCTGGCGGCAAGCCACGGACCCTGCCATGAATCAAGCTGGAAGTAAACATTTCGGACAGGCGGGGCTGATGGAGTAAATGCGCTGCTTGCCGTGAAATTCAATGTCGGAGTGGCAGTAGCCGTGGTATTTCCGGCGAGAGGCGTAATTGATGTCGTGAGCGGGATCGCTTGTACCGGCTGTTCCGTAATCACGGTCACATCGTTGCTCGTCTGGTTGCCCACGTAAACCTTGTTCGTTACCGGATTGACGGCCAGGGGCTTGGGGTCAGATCCCACAGCGACCGTGGCGGCCGTATTGGTTGCGCCATCGATCACGCTGACGGTCCCGGCGGTGCTGTTGCTTACGTAAATCTTGTTGCTTTGCGTGTTCACAGCCAGAGCCGCGGGCTTGGTGCCCACGTTGACGGTTTGCGTGGCGTTCGTGGCCCCGTCGATCACCGTCACCGTGCCGCCCGTGGAGTTAGCGACATAGATTTTGTTGCTGACGGGATTCACAGCCACAGCGAACGGTACGTTGCCTGCTGTTACGGTTGTGGTGGCGGTGTTGGTTAAGCCGTCAATGACCGTGACCGTTCCAGCCGGGCTGGGAGATTCATTAACCACATAGATTTTGTTCGTCAGGGGGTTGACTGCCACCGCGTTCGGCCGGACGCCCACGTTCACGGTTGTCGCCACCGTGTCCGTATTGCCATCAATCACCGTTACATCGTTGTCATTTGCACTGACGACATACACCTGGTTGGTGGCAGGATTGACCGCGAGCGCCACCGGTCCACCGCCGACCGGGAGAGCGGAGGCGATTACCGTGTTGCTCGCGCCGTCGATCACCGATACTGTGGCGTCAAAGGTATTAGCAACGTAAATCTTGTTTGTTACCGTGTTAACGGCGATTGCTTCGGGTTCCGCGCCAACGTTGACTGTTGCGATGACGGAGTTCGATCCGTTGACGACCGAGACGCTACCAGCCAAAGTTAGTGCGTTGGCCACATTGGCTACGTAAGCTGTGTTGGTAATCGGATTGACGGCGACCGCTAATGGCGTGGTGCCCACCGTCACCGGAGTTGCGCTGTTGTTTGCGCCATTGATTACTGACAAACTTCCGGCGGCGGCATTCGTGACATAAATTTTGTTTGTTACCGGATTTATGGCAACACTGGAGGGCTGCGTTCCGACAGTTACGGCGGCAGTGCTGTTGGTCGCCCCGTCAACTACAGAGACGTTGTTGCTGGTCCCATTCGCGACATAGATCCGGTTTGTGATTGGGTTTACGCCAACCGCCACCGGGCCGCTTCCCACAATGAGAGTGATTCCGGCTGTGTTGTTGGCAAGGTTGATGGGCGTTACGCCGCCGACCACTCCGCCGCCATTCGTCACCCAGAGCGTGTTGGTGACCGGGTCCACCGCCAGGGCGGTTGGATGCGTGCCGTTCGGCCCGGCTGAAAAGCTCCCGGCGGTGGTACCGTCGGGTTGTGTGCCGTCGATAAAGCCTATCGTGTCGCTGCCGATGTGCTCTACATAAATCTTGTTGGTTACCGGATTTACCGTCACGGCTCCGCCGGCGGTGGAATCTACAGAAGTGGTTGGCGTATTGGTGCCGCCGTTAATCACGGTAATTCCGCCGGCAACTGCCTGGTTCGAAACGTAAATCTTATTCGTCACTGGGTTGACCGCGATGCCGCCCGGCTGTGCGCCGACTGTCACAGTGGTCGTGACCGTATCGCTGGAGCCGTCTACTACGGACACGTTGCCGCTGCCGCTGTTCGCGACATAGATCTTGTTCGTGGCCGGGTTTACTGCTACAGCGTTCGGGGTTGTGCCCACCGTGACCGGAGTCCCTGCTGTGTCATTGGCCCCATTAATTACGCTGAAAGTGCCGTCTCCGCTGTTGGTGACATAGATCTTGTTCGTGGCCGGGTTAACAGCCAGGGCGTTGGGGATTGACCCAACCGTGATTGGAGTTCCTGCCGTGTCCGTCGCGCCATCAATAACGCTGACATTGCCGCTGCCGCTGTTGGCGACATAAATTTTGTTGGTCGCCGCATTCACCGCAATGGCCACCGGGCCTGTGCCGACTGCTACAGAACTTGTGGTGTTGGTCGCACCATCAACCACCGTCACGCTATTGCCGGCGCTATTGGCTATGTAAACCTTGTTTGTCGCCGGATTGACCGCGATGGCGGACGGAGTGGTCCCCGCCCCCAGAGTGGTGGTAACTCTTTGAGCGTGCGCCGATGCAAAGAGAACCGTTACCGCCAGCAGCAGAAAACTAGCTTTCACCGCGCCTGAGCCCGGAAGTTTGACGCTCGTTTGGGTGAAGGTTTTCCAAACGCGCGACGACACAGAAGCATTCATTTGCTCATCTCTCCATATCCAAAAACACAATTGTCCAGAAGCGCAGCATTTCACCTGCGCGCTTCCTGGACGACCAGCTTGGGGTTGTCTGGGGGAATTGCCTGGACATTAGCCGCCCAGGGCTTGCCCTGGCGCAGCTCAAATCGATAGCTCAGCCGGAATCGTCGGTTTTCAGGATCTCTGGTTGCGCTGAGCATACCCGGTATTTTTTCTGCCTGCAATCATTTTTTGCACCATCCCGCACGGAGGTAATGCTTCCACTAGCTGAGCTCAGCGCGAGACTATCTTAGACCGCTAAGACAGAGTCCAAACCTTCCCATTGCATGCGCCGGATCCGTCGTCCAGGGCGCGAATGAAAAAAGGCCGGCGAGTGTTCCCGCCGGCCGAGTGTTAGACGGTTGCATTGTTTACGGGACGATATAAACGTGTCCTTGTCCGATATCAGGACCAGTTCCCGGAGGTCCAGTCTTGCGAAGGATTCCGCGCTGCCGGCTTTGAAGAGGAACTACGACATCGGGATCATCGCCGATGGCCAGAACCGCATCCGCACCGTTGCTGCTGAACGCGAGCGCAGTGATAGGACCGAGCGGCACGTTGGTGCTCAGGAGCGGATCAACGGCGCCGTCAGTTACCCAGGTCTGCTGCACGTTGCAGATGAAGTCAAACTGATCGACTTCAGGCATTTCGCCCAGGTTGTTGGTGACGCCAGGGTTGAACACGCCATCGGCGGTCAGCCCCAGCGTGCCCATGTAAAGGGCCGGAGTGGTCGCCGGATCGTCCGGAACGCTGGGCGAGAGCACAACGCCGAAAGGCGGCAGGCAGGTGGGCCGGACGGTCGCGGGACCCACGGTGAAGCCACCCGGGTTCTCTACGATCACTTCCGGAGTCTGGAGTCGGGCAATGGCGCGCTTCATCGGTGAGGCGCTGCCCTGGGCCATGCTGGGCGAAGCCTTCAGCAGGTTCGTGACCACGCCTTTCTTGATGAACTGGCCGTCGATTGGCGGCGGGCCGATCTCAGCAATGTAGAGATCATTGCCGTTGAAGGCCATGCTGATCATGCCAATTCCGTTGAACAGCCTGGCGATGCTTACCGGCGCGCTCGGGGCGGTGTCCGGGCTGGTAATTTTCGAGATGAAGCCGCTGTCGGCATATCCGAGATAGAGCGCTCCATCATTGAACGGACCGGTGGGCAGGGCCACAGACTGCAGCCATGTGCCCCTGGTGCCGGCGCCGTTGAGGATGCCGTTCAGGACCAGAGTCCCGCCGCCAGGACCGGGGGTGAAGATGAAGCGGTAAATGTTGGCCGTGCCTAAATTGGCTGGGTTCTGCGCATCTGGAACGTAGACGACCTGCTGTCCGGCCCCATCCGGTGCCGACGCCGCCGGCTGGCCCGGAATGAAGTTGGCATCAGCCTGGAAGCAATTGGTTAAGGCTCCGGTGCCGCTGAGCGGATTGACGTCAATACGGCAGAAGCCGAGGACTTCATCCGAGACCCACCAATTGCTGTTCAGCCACAGCAAGCCTCTGGGGTGCGTTACCCCGGACGCGAGCAGAATGGCGCGCTTTGCAGCAAACGGATTGGGCGCAGCTTCCTGGCCGTTGGAACCGATTGAGCTGATCGCGCATCCCGGAGGATTCTCGATTGCTGAAGTCGTCGATAGCCCGTCGCACTGTGACTCGGGGAAGGGGTTGGAAGTTGCCAGCAGCTCCCAGGTTTGGCCGGCATCGTTCCGCGGGGGGATCAAGAGGTTCGGCGGGAACAGCTCATTAACAAAGGGATCCATCGCCACCGTCATGTCTGCCACTTTGCTGCCATCCGACAGGGTGACTTCATCAGCCGGAAGGTTGGGGTTTGGCGTGGTGTTGGTGGTGGGATCCAGCGGATTGAACGGCTGGTTGAAGTTGATGGACAGAATCAAGGTGTAGTGCTGCGGGGTGACGCCATCGCGCAGCAATCCCTGCTGGTTCCAGACCTGCATCAGGCCGGGAGTGGTTGTGTCATAGCGCACCACGCGGCTGCCGTTGCCGAAATAGAGATAACGGCCGTCGGGAATGGTTGAGAAGTACTGGTCAGAAGCCATTCCGGCATGGGCAAACAGGTTGCGGAACTGGATGATGGCCGAGCACTTCGGGAACGTGTAGAAGCACTGGTCAGCATCCTGGATACGGTTAATGAAGCCTACGTCTTCCATCCACAGATCGTGGCCGATCCAGGCCAGGCTGGTGGCGCGTCCGCCGGTACCCTCGGTTACGCCGACCCGCTCGATCTTGTTACCCTGCGGCGTGAAGGTGGGCGAAAGCGGATTGAGTACACGCCAGATGTCCGTGTTGCCGAAGAAGCTTATGTACAACTTGCCATCCGGACCAAGCAACGCGCTGTTGACCCTGTCGGCAGCCGGTCTTATTGAGATTACGGCGTTATTCGTGAATACCGATCCCGGTCCGGCGAAGATGTCCGTCGTGGCGATAGCTGTGCGGCCATCGGGGCCAAGCGTGAAGCTGTAGCGATTCACGCCACCGACTGCTCCCACGAAGATGTAGCCATTCGTTCCGTTTACCCCGTTGGTTTCAACCTGGTAATCATGGATTTCCAGGATGCCGGTGATATCGCACGTAGCCGGTTCGAGGGCGCCCCCCGGGCTAAGCCGGCAGAAGCCGTCAACGCTGTCTGTTACCCACCAGTCCGTGGTAAACCCGGTCGGAGACGCGGGGTTAGGCACACGGATCAGAACCAGGCCGCGAGGCTGGTTCATGCCCTGGTCGCCAATCAGAATGCTGTTGTTGAAGTGTGTTGGCGCCTGGCTCTGCGCATTCATCACAGAGGTCAGGCCCATCATCACAACCAGGCCCAGTAGAGCCTTCCATAAGCCGCGAGTTCGCAAGGACCTCTTCTTTGAGGGCTGAGCCAATTCCTTGCCCGGGGCTCGCATAAGTTTCGAAGTCATTTTAGGTTCCTCTCTTCGTCCGCTGCTAAATTCCTTGCTAGCTTTGTGAACTTACAGCTCTTGAATTCTTGTTCCACGCTGCCGGGCCGGAAGCCCGGCAGCGTGGGTTGTGCCCTTTACCTCAGGACGGTGATGCCGGTTTGGATCGAGCCACCGCCGCTTGAGGTGATGGTGATGATGTTTGGTGGCGGCACGTTCCCCATGATGATGTCGAACACGCCGGGAGCGCCGGGGATCGCCGGTCCCATGACTGCGGAGATCGGTTGACCCGTTGCCTGGTTGATCACGTCAAGCGTAATTGTCAGCGTGACGCCAGGCGTGAAGTCCGTTGCCGTTACATCGAGACGCGCCTTCTTCGTGCGGTAAGTCGCGCTGCTGATGATGATGATGTCCGCCTGCGGATTGGTGACGATCACGTCAGCCTTGGCCGGCAAGCTGGTCAAGCTGCTGGCAGAGCTGGTCACCGTTACGCTGAAGGTCAAGTCCGGAGGCGCCGTCAGGGCGGGGACGTTGGGCGCCGTGAACGTGACGCTCACAGAACCATCTGGATTCACGGTCTGCGGGCTCAACGTGACACCGGCTGGAGCCGAGAAGTTATAGGTCAGCGTGCCGTTGGCCGGATCAACTGCGTGTGCCGTGAGCGTTACCACGGTTCCACCAGTAACCGGATTGGCCGGCGAAGATGACAGCGTCACGACCGGAGCCGTTCCCGCCGGCGGTACTACAACCGGCACGATCAGCGACACGGGCGTCGATGCTGGAACACTAGCGCTTCCTCCCACAACCAACTGGAAGGTCAGGTTCTGTGACGCTGTTACCGTGGGAGCGATGAACGTCGCCTTGGCTGAGGTCGGGTTCTGGATGTTCACGACCGGATCGCCAGGGTTGATGATCTGCGACCACTGGAAGGGACCGCTCGCAGGCGTGCTGAGCGTTCCATCCAAAGTGACCGCCACACCAGCGAACGGCGGATTCGGACTCGATGAATACGTCGGCCGGGCGATGGAGGTGGACGTTCCAGCGAAGCAGGTGACCGGCGGAGTTACATCATACGGGAACGGGTTCAACTCCGTGATGTTCTGGTTCGGGAAGAACGGATTGGGAGCCAGGCCCAACTGCACCTGGATGCTGTCAAACACACTGCCTAGCAACGGCAGAGGTCCAGACCCGTTGGTCAGATATTGGAAGTCCTGGAAGTTGAACGGCACCGGAGGATCACCGGGCATCAGGAGCTCAGGGTAGATGAACTCGCCTGTCGGCAACTGATACTCACCGAAATCCGAGCCGCTCTTGTTCTTGCCGAGCACCGCGCCGCTTACGCGCGCTCCGATGTTCTGCGTGGGAGGCTGGAAGTTGCCGCCCTGCGGGAAACGCACGCGCCAACGGCCGCGCTTACCAATGTTTGGCGGGCCGGGTTCAACCGGGAAGCTGGCCACCCATGACGGCTCGCGGAAGGTAACGTTGCCATTGCAGTCGTAGTCGATGGCTGATACGTCTACGGGACGGAACGGGTCACTGGTGAAACCTTCCACGCGGGTGCGAACGCCGGCTTCCTGGGGGAAGTTAGGATCAGGCATGCCAGCAGTACCCTCGAGGGTCACTTCCACCACTACATAAGCAGGATCAACTCCCGGAGCGGTGTAAACGGCTAAGTTACCCACCACTTCGGTCGCGCTCAGGAAGGGCACGCCCGTGGCGGGATCGACTTCCTGGGTGGGAAGAACGTCCACCCAGTCGCCCACTTCAAACGGAGCTTCCGCGTAGGGATCCTGCGGGAAAGGATTATCGGCGGTCGGCGCGTCGCCAGGAGCGTTCATAGTGAAGATGTTGAGCATCCCACCGGTGAATGGGTCGCGCTTGCGGTTGATTTCAGGGCACTGCGGATCGTCCAACCCGGTGTATGTGAAGCCCGTGGGGGCGGTCAGAACATAAGGATCAGGCACTCCCGCAAGAGCCACGCCGTAAGGATTGTTGTTGGGATCGTACGTTGCCGGTGGAACGACCGGGATACACATGTCAGTTCCAGTGCGCGTGCGGACCGTAGTATTGCCCTGGTCAACCGTCATGCGCGGATCTGGCGATTGGCCGAGGGTGTAGCGGCCTTTAAAGAGGACTACCGGGCTGCCCGTGACCGGATCAAGGGCCGGCGATCCATCAGGATTTGGAATCGTGATGCCGCCGTTGATCTTGGGATCGTTGATCATGACTCGCGTCCCGTTGACCACCAGCGTGCCGTTGGCGTAATCGATCGACTCAATGAATCCAGACATCGCCTGGGCCGCATCCTGCGAGACACGCACGATGCCGGCGATGGACTGGCCATTGATGATGTTCATATCGATCATGGCCTGGTAGGTCCCCGGGAACCGGACTGTATCGGCCATTGCCAGACCTGTCTGGAAAACCGGGTCTGTCTGGTGCGTGTTGGGATTGAACTCGAACAACTCTTCCCACGTGAGGAAGGTGTTCGGCATCACCACGATCGTGCCCTGCGGAATCCTGACCAGTTGGTTGTTGACTTCAATCCAGCCGCCGGTGCTCTTGCAGTTGTCCGGCTTCGGAGGATTGTCTGGCGTGGGGGCGGGATTGTCATCCTTGTTGCACAATCCGGGTGTTGCATCCAGCGAGGCATACTGAATTTGCCCCGCCAGAAGCACGCCCGCGGGCCGTGTCTGGTATTGCGGTTCCTGGATATTGGGCGGTGGTACCACCTGCGGCGTAGGCCAGGGAACTGGATTCAGGCTCTGGGCGGACATGCTCGCGCCCAGTCCTGCGATCAACAGCAGAGCCATAACCGCCACCCTGAAGATCTTGGTTGTCGTTGCGAGTCCCGTCATTCTGAAGCTCCTTCCGTCGTCCTTCAATTTCGTGATCTTGATCTGTCGTACTGCTGAGGGGAGGCCGTTCACTCCCAGCCGCTCTGCTGTGCGGCTGGAAGTGGTTGGCTCGTGCAATTTATTTGGGGATGGCATTTTGCACCCCCAATAAGTTCTCCAGGAACGTGGGCAGTGGCTTGCCGCCATTGGCTCCCGTTGCCGGAATTTCCATGAAAGTATCTTTCGCCCGTCCCGGATGGTCCGGATCGTTCTGTACCGGATAACCGTCCGCACCAACGACTGCGCCGTTGGGCGTGAACAGTTGCGGGTGATCGAAAGGAGCCGATTGGCTCACCGTGCGCGGGTCGGTCAGCGCATTGCGCAGGAAATCAACCAGGTCGATCTTGTCCTGCGTGGTGAGGCCGATCACGTCCATGTCGGCGTCCATGTACTGGTGTTCTTCGCCAAACATGTTGAAGTCGCCGCCGCGGTTGTAGAATTCCACCACCTGCTCCAGCGTCAACTGGCTGCCGTTGTGGAAGTAGGGAGCGGTCAACGCGACGTTGCGCAATTGCGGCGCCTTGAAGAAGCCGTTGCGCGCAATCATGTCACCGCAACTGAGGGCCGCCATGGAGATACCGTCGCCCGGCCGGCCGGGAATCATGATGCTCTGTGACGGGTCCTTGCATACCCGCTCGCGCAGGTATTCCGATTGCGACAGGGGCGCGTTCGCGTCCGGATCGGTGCCGCCCAGGCCGCTATCTTCCGCGGTAGGCCGCACGCCGATGTGGTAGAACCCGGTGTCATACACCCGCACCTGCATGTCGTGCATGATCATGCGTTCAGAAGGACCAACCGCGCTCACCGTGCCTACGGAGGCATTGGAGAGCTCGGGCCCACCGTGGCAGTTCACGCAGCGCCCTGTCGTCTGGAAGCGCAGAAGGCCGCGAAGCTGACCCGTCGTCAAAGGCGTTGGCCCGGTCGAATAGCTGATCTTGACAGGGAAGGTCGTGGTTGGCGGCATGCCAAACTGCAGTGTCAGCTTGCCGGTGGCGTAATCAATCTGGCCGACATCCAGGCCAATGCCCATCACGCGGCCGTCACCGTAGTCAAACGCATACGCCATGTCCTGATCGGTGAAATCGTTCAGAGGATCAAGAGCGATCACAGAAACCGTGTACGGAGTGACGCCAGGATCAAGCTGGACGGTGAAAAGCTGGGTCGCTCCATCGCCCACCAGGTTGTAAGTCTTCTGCTGCTCCAGATACTTATCGAATGGAGTCTGGTCGGCGATCAGCGTACTTTCATACATCTGGATGGCCACGCCCCAGAACAGCGAGAAGTTGTATTCCATCTGGGTGTACTCGGCTGTATTCGCCGCGCAGCTCTGAGCCTTCGCGGGATCTGCCAGGCTGGTCGAACCATCCGAAGCCAGGCAGATGTGCTGGGCAAACTGCCACCATTCCGGAAGGAACGCCTTCTGGATAAGGGCGGCATAGGTCGTGTTCAATCCCGGCTTGGGAGCGTTTGAGAGGGCGCCCAGAACGCTGTCAGTGGGATCGACCATCTGCTTGGCCAGCGGAACGCGCGCCAGAAGCTTCTTGCCGACTTCGTGCAAATTGCGCCCGTCAGCCGACATTTCCGCGTTGCTGAGGATGGGGCCCAGCGACTGCGAACAGAGCGCTGAGTTGTCCATGGCCACATGCGCCGGAGCGAGCTTGCCGTCGCCATCGATTGCCAGCAGCCCGGCGCCGTTGTTGCGCGCACCAAAAGGATCGAGTCCGTTGCACACGTTCTGCGCGCGGCCGTCCCAGAAATTGCGGAAGTTGAAAACTGCATCGACCACGCTGGGAGCATTGCGGCCACCGGTGCGGCGGGTCTCAATGCGCTTGCTTGCGTCGGTCGGATCAGGATAGGAGAACACCGGATCGTTAATGAGGGTGTCCTGCTCCATGCTGGTGATGTTTCCCGGCGCGGTACCGACTACTCCTCCCTGACCCACGCCACCACCGTTGATTCCGGTGTTCACCGTGGAGGGGCGGCTGGGGAGGGTTCTGGTGTGGTTGGTCAGGGGGTTCCCCGCACCAGGTCCGAAATTGAGTCCCGGTCCATCGGCCACATCGCCAATACCGGTCTGAACTGCAACGCGTCCGTTATTGCCGCTGCCCTGAATGATTTGGCCGTTGCCGCCGATCACGCCCGTGATCACCTGGCCCATGGTCAGCGGGAACGAACCCTGCGAACCGGAAACATCGTTCACATCCGAAACGATTGTGAAACGATCATCAACATTGGAAACTTTGTGGAACGGGAAGTCACCATCGTGATAGCCGCCGAAGCCGGCAGTGGCGCTTCCCGCGTTGTAGTGATGATTGGGGCCCTGAATTCCGCTTACGGTAGGGCCTAACTGGAATGTATTATCGCCGCCGGCCTGTCCAGGATTGACTTCATTGTTGCCCCGGCTGTCGGCTCCGGCGTTGAAGTGGCAGCTCGCGCAGGCCTGAACATCATCGCTGCCTGCCTGCATGTCCCAGAACAGTGCCTTGCCCAACTCAATCGCAGCGGTCTTGTCGGCCAGGATACCTTCCATGCCGAATACTGGGGGAACTGGAACGCTGGAAAGAGGTGCAAGCGGCCGTATCGGGATCACCATCCCCTGCTCTGGCAGGGTGCCACTGTCACCATTGCCGCCGCTTTGCGCGCGCACGCTGGCGTAATATCCCAGGGCCACAACTATGGCGATCACCCATGCGAAGCCGCGCACAAAAGCCCGAGTAGTCCCGGAAGATTTCATTTTGTTCTCCTCACAAACTTGGCTCCAGCGTTCATGGCGCTGGACAGCAGTCCGCACACTTAGCAGCCGCTATGGGGAGTATCACGGTGGGCGATTAGGCGTGGATTAGTGCTACGTTAAATCTTTTAATTATCCAGTTTGTCTTTCTCTAATTCCCGTATCCATCTGTAAACACGCGGGATGAATGCAGTCTTGCAAAAGCAAGACACGGCTCGAAATTCAAAGTCTTTCGTGTATAAGACGGTACTTTTAGCCAATTACTAAGTACGCTCTAATGATTGTCGGACATTGTACTAACGTACAGTGCCGTGGCTGGTACCTGATGTAGGTTTGGAATTGGCTTCGGTTTCGGCGCCAAAAAAAGCGCAGTGCGGCTGTCCCGAAGGGTCATTGATTGTAGGAGCGGTGTGTGGAAGAACGTGCCTATCGTAGTACGAGAAGACTATTTTTGAGAGCCGCCACCCGTTCGATGTGTTCTGCGGCGCGTCATCGGACTTGCTCGTTGCAGCACACGCACGAAGCGCGCTTCCATAGTCGAGTGCGATCGCAAATGACGGCCGCATCGGAGGGCGCTTACCTGAAACTTCAAACTAGATCATGAAGCGGCACGGCCAGCAATCCTCATGATCGCGTTGGTCGCATCCATCGTCTCCAGTAGATCCCCACGTTAGCGGCGAAGACCAGAACAGCCGCGATCGTGAGCGCGATTGGCGGAACGTTGGGGTAAACCATCGCATCAAGATAATGCAGCAGGAATCCGCCTCGGTACGGCGTGACGCCCGCGCGCTGTTCCAGCCAGTTCTCCGCGAACGTCAAAGGACAGGTCCAGGGCAGGATTTCCACCAGCAGCCCCCAGATCAGTGACAACAGATGGATCGCTGCCAACCGCGGGCGTTTACCCGTAAAGGTTGCGCCCAAGATCACCCATAGGATAAAGACCAGATGCAAAAGAAGGATGATGATGGAGATGGCGGCATACACGGCTTTGCTCCTGCGATTTGCTCGAGAAGCGCAATACCACAAAATCCTATTTCAAAAAATAGGTCATGTAATAGAGGAGAAAGAACGCTGGCACGATGGAGAATTTCAGAGCGAACTGCCGGGCAAAAAAAGCGGCCCCTTGCGAACAGTCGATTAATTGAGAAAGTTGCTGGCACTTGCGGGGGCCTGCCAGCCGTGAGATTTGCACATGAAGTCGTGCGCCTGCTTGAAGCGTTTGGATGGTATGCTCAAAGCAAAGAGAGCCGCTTTGAACAATCAAAGCGAACTCGTTCTGGATTCCGCCAGCCCGGCATCCGTAAAATGTTCACGCGCTTTTGAGGAGTCCACGAATGTCCATCTCGTCCGGGGGCGGTAGGTTCGCGCTATTTCCCGAACTCAGCAGTGAAACCGGTGAGCTGAACCGCGCGCAGGGGATGCTCCCTTCACAAGAGATCCGGGAGCTGATTGACAATGGCCATATCATGTCGCGGAGTTTTGGCGGCATCACCGAGCAGCAAATCCAGCCAGCCAGCCTTGACTTGAAGCTCGGTGACGTGGGCTATCGCGTGCAAGCAAGCTTTGTGCCACAGGACTCCACAGTCGAAGGCAAAATCTCAGAATTGGGCCTCAGCATGGGCCGGGTGGACCTGACGCGCACCACGGTTTTTGAAAAGGGCTGCATTTACATTGTTCCGTTGCTGGAAGAGCTTGACCTTCCGGAAGACGTCTCCGCCCGGGCAAATCCCAAGAGTAGCACCGGGCGCCTCGACATTTTCACGCGGCTGATCACCGACTACGGACAGGAATTTGAGCGCGTGCCCAGCATGCCCGGCGGGTACAAGGGCAGGTTGTACGCTGAGATTGCCTCCCGTACGTTCAGCGTAGTCGTGAGAGCAGGAATGAGCCTGAATCAGTTGCGCTTTGTACGCGGGAATCCCAAACCTTCTGACAGGAAGACGGCCGACCTCGAAAAAAAAGAGGCTCTGGTTTACGGAGAAGAGGGAAGTCCTGCGAAAGCGCGCATCGGCAAAGAGAGCATTAAGTTTTCAGTGAACCTTCGCGCTCAGGAACCCGGTGAAGTGGTGGCATACAAAGCCAAGAAACATGCCCCCGTGATTGACCTGGCCAACATTAATCATTATGCCCCGGAGCAGTTCTGGGATTCAGTGCACGAACCGGGCAAGCCCGGACTCATCCTGGAGCCGGGTGATTTCTACATCCTGGCTTCCAAAGAGCGGGTCAGCATTCCTCCAGATTGGGCAGCCGAGATGGTGTCCATGGACCAGGACATTGGCGAGTTCCGCATCCATTACGCAGGTTTTTTTGATCCCGGCTTTGGCTATGGCGCCGGCGATGTGAAAGGGACGCGCGCCGTTCTTGAAGTACGGGCCCACGAAGTCCCGTTTTTGGTCGAGCACGGGCAGACCATGGGCAGGCTTATTTACATTCCGCTGCGCTCACGGCCAGACAAAATTTACGGCATGGATATCGGATCGTCCTATCAGCGCCAGGGATTGGCGTTGAGCAAGCATTTCAAGCGAACGTAGAACCACGTTGCTATAACAAAGTGTTCGCCATAAAGCTGCAAACTACAATGAGCCGAAGGTCAGCGGTTGCTGAAATGATGGCTCAGCGCGGCAAGCCGCAATGAGCACAAGCCCGCCTCTGGTCCTTGAAGGTGTGGCACAGGCGCCTCGCCTGTGAGTCTGGCCCTCTCGAATGCAGCCTTCTATCAGAAGACTTTCCAGCAATTCGAGATTGCCATCCTGAACCGCGCCCGGAAGGAGTCTCTTAGGTAAAAGCTATGTTTCCGGGGCGGGGAAGGATCTGCCCTGGCAAAGTCCCGCGGGAGCCCACCACCAAAAATCCTTTGCCCCACCAAAATCGTTCTAAAAAAAGAGGCATTGAGTCGCTCAGGCCACGACGCTCATCTTCTCAAGGGAACAAGCAGGCAGGAGTGCCCATTCGACTTCTTCGCTGACGCTCAGTCGCTCAGGGCAGGCTCTGTTGCCACACGATTTAGGGCTGCTGGAGATCATCGCTGGCTTCCACGAAGCAGAACAGAAGGCCCGCAACAGCGGGCCTTTTGAGGGTTGAAACGATTCTTATCGGCTGGTCGACGCGGCCGCAGCGGCGCGTTCGGCGACAACGCGCTTGGCGTTTTCCGCCAGCTCCTTGGCCTTTCCGAGTTGATTGAGCGCCGCCATAACTTGTGGATCAGTCTGCGCTCGCACCTTCAGGCCTTCTTCCTGTCCGAATTCTGAAGTGAAAATTTCCGCCTTGATGCTGGATTTGATCCACTCCTGGCCTTCGGCCAGATCGGCCTCAGTGTATGGAATCTTCTGGGAATCAAGGAACTTGCGGAAATCCTGCATGACCGCATCGCTCACTTCAAAAGTCTTATCCACCTTATGGGCATTGGTGTAATGCTGGGCAAAATTGAAGAACGCGTACTTAATCAACAGCGTGTCTTCGAAATGGTTGGGTTTGAAAGGAGCAATCTTCACGTCCGGCGTAATGCCGCCGCCGCCGTACACAGTCCGTCCACTGTCAGTGAGCTTTACGTCCTTGGATTGCGTATTGGCGTTGTTATTCGGGTTATCTTCCTGAGCGCGGGCGTAGTAATAATCGTAGAGGGAGACGCCGTTGTAGTCGCGCTGAATCAGCCTGCCGCTGGGCGTGTAGTACTTGGCGGTGGTCAGGAGCAACCCGGTGTTCTCTGATAAAGGATAAACAGTCTGCACCAGGCCCTTGCCGAAGGTGACTTCGCCAACGATCAAGCCGCGATCATGGTCCTGAATTGCGCCGGATACAATCTCCGCCGCGGAAGCTGTGCCGCGGTTCACCAGCACGACCAACGGATAATCCTTGCCGGCGTTCCCATGTGGCGCGCGATAGGTCTTCTCCGGTGAGCTGCGGCCGCGATGGGAGACTATCACCTGTCCTTTTTTCAGGAACTGGTCGGCGACGCCGATTCCTTCATTCAGCAGCCCGCCCGGGTTGCCGCGCAAATCAAGGATCAGGCCCTTCAGGTCGCCGAATTGCTGCAGTGCGTCCTCGACTTCCTGCTCGGTGGTTTCATTGAATGCTGTAATGTGCATGTAGCCGATGCCCGGCTTGACGAAGAACTTCAGGTCCACGCTGTTGCGAGGAATTTCATCGCGCACCACGTTGAACTCCAGCGGCTTGGCATTTCCTTCACGCAGGATAGTGATGTGCACGTTGGTGCCGCGGGGGCCCTTGAGCAGGTCGGCCACATCGCTCACGCTGAGATTGTCAGTTGGCTTGCTGTCCACTGCCAGGATGACGTCTCCGGGCCGCAACCCGACTTTGTAGGCGGGCGTACCCACGAATGGCGCCACCACGATAATTTTGTTGTTGCGCGGCGCAATCTGCATCCCAACGCCGTAATATTTCCCGCTCTGCTCCTCACGGAGCGCCGAGTACGCCTTGGGATCAAGAAAGTTCGAGTGCGGATCCAGCACGTGCAGCATGCCGGGAATCGCGCCATTGTAAATTGCCTTGTCCGGATTGACCGGCTCAGCGTAATTCTGCTCGACCATTGAATAAACGTCAGAAAACTGGCGCAGATTGTCGCGCACATCAGTATCGGAGGAGCCGCCCGGATAGGCGCCGCCATTGCGCTGGCTGAAGCCTACGCCGAGGAAACCGCAGATTAAGATGACGAGAAGGACGAGAAAAGCTGAACGGCGAGAACCACGAGACATGAATGTTCCTTGTCGGCTGAGCTAATTACCCGGATCACGGGATGCTAGGGCAAGTATAGCACCTGCACTGGGCCCGGCTGCCCGGCTTTGCGACTGAACCAGCAGCCCCAGGGCCGTCGGAAGTGCCCGCATCCAAAGTAACCTCACTAAGCTAAGATGCCCCTTCTCACAGACGTGGTGCAAAGGATTTTGTTATCTCCCAATTGGAAAACTTAATGGAAAAGCCCGACTCCCTTTAACTCCGGATGGGGTATCATGTGTTTACTCACTATGAACCTCGGTTTTCCAGAGATGGTGTTTCTGATCCTGATGGCGTTCCTGCTGTTTGGACCCAAGAGACTTCCGGAGATTGCCCGCCAGTTGGGGAAATTTGTGGCCGAGTTCAAAAAGGCGAGCAACCAGTTCCAGGGGCAGATTCATGAGGAAATCCGCAAGCTGGAACTTGACGAAGTCAATCCGATGAAGCACATTCAGCCGGAAATAGCGAAACTCAAGGACGACGAGGACCTCTCCCTTACCGGCGCCCTGAACCGCTTGACCGAGCGCATTAAGAACAGCGTCCCACAGGATTACGATGCCTGAGCTTGTAGTAGAACCCCAAAATTCCAACAGGCAAATGGAACCAGAGCAGATGGCCACCATGGGCCTTCTGCAGCATCTTGAAGAACTCCGGCAGCGGGTTTTTTATTCAGTCATAGCGGTAGGCGTGTGCTTTGGCGTGGCATGGTACAAGTGGGAGGCGATCTACGCGCTCATGCGCGCCCCCATCGAAGCTGCGCTGAAGGCGCATAACATGCCGACGGAACTGGCCTTCACGAATCCGACGGACCCGTTCAATTTGTCCCTGAAGCTGGCGCTCATCACCGGAATTTTTATCGCTTGTCCGTTCCTGCTGTACCAGGTGTGGATGTTCATTTCTCCGGGGCTTTACAGGAAGGAGAAGCGCTACATTCTGCCCTTTTTGGTCATGTCTGTCGGGTTGTTCCTGAGCGGGGGGCTGTTCGGATATAAAGTGGTGTTCCCGGTGGCCCTGAACTTTCTGGTTGAAACCGGTGCTCACGCCGGCATGCGCGCGGTCATCACCATCACCGAATACACTGATCTCTTCCTTACAATTCTTCTAGGCCTGGCGCTCATTTTTGAGCTGCCCATTGTGCTCGGTTTCGCCGGCGCCATGGGCGTGGTAAGCCCGAAGTTCCTCTTTAAGCATATCCGCGGCGCAGTGCTCATTTGCTTTGTTGTCGCGGCCATCCTCACGCCGACGACGGACATGATGAATATGACCATCTACGCCGCGCCCATGATTTTGCTGTATATCCTGTCGATCGGTGTTGTCTGGCTGGTCCATCCCAAGCAGCGGCGCGCCCGCAAGGAAAAGAGCGCACAAAAGGACCAATAAATTAAACTTGTAGCGGATTGCTCCGGAGCTGTGCGGCTGTGTGTGTCCGACTATTGCCGTTCCGGGGCATGGGAGCAGGTACGTGACCTTTCTCAATCGCGGCTGCCGGATACTTCTCTTGCTCGCCATTGTGTCTGCGGCGGGCTGTGCCGACGGCAAGACCACCCCGGCGGCTTTGTCCGCTGCAATGCCGGCGGCAACGCCGAGCGCGAAAACTTCAGTTGAACCGGTCGGTCCGGAACTGCGCATTGATCCGAATCGCGCATGGCAGTATCTCAAGCAAATTCTCGCCTTTGGTCCACGGTGGGACGGCAGCAAGGGCCAGGAGAAACTCGGCGAGTATCTTCATAACAAATTGAAGGCGGACCACGTAGAGGATGATGCTTTTGTGGCGCAGACACCTGCGGGTCCCATCAAGATGCGCAACATCATTGCAAAGTTCCCCGGCGCGAAGGACGGCGTTATCGTGCTGGGCTCGCACATTGATTCCAACTACCCGCTGCGCAATACGAGCTTTGTCGGCGCGAACGACGGCGGCTCCAGCACCGCGCTTCTTCTCGCCATCGCCGATCAGCTTCGCGGCAGGAAACTTCCCGGTTACAGTGTGTGGCTGGCGTTCTTTGATGGGGAAGAGTCGATTCCATCCACAACGCCGGGCGACCTTCGCTGGAGCGATCCGGACGCGCTCTATGGCAGCCGCCATCTTGCCAAGAAGTGGAAGCAGGACGGGACAAGCAGCAAGATCAAGGCATTGATTTTGGCTGACATGATCGGCGATAAAGACCTCGATATCCTTCGCGACACGAGTTCGACGCCGTGGCTGGAAGACCTGATTGGCCAGGCCGCAAGTCACCTCGGCTACCAATCGTATTTCTTTCAGGAGGTGACTGGGATGGGTGGCGACGATCACATCCCATTCGCGCAGGTTGGAGTGCCTGTGGCTGACCTGATCGATTTCAACTATGGCTATAACAACGCCTTCCACCATACTGTGGAAGATACAATTGACAAGCTCAGCCCCAAGAGCCTGCAGATCACGGGTGATGTGATTCTTGAAACCATACGCTTGATCAATGGCCGCCAACAGTAAACAACGATTTCCATGGGACCAGGATTTGCTGGACGGCGCGTCATAATCAGCAAGAGTCAAGAGTAGTGAAAGGACAATTGCAAATGAACCTGGAAATCAGGCGTTGTTTCTTCTGAATGGACCTTCGCCGCACGGCCGTGAGCCTGCGTAAAGCTGCGGAGGAGAAATTTGGTGTCACAGCAAAAATCAAAACCGGGAGCCGCGGGGACTTGAGCGTGCTCGTCAATGGCAAGCAGGTTTTTGGCTACAAGCAGGAGGGAAGCATACCTCCCATTCCCGATCTGCTTGAGCGCATTCAGACGGCGCAATTATGATTCAGGCAGCTTTCGGTTTGGGATGCACTTCGGATGGGCGCATCTTGATGTAGACTTCGCCCGCTCGAATCTCCACCAGGTGGGTGTCGATTTTTTCTTCGGCGGGGCCGGACACCACGCGGCCGGTGCGAATATCGAACTGCGAGCCGTGCCATGGGCATTGCACCGTGCACTCAACCAGCGCGCCGTCTGAAAGCGGTCCTCCGCGATGGGTACAGTGATCGCTGAACGCGAACAGCCCTTCGGAGCACCGTCCGACTACCACACGTTCCTGGCCGACAGTCGCGAGCAGCATCTGGCCATCACCTAATTCGCTCTGGTTGCACACTGGACGATCCCAGCCTGAAAGCGTGCGCTCTTTCAGCTTGCCTGCGCCCGCGTAGCGATGGTCGACACCAATCTGATTCCTATACACGAGGGTGCCGCCCAGCCAACCGGAGATGCCGATAAGAATTACGCCAATCGCCATCAGCACAAGATTCAGCCCGTCTGGCTTTGCCGCAGCCGAGCCCTGCCTGTACGCGACAGCAATGAACAGAAGCAACGCCAAAACGTTGAGGCTTCCATGGATCAGCCCGCGCTGTTTCGCGGATGACTTCGGCGGGACCACAGCGTACCAGTCGAGCGCTCCGGGAACTGCGGCCAGCGCCGCGCCCACACAGCCGGCAATCACGCAATAAAAGCCTGCGGCCCACAGAGAAGGATCACCCTGAGCGACAGCGATGAGGTCAAAGATGAAGCCAAGTACCCACGCGGCGATTGGAAACGACACCAGGATGGGATGAATTGGGTGTGATGAAATTGCAGCTTTCGAGCGCATGACGTAGCCCCCGTAAAAATGCCTGCCCAATGTGAGTGCATCTTGCTGGCCTAAGGATGCCTCAAAATTCACCGCACGTGAGCGCTCGTATGTTGGAAGCTGAAGGCTATGCACGTTCCGATCACCCGATGACCCGATCACCCGATCTACCGATCCTCTGCTCCTCTTCCACTTTTCCCGTGTTTCATTTCTAATCGCTCGCATGAGATTGCTGAAAGCGGTTGCAGCTTGGCTGATTGCTTCTGCTGTGTCCGTCAGCGTTTGGGCTCCGGCATGAACATCAGCTTCTGGATCATTTTCAACGCCGCCATCCTGGTGCTTCTTGTTCTCGATCTTGCGGTCTTCAATCGCGGCGGACGGATTATCCCGTTCAGGCAGGCGATGCTCGGCAGTCTCTGCTGGATCGCCCTTGCCTTCGGCTTCGCCGCTTTTATTCATCAATGGATGGGCGCCGGAAAAGCTCTGGAGTTCGTTACTGGATATCTGATTGAGGAGTCGCTCAGCGTCGATAACCTTTTTGTCTTCATCCTGCTCTTCCAATATTTCAAGGTGCCACCAGAACAGGAGCGTACTGTGCTGTTCTGGGGAATTATCGGAGCGCTCATCATGCGCGGCGGCTTTATTGTTGCCGGAGTCGCTCTCATTCGCCGCTTCCATTGGATCCTCTACCTGTTCGGAGCATTCCTGGTTTACAGCGGCTTCAAGTTGATGCGCGGCGGAGAAGACGAGCAGGTGGACCCTTCGCGCAATGTCGTCCTGAAGCTTGCCCGTAAATTCATTCCTGTGACCGATGCGTTTGCGGGCAAAAAGTTCTTTGTGCGTCGGGAAGGGAAGACGTATGCCACGCCTCTGCTGATTGTTCTGCTGGTGGTGGAAACCACAGACATTCTCTTCGCCACCGATTCCATTCCCGCCATCCTGGCCATCAGCCACGATCCTTTCATCGTTTATACATCGAACGTTTTCGCAATCCTTGGCCTGCGTTCACTCTACTTTGCCCTTTCAGGTCTGATGAAGCTTTTCCAGTACCTGAATTACGGCCTGGCCGTGGTGCTGATGTTCATCGGAGCAAAAATGCTGATTTCCGCCAAGTATCAGCTTCCCACGTGGGCCGCACTCGCCGTGATTGCCGCGGTGCTGGCGGTTTCTGTTCTCGCGTCAGTGCTCTTTCCCCGGCAGGATACAGAATCGACCACAGGCCGTTGATCAGCGGTACCGACGACCGGCTAAATCGGGCAATAGAAAGCCCCGGTCGCCCGGGGCTTTTCAACCAAGAGAGAGACTTGCTACCGTCAGCAGATTCGGCTACTGATGTACAAAACTGCCGAGGTCGATTAATTGAATACATCGTACAACGATAGACATCCGCGATCAAGCCACGAAATGCTCCCAAAATTAATTTTGTTAATGAAGCAGGAAAAAACGTCACCCGGGCATATTTAGGGGAGTGCTGTCTTACACTTATATAGCAACAAGCGGATTTTCCGTGGATCTCCGGCTGCGGGGCTTTCATGCGGCTTGTGAACCTGGAGACGAGTGCCAGGTTCCCCGTAAACGACTGGAAAGGAATGACATGGCCGACTCCTCCGAAACGGCTCGATGGTATATCGCTGAACTTGTTGAAGAGCTCATTCTGGACGCCAATGTTCGCAACGTGATCCACCGCAAGACCCGGGTTATTTTTGCCGATTCCCCAGAGGACGCCTATGAAAAGGCCCTCTCGCTTTCCAGCGAACACGAAACCACCTACCTCAATCAGACCCACAAGAGCGCGCAAACGCGCTACTGGAGCTTGAATGAACTCAACCTGCTTCAGGAGGAGCAAGCGCACGCAGCTCAGCCAAAAAAGCGCGTCGCGCCCCACTATCGCAGCTCTGACCAGTTGACGGCGAAGCAGGTGGCGCTCCTGATGTCCATGCAAAGGCACGCATTGCCAAATTGAGTTTGCGTAGATCGCAAACCCGTTCATGGCGCAGCAGCCGTATCCTGCTATGTAAGATGTCCCGATCACCCCGGTACCCCTTCCCCCGTCATCCCCGAATTTATTGGACTTACACGATTCATCCCCGGGGTTGGATTACCGATCACGCGATCACCCGATGTCCCGATCACCCGATCCGTTTTATCAGTGTCCTCTGTGTTCATCAGTGGCAAAGTCCGCCTTTTCCTCCGCGTCCCCGCGCCGGTGGTCCCCGGCAGGCCCGATTCTGGCCTGATGGGGTGAGTGTCACCGTGGTGAGTCTCTTGTTTCTGGATCTGCGTCAATTTCGCGGCTGACCCCACTTTCTAATCCGCGTTCATCCGCGCCAATCCGCGGTGGATCTTTTCTTGTTTTCCTCCGTGCCTCCGTGTCTCCGTGGTGAGATGGAACGTCCCGCACCATCGCCCTCCCATCCGTCTCCTTGAATGTCACCCGGCCCAGCGCAATCAGCCCCTGCTGCTGCTGATACAGCAATAGTCCCGCCTTTCTCTCTGAGATCTCATCGTCAATCAGCGCGCGCCCAATCTC
>DATNDP010000108.1:0-14349 GCA_035553195.1 Candidatus Acidiferrales bacterium
TATGGGTTGTTCCTGAACGCCTTGATCAGCTTTCTGCTGATCGCTGCAGCCGTCTATTTCTTTATTATTGTGCCGATGAACGCACTGAAGGCGCGCCAGGCGCGTGGGCATGCCCCTGCTGATCCCACGTCAAAGAAGTGCCCGGAGTGCTTGAGCGAGATTCCCATCGCAGCCAAACGTTGCGCCTTCTGCACTTCTCCGGTCGGAGTGGCAACGAGCGCTTAATGACGAAGCGAAGAAAAGACTGACTGACTTATGTGAGGCTGGGATCGTGGGCACAGCGCAGCCGCAAACGGCACAAGCGCGGCTGCTCGTTGAGGTGTGCCACAGGCGCCCCTCGCCTGTGAGTTCGTCCCTCTGGATGGAACCATCTTAGGAGGCGGCCTTCTCCCGTCAAAAATCCCATCCTGAACCGCGCAGTCAATTTTCGCTGACCAGGCAAGAATCATAGGCGCGGTGAAGGATCGGCTCCGCTGGTGTTTCGCGGGAGCCCACCATAAATCCAAAGACCTTTGCCCCACCGAAATTGTTCCGAAAAATAAAACATGACGGCATCCTGTTAAATGAAGCAAGCACAAGCAGGAGTGCCTGTGCCACAACAGAGCCAGCCACACGATTGAATCAGTGTGAATCAGTCGAATCAGTGTAATCAGCAGTGAGGTTTTTTGGTCCTGAGGTGGCTGCCGCCTCCGCCAGGATCTGGTACGCTTCATCGCGATTACGCACTACGTGGAAGTTAGGCCGCGAGACGCGCGCAAACGCTTTGTACTTGCTGGCGAGTTTGAACATCATTTCCGCAGGCGCCACCACAATGTGCAGAACCGATTCGTGGAATAAGCTGGGGTTGGAAGCCATGCCTTGATCAGAGTCATGAATGCAGCCTGGTTTGGAGTCTGAGCAAAGACAACGGCCTGCAGCAAAAAGATGAGGAATACACCAATTCTTGGGCACATGGCGTCTCCACTGCCGGCGATCGTGTAGTGATCGTGCCGAATAGATCTTGCGGAGTGATTAGACACCACAGGCTTGAAATCAGCCAATATGAAAAAACTGGCGGAGCATACTCCGCCACGTAGATGAGCAGGAATCTGGGCTCAGGCCGCGATTGAGGGTCGCGCTTCCGGCGCAGGTCTGGAAATTTCCGCTACGGTTCTGGAAACCTTCTCCGGCTTCTCATGGAGAGCCACATCGGCCTGGGATAGAATTCCAATGCAGCGCCCCTCGCCGTCAACTATCGGCACCCGTCGAATTTGATGCCGTTGCATCAGTTCCTCGCAGGCGTTAACGTTCTCTCCATCGCGGCAGGTCACTGGGTTCAGAGAGAATATGCGGTCAATCTTTGTATCTGCTGGATCGAGCCCCTGGGCTACGACCGAGCAGCAAAGGTCCCGGTCAGTGATCACACCCACCAGCTTGCGCGAGGACTGGTCCATTACGACCGGCATGGAACCAATGTCCTGGTTCCGCAGCATGGTAGCAACCTTCTGCGCACTGTCTTCCGGGGTGCAGCACACCGGATCGGGCGTCATAATCTCGCGTACTTTCATGAATTCTCTCCTTTCCTTTTGGCGATGGTTTCGCCTGCTTCAGGCCTTCTCCTTCACGACAATTTTGTCCACCACTTTCCGCTGCCCGGTATAGGGCTGGACCGTTTGCAGCACCCTGCGATGCTGCGTTTCACTCTGTGCCGTACCCGTCAAGATGATGCTTTGATCGTCGACTTTCGCTTGGATCGTCGCGTCATTCAGGGTCGGATCCTCGGAAAGGGTTTCCTGAATTTGTTGCTGAATATCGCTGCTCGTCATCTCGCCCTGCTGCTTCGGGAGAGCAGGCGGCTGCTGAGCTTGCGGATGATTGTCCGGGAACGTCGGCTGTGTATAAGGCGGTGGACTTGGCGGAGTTCCCCCTTGCTGCTGGGCCGAGACCAGCGGGGTCGCCAGCAACACCAGGGCGCATAAGAATATGCGTGTCATACGAACCTCCCTCTGTGGCTGACTTTTTATTGTCCTCGCCTTAGAACTCACATTCAACGTCACAGCGGGCCGGGCACGCGGCTGAATGCAAATTCCTCTTGACAATCTAGATGGAGAAGCGGCACTCTCATCTAGACCACCTAGAGGAGCAAACCACATGCCGGAAAAAACAGCAGGGCTGGTCCAGGGCACGCTCGACATGCTGATCCTTAAAACCCTGGCGCTGGAACCCATGCACGGTTACGGTATCTCACTGCGAATCGAGCAGATCAGTAAAGGAGTGTTCCAGGTGAATGCCGGATCGCTCTTTCCTGCTTTCCGCCGTCTTGAACGGAACGGCCTGGTCGCGTCCGAGTGGCAGCCGACAGAAAACAACCGGCGGGCCAAGTACTACCGGCTCACTGAGCTTGGCAGGAAAAAGCTCAAAGCTGAGACCCGCGAATGGCAAACGCAGACTGCTGCGATCGCCCGCATTCTGGAAGCGTGAGGAGCCGCCATGGCAATTCTTCGCAAGCTTGTATCCGGGCTTAAAGTCCTGTTCCGGTCCGGCACGGCTGAAAAGGAACTGGACGAAGAACTTACTGATTACTTTGAGGAAGCGGTTGCCGCTAAAGTTCGCGCGGGCGCCGCTCCTGAACAGGCACGTCGCGAGGTGACAATGGAAATGGGCAACATGGATTCAGTGAAGCATGAGGTTCGATCTGTGGGATGGGAGTTTTCTATAGAGACACTTCTGCGCGACGTGCATTACGGCCTGCGCATGATTCGCAAATCCCCTGCTTTTGCCAGCCTTTCCATTTTGGCGATTGCCATAGGCATTGGGGCCAACACGGCGATTTTTAGTCTGGTTTATGGGATTCTGCTGAGCCCTTTGCCGTATCCAGACTCGAAACGGCTTGTGGCTGTTGGCCTGCATGAGCGTGGGGAGGATACCCCACACGCGATGGGCGTCGCAGACTTTCTGGCATGGCGTGATCAACAGCAGAGTTTCGAGCACGTCGCTGTGTTTTCGGCAGGATACGGCAGTTTTGACCTGAGTGGGCTGGGAACACCGGAAACAATTCCAGGCGTGAGCGTCAGCGCCGACTTCTTCAGTACTCTTGGTGTCTCGCCTATGCTCGGTCGCGGCTTCCTGCCGGGTGAGGATCGTCCTCAGAGCCCGCCTGTTGCGGTGATAAGCGAGGAGTTCTGGCGCAATCATCTGGGCTCAGATCCCAACGTGCTCAATCGCAGTATCACTCTGGATGGCAGGCCATACACGATTGTGGGGGTTATGCCCGCCCAGTTTCGATTCCCTGCTTCCAAGCCACTCGACGTCTGGACAGTACGTGCCTTCGCTCCCCCAGTGGCACGGCCCCCTTATGGTTTACGCGCCTTTGGCCATCTCAAACCCGGCGTCACCGTGCAGGCGGCCAAGGCAGAGCTTGACGCCTGCGCTGCCCGGATCACACAGCAGTATCCCAACTCGCCTGAACTCGTGAGCACGATGGTGCCGCTCAAGCAATGGATGGTGCAGAACGTATCTACCGCCCTGCTGGTTTTGCTCGGAGCGATTTCTCTGGTGCTGCTGATCGCCATTG
This sequence comes from Candidatus Acidiferrales bacterium, assembly GCA_035553195.1. Lineage (GTDB taxonomy): Bacteria > Acidobacteriota > Terriglobia > Terriglobales > Acidobacteriaceae > Angelobacter. Next base: position 3,554 of record DATNDP010000108.1, read on the forward strand.
TGAACGTGGCCAATCTCCTGCTCGCACGAGCCAGCGTGCGCCGAGGCGAAATTGCGTTGCGAGTGGCACTGGGCGCCTCGCGTTGGCGGATAGTCCGCCAGCTCCTGACGGAAAGCGTGCTCCTGTCCTCGCTCGGCGGCATCCTGGGCCTGCTGCTCGCCTACTTTTCGCTGAGGGCGTTTCTAGCTTTCGGTCCTGGAAACATGCCTCGCCTCGAGGATGTAGGGATCAACGGAGCGGTATTAATCTTCACCTGCGCCATATGCGTGGGCAGTGGGATCGTGTTCGGCTTGGCTCCAGCACTGGAAGCCTCGCGCGGTTCTGTGCATGATCCTCTAAAAGCGGAGAAAGGGAATTTGTCATCTCAAGCAGCACGCCGTACTCACAACGCTCTGATCGTCTCGGAAGTTGCGCTTGCATTGCTGCTCATGATTGGCTCCGGATTGCTCATCCGCAGTTTTCTCCGGCTGCGTGACGTTGATCCGGGTTTCCGGACTGACCATCTTTTGACCGCCGTCATCGCCCTGCCGCGAAGCTATGACAAGCCGCCCGAAATCCGAGCGTTCTGGAAGGAATTCCTGGCCAAAGTTGAAGCGATGCCGGGAGTGAGCGCTGCTGGGATCAGCATGAGCCTTCCTCCCAACCACCTGGCGATTACCAACCCGTTCACCGTGGAAGGGCAGGGCTATGATCGGAATCGCAAGCTTCAGCTCGCTGAAGAGATGGCCGTCAGTCCTGACTACTTCCGAGCTCTGGGAATTCCGCTCGTCCGAGGGCGCTGGTTCACCGAGTCAGACAAAGTGGAACAGGATAATGACCCGATGATTGTCGTGATCAATGAGACGATGGCCAAACAATATTTCAAGGGTCAAGACCCTGTCGGCAAACGCCTCCAGACGGGAGATCCGGACCCAAAAGCGCGCTGGGAGACCATCATCGGCGTTGTCGGCGATGTGAAGTATCAGGGTCTGGACGCCGCACCAGAGCCAACGCTCTACGTACCGTATAACGAAAACGGTTGGACGCTGTGGAGCCGGGGTATGTATCTGGTGGTGCGAACGCCGATGGAACCGCAATCCGTCGTGCCGGGCCTGCGGGCTCAGTTGGCAAGCATGAATAAAGACATGCCCCTGGCGCGCGTGCAAACGATGGATCAGCTGATTGAAGATTCAGTGGTTCAGGAAAAGTTCCGGACGTGGCTGGTAAGCGGTTTCGCGACCATTGCCCTCCTTCTGGCCGTAATAGGGATCTATGCGGTGATTTCCTATGGCGTTGCACAACAAACGCGCGAGATTGGCGTACGCATGGCTTTGGGAGCTAGCGCGGCGGACGTCTTGAAAATGGTGCTTAGCCATGGGCTGAGACTTGCTGCTGCCGGCGTTGCGCTTGGCCTGATCGGCGCGCTGGCTGTGACTCGAATTCTGCGCAGCATGCTTTTTTCCACCAGCAGCACGGATTTTATGAGCTTCGTGCTGACCTCGGTCGTGCTCCTTGCAGTTGCCTTGCTGGCTTGTTACATCCCGGCGCTCCGCGCCACTAAAGTGGATCCCATAGTGGCACTACGGTATGAGTAAGGTCCACCCGACGGGCCGGGGAAAGCAGCTTCGTGTCGGCTTGCTGAATCCAATGAATGTTCGCACAACGCACAACTCAGGGCGGTGAACATGAAAGTTGGAATCGTAGGCGCAGGCGCAGTCGGATCGGCCTGTCTGCTATCGCTTGCCATTCGCGGAGTGGCTCGGGAAATTATTCTGGTAAACCGGAACAAGAAGCGCGCCGAAGGAGTTGTAACCGACGCGCGCTACGGCAGCGTGCTGCTCCCAGCCGTCGATCTGCGCGCCGGCGATTTCCATGACCTTGCCGGCGCGGCGCTGGTCATGATCACTGCGGGCATCAACGAAAAGACCGGGGGAGCCACCGACCGGAACGACCCCAAAGGCCGGCTGCGACTGCTCAAGACGAACGGCGATATTTATCGCCAGATTGTGCCGGAAATCGTAAAAGCCGCTCCGGAAGCCGTGATCCTTGTTGTGACCGACCCTCCCGATGCGCTTGCCGATGTGGTGCACACGATCGCTCCGGCCGCGCCTCTGCTCAGCACGGGGACTTATCTTGACTCGCTCCGTTTCCGCTTCCATCTAGCTAGAAAGCTGAATGTAAATCCCGCCAGCGTAGACGCCCTGGTTCTTGGAGAACACGGAACATCACAGGTATTTCTCTGGTCGTCGGTGCGGATCTCTGGGGTGCCGCTGGCCTCACTTCCGGAGGCTAAGGAGCTGCAAAAGCTGCAGGACGAGGTAGAACGCGAGGTCCGCTATGCGAACATCACGATTATTGAAGGCACAGGTGCGAGCGTTTACGGCATTTCGGTTGTTTCCGCCCGCATTGCCGAGATGGTCCTTCGCGATGAGCGCACCGTGATTCCAATTGGTTCATTTAACAAGGACTTCGGCGCAACATTGTCATTGCCGAGCATTGTGGGCCGGCACGGCGTCGAGAGGATTCTGCTGCCGGAGATGTCACAGCGGGAGCGCGAACTGTTGGATAAAAGCGCTTCGAGCATTCGGAATGCCGCCGCCTGAGCGGCCAAACTCATGCTGGAGCACTAACCTGCAGGAAAAGACAAGCTGTCAAATATAGGGTAATCTTAGAGTGTGCTGTTCTTACGGCACGGGAGATCATTTTGGCAGAAGTTCGATTGCAGGAAGGCGAATCCATTGAGAACGCCTTACGCCGGTTCAAACGCAAGGTGCAGGCAGAAGACATCATTAAGGAAGTCAAGCGCCACTCCTACTACCTGAAACCGGGCGAAAAGCTCCGCGTAAAGCAGGCCCTCGCGCGCAAACGCGCCAAGAAGAAGATCCGGAAAGAAGTCCGTCCCGATCGCGACAAATAGCTGAAATACAGGATCCCGCCTTCTGGTCTGCGCGGCCGGGGCTATCCCGCTTTTGCTCTTGGCTTCTCCTGCGTCACCGTCTGGTTTGGCTCCGTAATCAGCCGCGCTCCGTGGTTGTAGGTCACGTACGCCCACGCCCATTCCGCCATCACCAGGATGCGATTGCGGAAGCCGATCAGGAACATCAGGTGAATGAATAGCCAGGAGAGCCAGGCGAAATAGCCGGAGACGTGAAACCTGCCAAAATCGGCAACCGCTCGGGAACGGCCAATCGTGGCGAGCGTGCCTTTGTCCCAGTAGTTGAAAGCTTCCCGCGGTTTGCCTTCGAGCGAGCGTTTGACTTGCCGGCCGGCGAACCTGCCCATCTGAATGGCCGCGGGCGCCAGGCCTGGCACAAAGGGCGTCTTTTTATCCTTGTCACTGATGGTGGCATCGCTTTTTGCCGCGCTGCTTGCGTGATCCAGCCAGCGCGCCGCCGCAAGATCTCCCGCTACGAAGACCTCCGGGTGACCCGGAACCGAGAGATCAGGCTCAACCAGTACGCGTCCGGCTCGATCTGTCGCGACCCCCAGCATGCGGCCCAAAGGCGAGGCAGACACGCCGGCGCTCCACAGGATCACCGATGCGCGAATCTTTTCCTGCCCCACGCTGACCACGCCCGGCTCTACATTCGTGACCATCGCGTTGGTCCGGACCTCCACTCCCATTTCTCGCAGTTGCTTTTCGGCACTTGCGGAGAGGTCCGGCGGATAGGCCGGAAGCACGCGAGGGCCGCCTTCCAGAAGAATAATGCGCGCTTTGGTGGGATCAATATTCCTGAAATCGCGTTCGATGTAGTGCCGGGAGATATCCGAGATGGCGCCCGCAAGTTCCACTCCGGTAGGGCCGCCGCCTATCACCACAAAATTCAGCGGAGGAGTGGCACGGTGCGCATATGCCTCCCGCTCGGCTTGCTCAAACGCGGAAAGAACGCGCCTCCTGATCTCGGTGGCATCTTCCAGCGTCTTCAAACCGGGCGCGTACTGCTCCCATTCAGGATGGCCAAAATAGGCGTGCGTGGCGCCCGCAGCCACGATGAGAAAGTCATAAGGGAGATCCAGCGCTTGCGTCCGGACCAGACGTTTCTCCAGGTCAAAACCGGTGACTTCTCCCAGCAAAACTTCGGTATTTTTTGCGCGGCGAAGGACGTTACGAATGGGCGAAGCAATTTCCGCCGGAGAAAGCACCGCCAATGCAACCTGGTAGAGCAGCGGCTGGAAAGTATGGTGATTTTTACGGTCGAGCACAGTCACTCGCGCCGGCGCGTTGCTCAGCGCTTTGGCCGCATTCAGGCCGGCAAAACCTCCGCCAACCACCACCACACGAGGCCAATTAACGTTCTGTGTCATAGGTAACATTGTGGGCATGGCTAAACCGCCCTACACTCTTGATGGCCAAGGTCTTAGTGCCGATGCTCAAAATTTTTGCCGAGTTTCATTTCGGCTCAGGCCTAAAACCAAAAGAATTGGAAGTGAAACTCTGATTGCCTGAAAAAAGGCAGCATGATACGTTCCAGCCAATTTCGCGGCATTCTCTGACCCGGGTTTGAGGTAACACTGCACTATGCATATTGACGATCTGCTTCGCATCGCCATGGAGCGAAAGGCTTCCGACTTGCATTTGAAAGTCGGCAACTACCCACACGTCCGTGTGGACGGTGAACTTGTCCCGCTCACTGACCAGCCACGCATCTCCGCCGAAGACATGCTGAACATGGCTTTCAGCATGATGTCCAACCGGCAGAAGCAGAAGTTCAAAGAAGCGGCGGAGCTGGATATGGCTTACGGCGTCGCAGGCCTGGGACGATTCCGTGTGAACGTATTCCAGCAGCGCGGCAACGTCGGCCTGGTGCTGCGCGTCATTCCCACCAAGATTCGCGCGCTGGAAGAACTTTATCTCCCCAAGGTCATCGAACACGTTTGCGAAGAAGCCCGTGGATTGTGTCTGGTCACCGGCGTCACCGGTTCGGGTAAATCGACAACCCTGGCCGCCATGCTGGACCGCATCAATTCCACCCGGCCCGAGCACATCATCACCATTGAAGATCCCATCGAATTTCTGCATCGCGATAAAAAAGGTTTCGTGAACCAACGCGAAGTGGAAGTGGATACTCCGTCGTTTGCCTCGGCGCTGCGCGCCAGCCTGCGCCAGGACCCGGACGTGATCCTGGTGGGCGAAATGCGCGACCTGGAAACGATTTCTACAGCTCTGCACGCGGCTGAAACCGGCCACCTGGTGTTCTCAACCTTGCACACTCTGGACGCCGTGGAAACCATCAACCGCATTATCGCGGTCTTTCCGCCACCCGAACAGAAACAGGTGCGCATGCAGCTTGGGGCCACGCTGCGGGCCGTCATCAGCCAGCGCCTGGTCAAGCGCGCCGACGGCGCCGGCCGCGTGCCTGCCTGTGAGGTCCTTCTCTCAACCGCCTTTGTGCGCGAATGCATCATGATTCCGGAAAAGACTCGCCTCATCCATGAGGCCATTGCTTCCGGCACATCGCAGTATGGAATGCAGACGTTTGACCAGTCCCTCTATGATCTGTACTCGCAAGGCCTGGTCAGCTACGAAACCGCGCTTGAGAATGCCAGCAATCCTGACGACTTCAAGCTCAAGGTCCAGGGCATCCACTCTACCGCCGACGCGGCGCGCGAGCAGATGGAGCAGGCAGGATTCAGCGCGGGAAGAATCTAACCACAAAGAACACGAAGTAAAACAAAGGAGGGCTGATGAGGCCCTCCTTCCTTTTTAAAAGCCAGAATCGTTTGATTCGCTTTCATTCGCGGCTGATCTGCTTCTGCTATTCTTGCCATCGTGCCGTTCAAGAGGGCGAACAGGACTTACACGGAACCCGAGTTATATGACTACTCTGTCGCTGCGCTGGGACGCAAAATGCGCACCGTGGCTGAATTGAAGCGATTGCTGCGGCAGCGGTGTGACGACGCTGAGATAATCGAACGCGTAGTTTCCCGATTGAAGGAACAGAAGTATTTAAACGATTCCAGTTACGCCGCGGCGTACTCCTCCTTGCGACGTGACAATGAGAAATTCGGCGCAAGGCGCGTGATTACAGACCTAAAAGTAAAAGGCGTTCACCGTGATCTGATCGAAAAAGCTGTTGCGGACGCCTTTGCCGGAGTGAATGAAGAAGGCCTGGCGCGAGCCTTCCTGAAGCGCAAGCGGCTCCGCAAACCCGCCAGCAACAAGGAGGCGGCGCGGATCTTCCGGGCGCTGGTTCGCGCCGGCTTCAGCGCCGCGGTTTCAATCAGAATCCTCAAAAACTGGGATGTGGAGGATGAGGTGCTGACGGCATTACAAGAGGAAGAGCTGGCCTCTGAGGAGTGACAAGCCTCCACTTCGACTCTCTCCTGCGACGATCTGCTTTAGCGATGTGCCCGTTTTAATTCGTCTCTCCATAAAGGACCTACTCCCCTTGACTATTGACAAGAGCGAGCGTACTTTCTTGTCATTCGTTGACAGGAGAGATGCGCGCGATGGGCAAACCGACTGATCTTATCCAGGGCACGCTGGACCTGCTGATCCTGAAGACCATCGCTTTGCAGCCAATGCACGGCTGGGCGATTGCGCACCGCATCCGCCAGCTCTCCAGGGAAGTTCTGCAGGTGAACCAGGGAGCCCTTTATCCCGCGCTGCACCGGCTCGAAAGCAAAGCCTGGATCAAGGCGCAGTGGGGCGACTCAGAAAATAACCGCCGCGCGAAATACTATTCGCTTACCCGCGCCGGCGAGAAATACTTGCGCGAACAGCAGGCTACTTGGGACCGGCTCTCAATGGCCATCAACATTGTTCTGGAAAACGCCTGATCTGAGGAGCACGCATGCGCTGGCCGGATAAGATCTTTCATTGTCTCCATTCCATCTTCTTCAAACAGCAGGCTGATGCCGATCTTTCCCAGGAATTACAGTTTCATCTGCAGCGCCAAATTGAAGAAAACATCACCAACGGGATGAGCGCCGAAGAAGCGCGCTACGCAGCGTTGCGGGACTTGGGCGGGCTTGCGCAGGTGGAAGAGCACTGTCGGGAATCGCGTGGCGTGAACTGGATGGAACATGCGCTTCAGGATCTGCGCTTTGCCATGCGCACTTGGCGCAAGAATCCCGGGTTCACACTCGTTCTAGTCCTCACGCTGGCGCTGGGCATCGGCGCAAACACGGCCATTTTCAGCATGGTGAATGGAATCCTGCTTCGTCCTCTTCCCTTTCCTCATCCCGAAGAGCTGGTCAACGCGGCATACACGGGGCCGGTCCCTGAAGGCGCGCTCATCGGTTTTCAGCAGCGGCTCAAGAGCATCGAAATTGCTGCAGACACGTGGGGCGGCTTCAACCTGATGACGAATGGCGAGGCCCTGCGCGTCAATGGCTCGCAAGTCTCCTCCAACTGGTTCAGCCTTCTGGGAGTGAATGCGCTCAAAGGCCGCATTTTTCGGAGGGGCGATGACCTGCCGGGACAGGATAACATCGCCATTATCAGCTATGGCCTTTGGCAGACTCGGTTTCGCGGCGATCCGAACATCGTGGGGCAATGGATCACGTTGGACGACAGGGCGCGCCAGATCGTAGGTGTGTTGTCGCGCGAGTACAACTTCCGGTCGCCCTCGCTTCAGGTCTGGATTCCCGTGCGAGTGGACGCGCAGCATATGTGGGGCAACTTCTTGTACTGGATGATCGGCCGGATCAAGCCTGGCGTCACGTTTGAACAAGCACGCGCCGAATTCAAAGCCGTGGCCCCGCAAGTGGCGGCTCAATATCCGTGGACCATGGGCAAAGATTATCTATCTGCTTTCAATATTGGGCCGTTTCAGCATGATGTTGTGGGACGGGTCCGGCCCACGCTCTTGATCCTGCTCGGAGCGGCAGGACTGATCCTTCTGGTCGCGTGTGTGAACGTTGTCAACCTGCTTTTGGCGAAAACAGCGACGCGCCAAAGGGAGATCGCCATCCGCACGGCTTTGGGCGCAAGCCGGGCCCGGATTATCCGCCAGCTGCTGACTGAGAGTTCGTTCTTCGCTGGTGCCGGAGGCGGCATCGGACTCTTTTTCGCTGTTGTGAGCCTGAATGCTTTAAAAGCCCTCGTCCCGGATTACACTCCAGGATTGCCGGCTGTGCGGATTGACTTGCACGTCCTGATTTTTTCGTTTCTGGTTTCTCTGATAACGGGCGTGATCTTCGGCACGGCGCCTGCCCTGCATGCGACCGCACCAGACGTAGAGCAGTCGCTGAAGTCGGCAACGCAAAACGCCAGTTTGAGCCGCAAACGCAACCGGCTTTCCTCTGTGCTGGTCATTGCTGAAGTTGCTATGTCGGTAGTGCTGGTGATTGGGGCGGGACTGTTGATAAAAAGTGTTTATGTAATGCTCGGATCGCAAACCGGGATTGAAAGCGAGCATCTCCTGACGGCAGACATTACGCCTTCTCCCGAGTTCTGCCGAAAGCACAACCACTGCGTGGATTTCTACTCTCAGGTTGTGCAACAGGTTCGCACGCTGCCGGGCGTTAGCAATGCCGCGGTGAGCGAAGGTGTTCCGTTGTATTACGTGGGGCGCGCTGTGGTTGCCGTCGAGGGGCGGCCGGAGTACTCACCGGAGAAGCCCTATTCGGCATGGGAGTTCACCGTGACCCCTGATTACATTCCGACCATGGGCATTTCCATCCTCCGCGGTAGAAATTTCAACGAGAATGATGGGCCCAACTCGGCCAAAGTCGTGCTCGTGGAGAAGTCCCTGTCCGACCTCTTCTGGCCCGGTCAGGATCCGATCGGCAAGCACATCAAACCGTCCTGGATGAACGATTGGCGGACGGTCGTCGGCGTGGTTGAGGACGTTCGCAAATACAACGTAGCTCCGGACGATGTTGCCGCGCGCATGGTGGGTGCAGTGTATTATCCGGAACAACAGGGAATTGTCAGTCCCCCAGGCGAAATGAATCTCGTGGTGCGCACGAAGGCGAATCCGCTGACAGTCGCGCGCGAACTGCCGCAGGCTGTGGCGAGCATCGACCGAACCGTTCCCGTGAGCAAGATACGCACAATGGACGAGGTGATTCGACTTTCGGTTAAGCAGCCTCGCTCCACGATGTGGCTCTTCACAGCGTTTGCCGGCATTGGAATGCTTTTGGGCATGGTTGGAATCTACGGAGTTGTTTCCCACACCGTGGCCCAGCGCACGCGCGAGATTGGAATCCGCATGGCGATGGGAGCGGAGAGACGACAAGTGGTCAGGATGGTGCTGCGGGACAGCAGTTACCTAATTGTGTCCGGTCTTGCGTTTGGAGTTCTGGGGGCACTGGCGCTCACCCGCCTGATGGGCTCAATGCTTCATGAGGTTCAGCCAAATGATGTACCCACATTCGTCGTGGTTTCAATTCTGGTGGGAACTGCAGGAACTCTGGCTTCCCTGCTGCCTTCGCACCGCGCCAGCAGAATCAATCCCATTCTCGCTCTGAGGTCTGAATAAAAAGGCGCACCCGCGAGAGAGAGCGCGCCCTTTGCTTTTCGACTTTCGCTTTTCAGAACTGGCCGTAGATCAGCACATCCACCGCGCCGTGGGTATTGACGGCGCCGACGCCGTCAATGGCCACATCGATCTTTGTACAAGGAACGTCATAGACGCGGGTCAATTGCGAGTGCGGAGTAAGCAGAAGATGGTCGAGGAAAGCAACTAACTCGTTACCTTCCATGATCGTCAGCCGAATGAAGACATTGCAGGTCGAGCCAATGCGTTCGTCGGCCACCAGCCGAATTTTATCGAACCGGCTGGTCTCCACCGTACCCAGGTTTTTGGACTCGCCGCCTTTCACGCTCTCACCGCCAACTTTCGTGCGGAAGGCAAGAACATTTTCAATTTCATGAATCGGGACAGGGATTTTTGGTGCAGTAGCCATATAAAGCTCCATTCTTTCTGCGCCGGAACGGCGCCTTAAAAAAGGAAGGGACTGCAACAGCCTTGCAAAAACCGTTGGTTATGGTTACAACGCATGTCGCCTCCGAGGGAGTGGCTGGGGTCCGCCGCTCGGAAGGGGGCGGTTTTTGCTGGGCCGCAGGGGCTCTCATCCTGCCCGGACGCATCAGATTTCTGCGATGTTACGAGCCATTCATGAGCAAAACGGCAGCCAGCGTCCTACAGAATTGATTTTGATCGAGACCCACGGCCGGTTTCGGTTGATGCTTGTGGTCTGCCGTTTTGATCGGGCAGCAGTATACGCCGGGTGAACTGGCGTTCAGAGAGGTCTAAGGCAAAAAAGTCCGCGATTTTCTTTCGTAATCACTTGGCCCATTACTTAATGCCACGCGACGGCTGTGATGGAGGCGCGGCATGCCGCGTATGTACGCTACGCGCGCTTCAACTCCTGCTCTGGAAGTTTTACATCGACCGCGATCATCGGGAGCCGAGCGGCCCCGAGCAGGCCGGCATCGCTGCCCAGCAGTGCGCGCGTGATGATGGTGCTGCGGCGCACAGGCAGTACGTCGTCGTGAACTGCGGCGCCCTGCACGCCAGGACGGTTGGGCAACGGGGCCGTCGCCCGATAGACGAAAGAATTCTTTCTTGCTTCTTCGAGCAGGGCAGGAGCAAACGCCTCCCATGCCAGGGAAACGCCGCCCCCGATCACGTACATGGGCAGGTTGAAAACATTGACCAGGTCAGCAATGACGGCCCCCAGCGCTTTACCGACACGCACAAATATCTGCTGGGCCGGCTCATCGCCCTGCACGGCCATCTGATACACCACCTTGGAACTGAATTCCGGATTTTCATCCATGGCGCGCGCCAGTTCAGGAGCCGCGCCGGTGGCCACGGCCTCCACGGCCATCCGCTTGACCGCAGTGGCAGACGCATATTGCTCCA
>DATNDP010000109.1:0-3774 GCA_035553195.1 Candidatus Acidiferrales bacterium
GCAGCTCTTTCAATTGCAGGCTCCGCCTTTTGGCCAGATGGTGGTTCCTGGGCAGAATGGCATAGAGACGCTCGGTTCGCAGCGGCGAGCACTCCACATCATTGCCGCGGATCGGCAGCGCGATCACGGCGATATCAATCAATCCAGCGCGAAGACGGTCCATGAGCCGCACTGTCACGTCTTCCACCACGCTGATGGAAACTTGAGGGTATTTGCGCGAGAAAAGCGCAAGTCGCGAGGGCAGAAAGTACGGAGCTATGGTTGGGATCACACCTACGGAGATGGGCCCCGAAACCGTGGACTGACGTTCCGCCACTTCCTCCCTGGCGGCCTTCAGTTCCCCCAGGACTGTACGAGCGCGTTTAAGGAACACCTGACCTACATCGGTAAGGCGCACCGCGCGGCCGAGACGATCAAAAAGCCGAACGCCGAGTTCCTCCTCCAATTTCATGATCTGTTGCGAGAGGGAGGGCTGTGCCACCTGTTCGCGCTCCGCGGCGCGAGTGAAATTGCCGGTTTCCGCCACGGCACAGAAGTATCTGAGTTGATGGACTTCCATAGTCATTACCTATCAAAAACATGCCGATTATATATTGGACAAATAGATGAAAGAGCATTAATTTTCCCCGGTAGGTTCCCTCCCCGTATGGGACCCGAAAAATCGGGGGCAAATCTCATGTCGGTTACCTGTATCCAGGAGTCATTCTTCAGTGCGGCTCTGCAGGCCGGGCGGCACGTGACCGTATATCTGCTGAATGGAGTACGCGTTACGGGGAGAGTCCGCTGTTTTGACAAGTATGCCGTGATCCTGGCGGACAGCAACCAGGAACAATTGATCTTCAAGCATTCCATCTCCACGGCTTTCCTCTGCCGCAAAGCGCAGTGCAGCGAGTGTTCTTCAGAAGCCGGGAATTGAGCCGAAGCTGCAGAAGCAGGGAACTTGCTCTCGTTCTCGCGATGGCTACGCGCGTTTACGCTTAAGCCGCTGAAGTCGACATCTGTTAAATCTAGTTCGCCGCGCGCGCATCGAATACTCATCCTCTCCTTTTGAGAGGCAAGTCATGTCCACCATCCTTCCAGCATTCTTCTTCGGTCACGGCAATCCGATGAACGCCCTCGAGCAAAACGCCTACACGGAGGGGTGGAGCGCAATCGGGAAAACCCTGCCGCGGCCCAGGGCGATTCTCTCGATCTCGGCGCACTGGTTTGTGCCCAAGACCGGGGTGACAATCACCACCGCGCCCCGCACCATCCATGACTTTGGAGGCTTTCCCCGCGAGTTGTACCAGGTGAAGTATCCTGCTCCAGGTGACCCCGACCTTGCGCGCCGAGTACAGAAGATGCTGGCGCCGCTGCAAGTCAACCTCGACGAAAGCTGGGGACTGGATCATGGCACCTGGTCAGTGCTGTTTCACGTTTACCCCCAGGCTGACATTCCAGTGGTGCAGCTCAGTATTGATGAGACGCAGCCCGCGGCTTTCCATTACGAACTGGGACGGCGTCTGGCCCCATTGCGCGACGAAGGAGTTCTGATCATGGGCAGCGGCAACCTGGTGCACAACCTTCATGCCTATGCTTGGGGAAGGCATCCCGTGGATCCCTTCGATTGGGCGGTCCGATTTGAGGAGCAGGTGCGCGAAATGGTAGTGGCAGGGGAGCACAAGCCGCTGATCGAATATGAAAAGCTCGGCCGTGACGCGCTGCTCTCCATCCCGACTCCGGACCACTACTTGCCGTTTCTCTACGCGTTGGCAACACGCCGGCAGGGCGAGCCGGTCGCTTTTCCTATTCAGGGAGTGGATGGAGGGTCTATATCAATGCTTACAGTTCAGGTGGGTTGATTTCGTGCGGTAAGATCAGCAGGGCGAGGGGCTGTCCTGTGAAAAAACCAATTGCCGTGTTGCTGATGGTTGCGTTTGTGCCTGTGCAGCTTCTGGGCTGGGGCTCCAAAGGGCACCGCATCATCGCCGATATCGCGTACTCCCGCCTGACCCCGAAAACCAGAAATAACCTGCAGCTTCTGCTCGGGCACGACAGTTTAGCCTCCATTTCCATGTGGGCGGATGACATCCGCCAGCAGCGCGATGACAGCGTTGACTGGCACTTTGTGAATATTCCCGCCGCTGCAAGCAGCTTCAACGAACAACGCGATTGCTTCCGGCCCTGGGCGAAGCACAGCGGAGCACTCACAGACCATCACGACTGTGCTGTGGACCGCATTGAGATCTTCAGTCGCGTGCTGGCCGATCCTACAGCGCCGCCGCAGCAGCGGCTGGAGGCGCTTAAATGGGTGGTCCACCTGGTCGGAGACCTGCATCAGCCATTGCATGCGACAGAGAGTGGGCACGGCGGCAATGACATCAAACTGGCGGTCTTTGGGAATGAGCTGTGCGGCGAGCACGAATGCAATCTCCACCGCGTCTGGGACACGGAAATGCTGGATCACGCCCCGCTGTCAGAGCAGGAGTACGTCGAGCGATTGCAGGATCTGATCCGCACAGAAAGCTTGGACCGCTACGCCGGGGGTAGCCCGGCTGACTGGGCCAACGAATCGCACGGCCAGGCACAGACCATCATTAACCAACGGCCTGCTTCGGTCGATCAAACCTACTACGATGCGAACATTCACTTGGTCAACGAGAGATTAGCACTGGCCGGGTTGCGCCTGGCGGCATTTCTCAACCGTACGCTCGGGACAATTCGTAGCACAGGCGTTAGCCAAAGAAGATCATTGAACGGACGCGGTCGCTGACGATGTCACCGCCTCCAAGCTGAGACAAATGTCTGTTCCGTGGACCACACAGTTATCATTCGGCGCGTGCTGGTCACGGCGGATGGATTTCACTTTCATCAAGCCGCCCATGGCCAGCGCTTGGCCCAGCGCGGGCTCAAGCCGCTGATCCCGGATGCCAATAGCGGAGTAAATGGCAACAAAGCTTACATAATGCGCGGCGTACCCGTTTGTGTGCCGGGTGACCTTCAGCATTACACCCTTGCCAAGGTTCGGTCCCATGGGCACAGTGATCGGCACCAGAAGACGTCCGCCTTCGCGCAAGCGGTCCAGCCATAAGGGCAGCGGATGCGTCACGCCGGCGTTGATCAGGATGGCGTCGCACTCCCCGGGATCGAATTGGCTGCCGTCGACCGAATGAATTTTCACGTTGGACCAATTCGCAAGATTCTGTTTCGCTAACAGCCCGAGTTCAGAATGAACTTCACTGGCGGTTATTTTTCCGGAAGGGCCTACAACTTCAGCCATGATGGCGGTGTAATAACCCGCTCCTGCTCCCATGTGATAGACGCTGTCTCCGGGTGAGAGCTCAAGCGCGTTGATGTAATGCGCCAAAGTTCCGGGCTGGCCATTGGTGAGATCGCGCGAGCGGTCGAGCACGATCACCACATTGTGATACACGCGGCGGGGATCAGCGTCAGGAGTGGGTACATACTGAACGCTGCCCGTTAACAGATCGGGTACAGCGATGTGCCAGGGACCGGAACCCAGGAACTTCTCCCGCGGCACGCGCGCAAAGGCCTCCACCAGAGCGGGCGATGTGACGTTGGCGGCTAGCTGGATCTCTTCCGCGTGAGTGCCGGGCCCCTCGCAGCCATCAGGCGATTGCGGCCCTCAGGTTCCTCGCGCGCAATTGCGGCCGGCAGAGGTGAGTTCATAGAATGTTGCCCCAAGAAAAATCTAAGCTGTCCGGGCCATTCCTCCTAAGCTCACTAGGAGGCTACATCGGGCTTTCCTAAGTTGTCAAGGAGAGACGATCCTGG
>DATNDP010000110.1:0-6142 GCA_035553195.1 Candidatus Acidiferrales bacterium
AATGCCTGCCGAACGCAAAATCCGCGTGCTTGTTGCCAAACCCGGCCTTGACGGTCACGATCGCGGGGCCAAAGTGATTGCTCGCGCCCTGCGCGACGCGGGGATGGAGGTTATCTATACAGGCCTGCGACAGACACCGGAAATGATTCTGAACTCAGCCCTGCAGGAAGACGTGGACGTGATCGGCCTGTCCATTCTTTCCGGCGCGCACAATGCCATCGTCCCTCGCGTCTCCGAACTGCTCCGTCAGAACAAGATGGAAGACGTTCTGCTGGTCATTGGCGGCATTATTCCGGAGCAGGACTTTGAATTCATGAAAAAGTCAGGCGTAGCCGGCATTTTCAATCCTGGCACCCCGATGGACGAAATTGTCCAGTTCATCCGCAATAACGTGAAGCCCCGCGGCGTAATCGCGTAGCTTCCTGCGCCCACGCAAAATCCCCCGCCATGCTGCTAACTTATCAGCACCTCACCTGTCTAAGAGGCTTGAGAGGTGCGCATGAAAAGACTCCTGGTTGTGCTGCTGGCTTTACCCATTTGCGCTGTAATGCTGCGAGCCGCTGAGCCTCGCCCGCAAAACAGCTCGGTGACCTTGAACGATTCTGATAGCGACGATTGTGCGCAACACCTGCGCGTATATAACGACGATTACAGCGCTAGTGTTCGCGGTGAAGAATCCCGCACCGTTCCCAACCAGCCGCTCACCATCACCGCTGAACGTAACGGTGGTATTCAGGTAACTAACTGGGACAAACCGGAGATCAGTCTCAAGCTCTGCAAGCAGGCATCGGCTGCAGATGAGGCCACGGCGAAACAGGCGCTGAACGAAGTGAAGCTGCAAATCAATGGCAGCAATATCACGTTCACCAGTCCGGAGCCGGACGGGCATTCTGTAGGCACATTGCTGCTGGTCAAAGCGCCCAAAGGCGCCACTCTCGATCTCAATGTCCATAACGGCGGGATTTCAGTTCGCGGGTTCAATGGAGTGGTGAAGGCGCACGCCCGCAACGGCGGTATTGCGCTGACGCGGAGTACCGGCACGCTCACAGCCGAAGCCCGCAATGGCGGCGTCAGCATTAAGGATTGCAGCGGCGATGTGAACGCGGAGGTGCAGAATGGCGGGCTCAGCATCAGCCTGCCGGAACGCTGGGAAGGCAAGGGCCTTGAAGCGCATACACAGAATGGCGGCCTGGTGGTGGCGGTTCCGAAAAACCTGGACATAGGAGTTGAGATCGCCGGGTCAGAGCACGTCTCCATTGTTTGCAAAGATGACGTCTGCAACAACGCCCAACGCACCTGGGACAATGAGGGACGCAAGCTTCTCCGTTTCGGCACCGGCGATGCCCTGGTGCATGCGACCACGGTCAACGGCGGGGTGGTGGTAGAGGCGCGCGAGCATACCCGAGGCGAGTTGTAGCCCCCTGAAGGCGACCACCGAGCCGCGAATGATCGTAGGACGACGATGTTTGCCTGCGGTCGTCGCGGCTTTCGTGCTTTTTGGCTGCGAAATCACATATACTTGTCTCTGCCGCTTCCCATGACCAAGCTTGACGAGATCCTGGCTGCAGCCCGTGAACGCGCCAACCGTGCGCGCAGCATGGCGGATTTACGTGCACTGGAGAAGAGCGCAGCGCATCATCAGCCGCGCGGATTCCGAAGGCGGTTGCAGGCCATGGCCCAACTCGGGCCGGCGATGATTGCGGAACTAAAAAAGGCATCTCCGTCAAAAGGGGTGATTCGAGGCACCTTCCCAGTTGGTGTGCTGGCTAACCAGCTTGCCCGCAGCGGCGCCTCCGCGCTCTCCGTCCTGACTGATGAACCCTACTTCCAGGGTTCCCTTGCAAATCTGATGGAAGCTTCCGCGGCGAGCGAGCTACCCTGCTTGCGCAAGGACTTCATCGTGGATGAATTTCAGATTCTGGAGTCACGGGCGCATCATGCCGATGCCATTCTGCTGATCCTTGCAGCGCTCGATGATAAAACGTTTCGCGGGCTTCTTGACCGCGCCTGCGCCATGGAACTGGATGTGCTCTGTGAAGTTCATGACGGCGAAGAATTGCGCCGCGCGCTGGAAGGTGGCGCTGAAGTGGTTGGCGTGAATAGCCGGGATTTGAAAACGTTTCAGGTCAGCCTGGATACAGCCATCGAAATGGCCGAAGGCATTCCCAACCACATTCTGAAAATTGCTGAAAGTGGAATTGAAACAGGCGAGGACATCCGCGAGTTACATGCGGCAGGCTACCAGGCTTTCCTGATTGGTGAGACTCTTATGCGCGCCGAGGACCCCGGGAAGAAACTGCAACAACTGCTTCAGGAAGCCGGCTTGTATTCTCCTTCACAATCATCGTCGCCTCACTGGCGTGGCACCGTCCAGTAAGGCCCGCGCGAAATTCTCAAAGAACATGCGAATCTGGATCAAATTTTGCGGAACTACTTCCCTCGAAGACGCTATGGCCTCCATCGAGGCAGGCGCGGACGCCCTGGGCTTTATCTTCGCACCCAGCAAGCGGCAGATCGCACCTGAGAAGGCGCAGGAGATTGTCCGCAGATTGCCGGAAAACATTGAGCGAGTCGGGGTTTTCATGGATGAGAACGCGGATAGGATTTGCCAGATCGCCTTGGAAGCGCACCTGACCACAGTGCAATTGCATGGCAATGAATCAGCAGAGCTCGTCTCGCAAATCAAATCGAAGCTCCTGCGAGAGCAGGCTGTGCGCGTCATCAAAACGGTGGTTATTCACAATGATTTCCACTTGCGGCTGGAAGAGTTTCTCACCGGTGCTTCGCGGCCGGATGCAATCCTGCTGGACTCGGGCGCAGGCAGCGGACAAGCCTTCGAGTGGCGCGGCGTGCGCTCGTTTCTCACTGAAACTGAATTGCCCTTTATCGTGGCCGGCGGATTGAGCCCCGAAAACGCGGGCATGGCCATTCGCATATTCCGTCCATACGGAGTTGACGTAGTGTCCGGCGTCGAAAGCGCGCCGGGCAAAAAGGATCGGGAGAAGTTGAAGGCTTTTGTCACAGCAGTACGAAATGCGGAGAAAGAAGAATGGGCAGCGCAGCACTGAAATCGAAACTCGCGCCAGGACGCTTCGGCGTGTATGGCGGACGGTATGTTCCCGAGACGCTCATGGCGGCTCTGGAGCAACTGGAGCGCGAATATGAGAAGGCGCGCAAAGACAAAAAGTTCCGCGCTGAATTCGAGCGGCTGCTCAAGGAGTATGCCGGCCGTCCAACCGCCCTGTTTCATGCCCGCCGGCTCACGGAAAAACTGAGAGGAGCAAAGATCTATCTCAAGCGTGAAGACCTGCTGCACACCGGAGCCCACAAGATCAACAACTGCATCGGTCAGGCGCTGCTGGCGCAACGGATGGGCAAGCGGCGCATCATAGCGGAAACCGGCGCCGGCCAGCACGGCGTGGCAACGGCGACCGTCTGCGCGCTCTTTGGTTTCGATTGCGTTGTGTACATGGGCGCGGAAGACATGCGCCGCCAGGAGCTGAACGTCTTCCGCATGCGCCTGCTTGGCGCTGAGGTACGGAGCGTGGAATCCGGGTCGAAGACTCTTAAAGACGCGATTAACGAAGCCATGCGCGACTGGGTGACGAACGTCCGCGACACGCATTACCTGCTGGGAAGTGTTCTGGGTGCACATCCATATCCGACCATGGTGCGCGATTTTCATTCCGTGATAGGTCGGGAGGCGCGGGCGCAGATCCTCAAAGCTGAAGGCAAATTACCCACCGCCATCATCGCCTGTGTGGGAGGCGGCTCCAACGCGATCGGAATCTTCCACGAATTCATCAAAGACAAACGCGTTCGCCTGGTCGGCGTGGAAGCCGGTGGCCGCGGCGAGCAACTGGGTGAACATGCGGCGCGTTTTCGCGGCGGCATGCCGGGCGTCCTGCAGGGTACGTATTCTTACGTGCTGCAGGACGCGGCCGGACAGATTGCTACGACCCATTCTGTTTCGGCCGGGCTTGATTATCCATCCATCGGTCCGGAACACGCCGCACTAGCTGATGCCGGTCGCGCCGAGTATGTGGCCGCATCCGACGCCGAGGCGCTTGAGGCGTGTACGACACTGGCGCGCACGGAAGGGATCATTCCGGCGCTGGAATCCTCACATGCGGTGGCCGAGTGTATCAAGCGCGCTCCGAAGATGAAGAAGTCAGACGTGGTGATCGTCAATATTTCGGGGCGCGGAGACAAAGACATGGGAATCCTGCGGGAAAACCTGAGTATCGGCTGATAAAAGAACAAAATCTCACCACGGAGACACGGAGAAAAGCAGCAATGGCAAATCCAGCGAGGGAGCGAATAAGAAGCCGACTGCAATTCCAGCAAAAACCCGGATTGGTGGCATACGTGACCTGCGGCGATCCAAACATAGAGACCACTTGTGAAATTGTTTTATCTGCTGTTCGCGCGGGAGCTGATGTGATCGAGCTGGGCGTGCCGTTCAGCGATCCTGTGGCCGATGGGCCGGTGATTCAGCGGGCCAGCGAACGGGCGCTCAAGAAGGGCACTTCCTTGGCGGACGTGCTTGCTCTGGCCGCGGAGGTGCGCAAGCAATCCGAAACAGGCCTGGTGATCTTTTCCTATCTCAATCCGATCCTGCGGTTTGGGATGCAACGGTTTTGCGAGCGTGCGAAGCAGGCCGGCGTGGACGGCGCATTGATTACGGACCTCACGGTGGAAGAAGCCGCCGAATATCGTCGGCTGATGGAGGCGCACGGACTGGAAACAATCTTTCTCACCGCGCCCACGAGCCCTGACCAGCGGTTGAGATCCATCGTGCGCGCCTGTCAGGGATTTGTTTATGCCGTCTCGCGCACCGGCGTAACCGGCACACGCGATCAACTTGCCGGCGATGCCGCCAATCTGGTGAAGCGAATTCGCAAGCTCACCAGGCTTCCTGTCGCGGTGGGGTTTGGCATTTCCAATCACGACCACTTTCGCCAGGTAGCGGAATTTGCGGATGCGGCAGCGGTCGGAAGCGCAATTGTCCAGGCTGTGGAGCAGAATCCCGGCCACGAAGCTGAGGCTGTTGCCGCGCTCATCCGGAAGATACGAGGCACTGAGGGCGGAGCTGCCGAATCAGCAGCTTCCCAGAGTTAACTTCCTTAAGCTACTCTAGAGTAGATTTAACTTTATAAAGTTTTGGTCGCTGGCAAATATACTCTGTTTTGAGAGACCCGAAATCATGGACATAGCGGATTGGCGCAAAAAAATTGACGAACTGGACCGCCGGTTGGTGGAAATCCTGAATGAGCGCGCGCGGGCGGCCCAGGAAATCGGTAAGTTGAAGCGCAATACCAGTATGCCGATCTATGAACCAGACCGTGAAAAGATCATTTTTGAGAACGTGGGGAAAGCGAATCACGGCCCGCTGCCGGACAGCGAACTGCGCAAGGTATACGAGCGGATCATTGACGTGATGCGCAACATCCAGAAGGTGGAGATCGTTCCAGAGCCGAAGATACCGGAGGGCAAGACGGAGTTTGATGTGGAAGTGAATGACTAAGCAAGAAATCGGGTGATCACGTGATCCGTTGATCGGGTGATCTGAACACAAGTTTTGAAGCATCATCGCGAGAAACGGAACAACAGAAAAGACCATGATCGTAGCCATGCAGGAGACAGCAACGGAAGAGCAGGTGCAGAAAGTGATCGAGCGCCTGATCGATATGGGATTTGAGGTGCACCGCTCAACCGGTGCGCGGCAGACGGTGCTCGGGGCCGTGGGTGCCCGGCGCGAATTCGACATCCGCGATGTTGAGGTGCTGCCTGGAGTCGGTGAGGTCCATCGCATCAGCTCGCCGTATAAGCTCGTGGCCAGAACCTTCCGGCCTGAAGGCACGATAGTGCGGTTCCCGAACGGAGTTGCAGTGGGCAGCGATGAAGTGGTGATCATGGCCGGCCCCTGCTCAGTCGAGTCAAGAGAGCAGTTGTTTGCTGTGGCGGAAACCGTCTCGCGTTCCGGTGCGAACTTTCTGCGGGGCGGAGCCTTCAAGCCCCGCACCTCTCCTTACAGCTTTCAAGGATTGGGAGAAGAGGCTCTAAAGCTGCTGCGCGAAGCCGCAGACAAGTTCCACATGCTGGTTGTGACCGAGGTGATGGAAATCTCGCAAATTCCGCT
>DATNDP010000111.1:0-12545 GCA_035553195.1 Candidatus Acidiferrales bacterium
GAAGGGCTTAAATGCGCCATTGGTTGAGCGCCGGACCTATTTCTGTGCGAGAAGCGTCCTGGCTTTAACCAATTCAGCACGGTCAGAGTTGACGCCCTGACAATTCTTCAGCAGTTGAGCATAATAGTCGGCGGCTTTCTCTTTTTGATTCGACATGCCGGCAGCTTGCGCAGCGCCGTAGAGGCCGTTGAAGCGGTTGGGATCAGTCTTGAGTGAAACTTGGTATTCGGCCAAAGCTTCTTTTGCGCGATTCATATCGAGCAGCATGTCAGCCAGCATTTCACGAGCCGGAATTTCAACCTCGAATTTGCCGACTTTATCCTGGCGGTCGGCGACAGCACGAAGTATACGCAGCGCGTCAGCGCTTTTGCCTTGAGCATAGGCAGCCCAGGCTTGGACTTCCTGATGCTCATTGGTCAGATTGCCGGCGATCCATGCTTGTGGACCTTTTTTTACTTCGTCGAGGAGTGCTTCGTAAGTCTTGAGTGCATCCTGTGCGGCTGCAGGATCATGAAGGTGGCCTGCCGCAACCGCCCGAGCCCAATAGGTTGAAAGCTGGATGTTAGGCTTGGCGTCGGCGACCGGCGGCAGATCCAGCGCTTCTTTCCATTGTTTGCGCTCGACGGCATACATGGCGGGGAAGCTGCTGAGCATGTCGTCGTACGTGTCCTGATAATCCTTCTCGATATCGGAACGCTTGTACTTGAGCAAGCCCGTGTACTGGCGGAGCGCGTTGGCATCATCGCCGATCTGGAGATAAGCATATTGCAGAAAGTTCATGGAATGCATGCGGTGGTGCATGGCGTGCAGATGCATGGTTTCCATCTTGTCCGCGGCGCGGATGGCAGCCTCATTCGACGCAATATCTTCCTTCCATAGCCCAAGCCTGGCAAAGATATGCGACGGCATGTGGACGGCGTGCGCTGACGATGGAGCGATGGACGCGTACTTGCGCGCTGCTGCCAGGCCGAGCGAAGCCATCTGAGGACTGTCGCAACTGTGAATGATGTAGTGAGCAATACCGGGATGATCGGGATCTTCAGCAAAGAGCTTGTTCAGAATGACGACCGCTTTGCGCTCGTTGGCGTGCGTGGCATCGGCGCCGCCGGAAGCCAGCAGTGAGAGCGCGTAAAATGCTGCGGCCTCATGGTCCTGGGGATTGTGCTGGTAAACGCCTTCCATGGCGTTGGAGTAGGCGTCCGCGCGCTTCTTGTGATCGAGCTTATCGGAATCGCGGTAAAAGATGGTAAGGGCGTCAATATATTCGCGTTCGCGTGCGGTTTTTGGTTTGAGTTCGGCGGCTTTCTTCAGCAGATCTACACCTTGCCGGAGGTCATCTTTGCTGGGCCGGTTCCAGAGTTGATGATAGAACGTCATGGCCTGTCCCCAGTACGCCATGGCACAGTGCGGATCATGCTCAGCAATTTCCTTGAACTGGTTATCAGCCATTTCATATTCGAAGGAATGAAGCAGAGCGACGCCGTGCTCAAAGGGCTTCTGTACCTGCGGCGCGCAGGAAGTGGGGAAAGAGACGCTGCCCACGGTGTCGCCGGGCATGAGGTGATGGTGAGCATCGTCAGCGAAAGAGAATGCGGATAAAACGAAGAGCAGAGCAGAGAAGAAGCAAGTACGCCGCAAATTCATGGGTTGGCTCCGGTGAGGCGAGAGTACTCAATGCGGAGATGGAGTGTCAATTTTGTGGAGAGTTGGAGCGAGGAACGCGGCGTGTCCTCGCTCCAGTCGGTTCGGGCTGAGCTACTCCTCGTCTTTGTCTTTCGACCTGGCCACAGCGTGTGAGTTCGAATCCAGGGCGGCAAGTTTGAGTTCCGGCTGGCCGGCAGCTTTGAGTTTCTGGCTGGCGGCAGGGAGTTCCTTGTCTTTGAGCGCCTGCCATTTCTGCAGCAGGGGAGGAAGCTGCTTTTCAATTTCTGCGAGGCCGGCTTTGGCCTGGGTTGTGGGCGCGGCGTCCACTTCTTGCAGCATGCCAAACAGGGCCGAGTATTTGGCGCGCAGGAGAGAAAGAGTGGGAGTCTGGCTGGGCGGTCCGGCGCGTCGCGTGGCAGAACCCAGCAGAGTGGTCAGAGAGTCGTTGAGCTGCATGAGAGCGGTTGCACTTTCCGAGCCCTGCGGCGCTTGCTTTACGCGGTCTTGCAGTTCCTTGCGCAAGGCGGTGGCTTGCTCAACTGCCGGGACCAGCGTGAGCATGCGGTTGTAAAGCTGGTACGACATGGCGAACTGCTGTTGCAGGCCGGCGGCGGGCGTTTTCACGCGTGGGTCCATTTTGATGGTGAGTGGCTGCGAATAGGTTTGGCCGTTTACGGTGAGGACCACAGTGTAATCGCCGGGCATCACCCACGGGCCGGAGGGTTGCGGGGCGGTATTGTGCGGCACGGCTGCGATGGGATATTCCTTTTCGGAGCCGGGAACGTCAGGATAATGCATGTCCCACAGGAAGCGATGCATGCCGGCCGCAGCAGAGAGCACCTGCGGAGGACGCACCCAGTAAGTGGGGATGTTGAGCATGGGATCGATGGGCGCGGGTTTGTCAGCGCTGGAATACTTGCTGATGGTCTTGCCGCTGCGGTCTTTGATCTCCAGCGTGACAGGGCCGCTGGGCGTGGACTGCAAATAATAATCAATGATGGCGCCATCAGGCGGGTTCTGGCCGGCAGGGAAGTCCGGCGGCAGAGGCGTATCAGTATTCATGTCCCAGCGGACACGGATGGCGGTTTGCGGCTTGAACAGGTGGGCCGGCGCAGAGGTGATTTTTTGATCGATCTGGCGCAGCGGAGTGATGTCATCAAGAATCCAGAAGCCGCGGCCGTGCGTGCCGGCGGCAAGATCGTCATTCTTGACGATGATGTCGCGCACGGAACTGGCAGGCATGTTCAGGCGCAAGGACTGCCAGTGGTCGCCGTCGTCGAATGAGACATAAACAGCGCGCTCTGTGCTGGCGAAGAGCATTCCGCGACGAACCGGATCTTCGCGTACAGCGTTGACGTTTTCATCGGCGGGAATGCCGGTGACGATTTCAGTCCAGGTCTTGCCGCCATCGTGCGTGCGCAGGATGTGGGGATGGAGATCATCAAGACGAAGGGTGTTGATGGCCGCGTACGCGGTTTGCGCGTCAAAGTGGCTGGCCTCGATGATGGAGACCTTCTGGAACGCAGTCATATTTTGTGGAGTGACGTTGGTCCAGGCTTTGCCGCCATTGCGAGTGACGTGGATCTGGCCGTCGTCCGTGCCGGCCCAGATGAGATTGATGTCTTTAGGCGAAGGGGCAACGGCATAGATCACGCCGCGCTGGGTCGGCTTGGCTGAAGGCTCGTTGCTGAAGATGCCGACGGTTGCAGGCTCAGGAAAATCCTTGCGGGTGAGGTCGGGAGAAATCTGCTGCCAGCTGTTGCCGTGATCGGTGGTCTTCCACAGAGTGTTGGAGGCGAAGAAGAGCATTTCCGGATCAATGGGCGAAAAGACGATGGGCTCAGTACGCACCACGCGAAAATCCTGCGAGCGGAAGGCGCGGGGAATAATGTTCTGCGCCTGGGCGGTGCGACGGTCATAGCGCGTGAGCTTGCCGCCGTAAACGATATCGGGATCGAGCGGATCGGGCACCACGTAACCGTATTCTTCCGCGGCAACGGGGTGCCATTCACGAATGGTGACCTGTCCATCATCGCCACGGCTGGAGACGCAGGCTGAGCCGCTTTCCTGCTGGCCACTGCAGAGGCGATAAGGAAAAGCATTGTCGGCATTCACGTGGTACATCTGCGCGGTGGACTGGTTGTACCAGGAGCTCCAGCTCTGGCCTCCGTTCACGGTGATAATTGCGCCCTGATCGCTGGCGAGGATGATGATGCGAGGATCGTTGGGATTAATCCAGATGTTCTGGTAGTCGTCGCCGCCGGGAGCGCCGCGGAAGCCGGTCCAGGTCTTGCCGCCATCCGTGGATTTCCAGGTGACGGTGCTGGTCATGTAAATGACGTCAGGATTTTTGGGATCGATGCCGGGCTGAGGGAGATCGCCGCCGCCGATGCGGCCCGCGGGACGAGCGTCACTGGTGGCGACGGTCCAATTCGCGCCGCCATCGTCCGTGCGATAGAGCTTGACGCCGTCTTTGGTGGCCACGGAAGCGAAGAGCCGCTGCGGATTGCTGGCGGAGACGGCGAGATGCGCCTGAACCACTCCCTGCGGCAGGCCGCCGGTGAGCTGAGTGAACGTCGCGCCGCCGTCAGTTGATTTGAAAATGCCTCCGTTGGCGCCGTTCCATGCGCCGTTTTCCCATGGGCCTTCGCGGGCCTCCCAGAGCGTGGCGTAAACGATGTTGGAGTTGGTGGGATCGATCAGGACGTCAGAGGCGCCGACGTTTTCGTCGTTTGCTTTGTCGCCGCTGGGGAGGACCTTCTGCCAGTTCTGGCCGCCGTCGGTGGAGCGATAGACGCCGCGCTCCGGGTTGGGGCCGTAGGGGTGTCCGGCCACGGCGGCAAAAACCTTGTCAGGATCTTTGGGATCCACGGCGAGTTCGGGAATTTGCTGGCCGTCACGCAGGCCGAGATGCGTCCAGGTTTTGCCGGCGTCAGTGGATTTGTAGATGCCATCGCCCACGGAGAGATCAGGGCGGTGCAGTCCTTCGCCGCTGCCGACATAGACGATATTGGGATCAGAAGGCGAGACGGCGATCGCACCGATGGAACCGGTGGGCTCGTGGTCAAAGATGGGCTCCCAAGTGCGTCCGTAATCGTCGGTCTTCCACACGCCGCCGTTGCAGACGCCCATATAGAAGACATTGGGCTCAGATGGTACGCCGCCGATGGCGCGAGTGCGTCCACCACGGTAGGGGCCGATGTTCCGCCATCTGAGGGAGTTGAGCAGAGCAGGATCAAGCTGGGAAAGCAGGCCGGGCTGAGCCTGGGCTGTTCCGTTTGCAGCATGGCCATCGGCGCGGCGCTGGGGGGGCATGCGTGGCTCGGGAGCGGGCTGGGCCATTTTGACTCTGGGCGTGGGCGATGCCTGAGCTACCAGCCGAGAAACTTGCTGCTGAGCGGTTTCGGGCTGAGCCGGTTGAGGCTGGGAAGGTGTGGCGGCCCAGTCAGAAATTGTGATTGTGCAAATGATGAGCGTACAAATGACGGCCGGCAACGCTGACCGGCGTAAGAATGAGACCACGGTATCCTCCGGAAGAACAGAGGAGGATACAGGAAAGGGTTTCACAATGAAAACCCGGTTTCACTTTCTCGTTGCCCGGTGGCCGTTCAAGCGAATCGTCACGTGGCGGGTGAGACGATGAATCGTGCTCTCCACCCCTTTCACGCTTAGACGGATATCAGGCCTTTGTGCAATCGCCCGGGCCGTGAGCCCGTCGCGATAATAGAGCCAGAAGATAACCGCGTCACGAGAGGATTTTGAATCACTATCGCGTTCTTTCAGGCATGTGTCGACTTCGTGCAGCAAAATTCTTCTCTCGATCTGTTCTTCCACGGAGTCCCTCGATGCGACCTTGTGAGACACCTCGTCCAGGGTTTCCTCGTGTTGCCCACGGTTCCTTTTCTGGCTGGAGTGGCCGCGGAAGTGGTCGTGGACCACGTTAGATGCAATGACCTTGAGGAAGCCGAAGAGGGCATTCTCGTGTTGACACTCAAACTCACGCAGCGCCTTGAAATCGTTGGCACAAAGCTTGAGATAAGAGTCCTGGACGAGGTCATCGACTAGATCGGCAGGTGCCATGCCGGTCCAGCGGCGGACGGACTTGGCAATAACGCCAGCGATCACGGGCTGGGTGAGCCGGATGAATTCGGCCCATGTAACTTCGTTGTTAGAGTGCAGACAGGCTTGCAGGAGACGAAAAAACTCTCCACCCTGAGGGGCAGAATAACCAACGGAGACGGCGAACGGAAAGTCGTGCAACTGTCCATGTGCAACGTGGCTTTTCATGGCATTTCCTTTTGCCACAAACCGTCCTCGAGGGAAAAGTGGCTGCCCCCTGATAGTTGATCTGCGGCTTCTAGTCGGAAATGCGCAATTTCAGAACAAAAAGGGACACGTCCGTCTAAAAAGGGCGGACGCGCTCGGCAAACAAAGGTAAACGTTACTTCTCTTCTCTCGACAACTCAGGAGTGGGCTTGGCGGACAGACTCTCGAGCTTGGGCCACGCTTTCACCCATGCGTCCCATAGCTTCTTATGATCTGCATCTGGAGCTTGGATGGGTGTGTCATATGGAAGCACCAATACGGTTTCTGCGTAATAACGTTGTTCACTTCCATAGTAACCGTCATGCCCAACACATATAGTCATGCAATAACGCAGCCCGCCCGGTTCGCTTTTTTTGCCTCCGCCAACATCCCACTGGACTGTAACCAATTTGCTGGCGCCGGATGTCAGCAGGATACTGGTTTGTGTTGGGGGCAATTGGGCGAGTTTAGACGGATGGTCCACAACGATCACGTCTGTAAGCCATTCCGGTGACCCGTGGATCGGATCCGTATTACCAGGCGCTTCGGGCCTTTTTGTAGAGAAGAAATAGGCGAATTCACCTTTCACATCCTGGCGAGTCTGGTCCGGCGTCCCATCTACGTTAAAGAACTTCAATGTTACTCCCGTTTCACTTGCTCTAACTCCCATGGATGCCTCCTTTGACGAGAATATCCAGCACTCGTGTTATTGTGAGTTAAACCTTCGCTTTTAACCTCTCCTGCCTGCCTTGCAGAAATTGAATTGTTTTGTTCCACTGATCCCAAAATGGATGACCAGGCTGTATGTTTGTCCCCTCGGGAAAGACGTAGATCTCCTTGGTTGGAAGGCGTTCGCCATCGTCATCTTCGTCTTGGGCGACGACTGCAAGCGTGACGCAGTTCTCTTCAATCTCTGTTTTTGCCAAGCTGTTCTTCCATTGCACACGAACTTTATAGCTGCAGGTTGAAGTCATGGCCGCACCAGTGCTCGATGCCACCATCTTACTCAGTTCATCGTCGTTGTCTGCGACCATGACATCTGTAAGCCAATCAGTCGAGCCCTGGCTCTGGTTTTGTGTGATCGGGTCGTTGGCTGGCAAACGTCCCGCGCGAGGTAAAGAATGAAGTAATCCCTTGCCGTAAACGGGCTGTCGGAGTTGATTTTTCCCGTCTTTATCGTAGAAATTCAGTTTCACGCCTGCGGGATCTGCACATACACCCATTGCACTTCTCCTTTGCTTTTATTTGTTGTTGTTGCATTATTGATGGATATTCGGAGGCAATTGCTCACAGAACCTTTTTGGTGAACAATGCCTGAAGAATCTCAAGTCTATGGTTCCTCTCGTTGTCTTCTTAAACGAAAGAATGGCGAGTCTCCCTTTTCGAGAAATGCTCGTTAGCCGTCTAAGGGGCTGTCCCTTGCCTATCCAAGTCTTTGTTGCGTGCAGCAATGATGATTTACGCGGTATTCCTGCGGACCTAAAAACTTCTGCGATGCTCCTTATCGCTACAAAGGGATTCGTTGCGATTAGCGCGCCTTCCGCGAGCAGCAGATCCGCCTGCTTGTCCTGCGTGAAGCACTGGCTCCTCACATCAGACCGCATCTTTGAATTGTCAGATATGGATGCCGGCCCTCATGAGGCTGTGATTGCAGCAGATTTGATAAACCACGCACTCTCACCTGACAAGCTGGGAGATCCAGAATTACAGAACACAATCAAGACTTTCGATGTTCTTCAAGAAAAACAGTCAGTGCATCCGGTTTATCCGGTTCGTGACTGTAGCTCCTGTTCAACAATCAATATCGGGCAGGGTTGGGGGTTGCGAATTCACTGCAGTTCTTTTGCAGGGATTGTTACCAAGATGCACCTGACAACGAAGCGCGCGGCAGGAGCGTACAGGGCCATTGCCGAGTGGGCAAGTCCGCTACCTGCATCTAATGCCCGTCCTTTCCTGAAAGCGCAAGAGGCTCACGGCCGTGGCAGAACTCGGGAAGAAGCTGAGCAGGGATGCATTGGTGAAGCGCTTGAACGGTATAGTCTAATCTACCGAGGAGACGAGCGTCTGGAGCGTGGCCGCCTCGAAGAGGTCGACGGCGTTGATCCTCGCGATATTCTTCTATACAGCGAAACTCAATATGAGTCACGGGAACGATGGAACGGCGCAGCAGATGAGCGTTACTTTGTTGCTGAGCGTTTTGATCCCTCACAGGAAATAGACTGGTTTCCGGGGTTTGATCTAGAAAATGGAAGCCGCAAGCTACTGCCAGCCGGGTGTGTGCTCATGTGGTATCAGTTTCGTGGCGGCGAACCAGAATATGCTCGGGCCGATACTGTTGGTTGCGGTAGCGGGGTGACTTTTGAGGATGCGATGGCGCATGCGCTCCTGGAATGGATTGAGCGCGATGCCATGGCGATCTGGTGGTATAACCGTGTCCGCCGGCCTGCGATTAACATTGAGTCGTTTCGTTCTCAGGATATGCTCGATGTACGGGATGATCTCCGCAAGATCGGCCGTAGTTTGTTCTTGTTGGACTGCACAACTGATTTTGGTATACCCACATTCATTTCGGTTGCGCCGCGGTACGACGGCACTGAACTGCTATTTGCGGGGGCCAGCCATTGGTCACCGCGAGTTGCAGCATGGAAGGCGGCAAGCGAAGTCGGTCAGCTCTGGTTTGCTGCCGTTCACGCTCAGGCTGTTGACACTGAACTAAAGTCCTGGCTAACCGAATCGTTGGAAACCCAACCGTATCTCTTACCCACACACGAGATCAATGCTCCCGAGGAACCGGTGCCCCTGGATTCAGGCGAGCAGGTGAAAGCTATTGTTGATCGATTTCGAAAAGTCGGCTTGAATACGTATGCCGCAGATCTGAGTCGTGCCGATGTGCTGCTTAGAACGGCTCGGGCTGTTGTTCCTGGTTTGCGGCACATCTGGAACCGTCGTGCGCCCGGTCGACTCTATGACGTTCCTGTTCGCCTCGGATGGCAAGAATCTCGTCTGCCGGAGCATCAGTTGAATCCGATTTGTTGCATGATTTGATCTGTGAAATGGAGGCGCTTGAGCAATGAGACATAACGGGGGTCCTGGCGCAAAGGGTCCATTACGGGACTGGTTGCCAGCGACAACAATGTGTTGTCTTTCTTACGATAGGCGTCTTCAAGAACGTCAAAGGCTGAGTCATAGTCATGCAGGGCAGCGTAATCTCCAGCCAGGAGGAGCCCATCCACTTCCGTGTGATTGGACTCTGCGACGAGTCGCTCTATGTTTCTTCGAGCCTTAACGGCGTTTCCTTGATAGACATCAAGCGAGATCTGCTCGACCAACACGGTAGACGGGTTTAATCCAAGCTTTTGTGCAAATGCCAGTTCTTCCTGAGCCTGCCGAAAATTTCCCCGGAGTTTCAATAGGCGCGCATTCAAGAACCTCGTAAGGGGAAAATTCGGAAAAATCTCCAGCTGCTCAAGCATATGTTTCTGGAGTTTTGAAGTCTGACCAGACGTCCAGTAGAGGAACGCGAGCTCACACCATATATTAGGATCGCGTTGGTGAGTCAGCTTGAGGGCGAGCATATCCTGTTCTTCCGCTTCCTTAAACCTTCCTTTCTTGCGTAGGTGGACTCCGAACCAATAGTGGATTTGACCGTCATCCGGGCTGGACTGCAACGCTTTGCGGAAAGCCGTCTCTGCGTTCGGCCACTCGTCAAAATCCAACGACTGAGTCCACCCTAGGGCGCCCTGTGCTTTCGCAAGCGTGGGATCGAGTTGAATTGAACGGAGAGCAGCCTTTCGCGCCTCGTTGAGTGCAGTCGGACCATCTATATATCGAGCATTACTGGCAGCTGCGTAGGCGTAGGCCAGTTCCGCCCATCCTTCGGCTGACCGGGGATCGATTACTGTCGCGCGTTTATATTCCTCGATGGCCTTGTCAAACCCTTCGCGTGACAAGTTTGCTATTGCCGCTCGTGCAGTATCGAGTGCAAACTGTGCGTCTGGGTTTGTTTTTTTGGGCCGCACCCATAATGCCGCGAGCACGATTAGCAACCCAATGGCAATCGCCAACAAAGACTTCTTGGGCCATTTCAGCGGAGCAGGATCACCAAGCAATCCCATTACTCCTGCTAGATCGTGCGGACGATCGTGCGGGTTCTTTGCTAAAGATCTAGTAATCGCATATTCCCAACTTCTATTCACATCTGGTTCAACGTCTCTGACATTTCGGGGTTGATGATAGAGCCTGTTCCACGATGTATCGAAGGGCTTTTTTCCAGTCAGAATTTCATACAGAATCAGCCCAAGCGAATAAATGTCGCTTTGAACGCTGGTTCTGCCATGCTCCAGTTGTTCAGGAGCCATGTAATCCGGCGTGCCCGGAGCCTTGCCGCCTTGCGTAAGCGCTGTCAAAGCAGGGTCTGTCGAGAGGCGGCCAGCGATGCCGAAATCGGTCAGCTTTACGCAGAAGCCATCGTCTTCGGGTACCAGGACGAGGTTGGAAGGTTTGAGATCACGGTGGATTATTCCAGCATCGTGAACCGCCTGTAGACCGGCGACGATTTGTTGAACCAGGGGCAGCGCTTCCTGGGTGGTGAGCCGGCCCTTTTTCTTCAGATGGTCACTGAGTGTCTCTCCCCGGAGCAGTTCCATGCTGAGCACGGCAACAGGAGCTTCATTTCCGACCTGATGGCGGAAGTTGTCAAAGATGCGACATACGTTACGGTGAGTTACTTTGCGGGCGAGCTGGACTTCACGACGGAAGCGTGCGGTGAAAATCTCATTACCGGAGATCTCAAACCTGAGTGTCTTCAGGGCAATAGCTTCTTCCAGTTCCTGATCCCAAGCCTCATAGACTTCTCCCATGCCGCCCTTTCCGATCAGGCGGACAATACGGAACCTCCCGCAGAGCACATCCCCCTCAGAGAATCGCTGTTCGGGCTCAAGTTCTTCAAGGAAGTCGGGAAGAAGCAGCAGTGGCTGTTCCAGAAATGTCCCAGCACGCTCATGCGATGACACAAGCCTGACGACCTGGTTCGCGGTGGATGGTTCTTCATCGGCCAGATGAGAAAGGAACAAAACGCGTTCCGGACCTTCCAGTTCAAGCGCGGTGGCGACCAACTCCTTGATTCGTTCCCAGGACGCGGCTTCTATTTTGTTATCTCTGCGTACAGCCACGCTTTGGCGACACTCCATTCGCGCTTAATAGTACGGGTGGATACTTCCAACAAATCCCCGATTTCTTCCTCTGTAAGGCCGCCGAAAAAACGAAGCTCAACAATCTGGCTTTGGCGTTTATCGAGTTGCTCCAATCGGCAAAGAGCTTCATCCAGTGCCAGAATTTCTTCCGGCTGCTTGAATCCTGGCAGGGCGATCTCGTCAAGGGTGACGGGCCGCTCCCCTCCGCCGCGCTTTTCGGCGTCGCGCTTGCGAGCGTGATCAACGAGAATTTGACGCATAAGATGTGCTCCGATTCCAAGAAAATGAGCACGGTTCTCCCAGTTTTGTTCCGACTGATCAACCAGACGAAGGTATGCCTCGTGAACCAGAGCGGTAGGCTGCAAGGTATGGTCTGGACGCTCACGACGGAGATATGCGGCTGCAATCCGGCGCAGTTCGTCATAGACGAGCGTGAAGAGCTGGGCCTCTACGTCCTTATTACCAGAACGCAGATCCCCGAGCAGACGAGTGACTTCTCCGGCCTGAGAGTCCATGATGGTTGCTGAATGCAGATTTTAGACTAGTCTCTGGACTGTCGGAGAAAAATAGTTTGGTAATTTCGGAAGTCTGATTATCTTTAAAAGTTATTTATCGTCGGCTGGTTCTTTTACGCGCCTGGCGTGCGAGACCATTTTGCGAGCGAGCTCTTTTTGCCACTCTTGCGTTGAACTTTTCAGCTTCGAAAGCAGGGCCTGATCTTCCGGGCTGAGATCGTCAGAAAAATCTTCGGTATAGGCACGAAGGATGGGCCCGCAATGGGGGCACTGGGCGGCGTGCTGGGTGAGGGTGGCAGATTCAGAGGAGGAAGACAGGCCAGCTGCGAGATTGCAGAGGGCGTCTTCACTGGGGCATTCTGCTGTGGGAGGATGGGACTGCCGGGCCGCGATGGAGAAAGGGGCACTCATGACGCCAAACCGTGAGCGGTGGAATTCCAGCACACGTGTGCGGCAGCCGGCGCAGTCGGCGAGATGGGTTTCAATCGCCTGGTCGTCAGCTTCCAGGCCGTTCTGGTTCGGCCCCTCCCCGCTGGTACGGTCCCCGTAATGTTCGATTTGAGCATCTGTTAAATGCTCAAATTGCTGTTCCGCTTTGCCCACGACTCCCTTAATTAAACGTAGTTCGGTCTGACAACCCTTTTGCCGCGCAACACAATGGTAATGTTGCGCTTAGCGAAGGGCAATGTTTTTTCTGGCGGACTCAGGGCGAGAGTTTGGCGGCCCTTATCAAAACATCTCACCACGGAGCGTCATGACCGATGGGCCGTCCGAAGCGAGCATGAAAATGGGTTTTATTGTCGCTGCGCGTGCGGCTCCGCTCCAGCCTGCGGCAGCAAGGTAAATGCAAATGCGTAAGTTTACCCGGCACTTGCCCTTCGGCTCGCTG
>DATNDP010000112.1:0-8852 GCA_035553195.1 Candidatus Acidiferrales bacterium
CCCTTTCTTTTACAGTTCTTTACAGCCCAGAAGCCACATTGCTGAAGCGTGCTGCTACCCCCTGCATCAAAATTCCTAGATGCGCTTCCTACCTGCAATTGTGTGCGCGGGATGTTTGCTGCTCCTCGCCGGCTGTGGATCAAAAGATAAAGCGGCTTCATCCTCCAATCCAACTTCTGCTCCGCCGGCCCCGCCGGTCACGGTGGCAGTAGCGCGGCAGCAGCCGGTCCCGATTGAAATTGATGCCATCGGAAACGCGCAGCCTTATCGCACCGTGCAGGTGAAATCCATGGTGGACGGGCAGATCCTGCGCGTCGATTTCAAACAGGGTGATGCGGTCCGCTCAGGGCAGCTTCTTTTCGAATTGGATAAGCGGCCGTTCCAGGCAGCGCTCGACCAGGCGCAAGGAAAGCTGGCACAGGATGAGGCGACTGCAGCAAACAACAAAGCGCTCGCGGCACGCGCAAACGCGCTCTTGAAGGAAGGCGTGCTGGCGGCGCAAGACGTGCAAACTACAAACGCGCAAGCGCAGGCGAGCGCCGCGGCTGTGCAAGCCGATAAAGCGGCCATAGAAACGGCCCGCGTCAATCTTGGATACACCGACATTCGCGCCCCGATCAGCGGCAGAGCCGGGGCCATCCTGGTGAATCTGGGTAATCTGGTCAAGGCGAATGACACCAACGCACTGACCACGATCAATCAGGTGCAACCGATTTATGTCTCATTCAACATCCCGGAGCCGCAACTAGCCTCCGTGAGGGCCCGGCGCGGTAAGGGCCTGAAGGTAACAGCGTCTCCGCCGAATCAGCAGACCGGGGCGGATGGAACTCTCAGCTTTATTGACAACACGGTTGACACCACAACTGGAACGATTCGCCTGATGGGCACCTTTGCCAATCGCGACGAGCGCCTGTGGCCTGGCGAATATCTGAATGTGCGACTCGTGCTCGGGGTGGACCCGCATGCCATTGTGGTTCCCGCGACGGCGGTCCAGAACGGGCAACAGGGAAAGTTCGTCTATGTGGTCAAGCCCGACGGTACGGCCGCGCCAACTCCTGTAAACACGTCGCGCAACTACCAGCAGCTAGCTGTGATCGACAGCGGCGTCGCAGCCGGCAGTTCAGTGATCGTCGACGGACAGCAGCGAGTGATTCCGAATGCCAAAGTCAACGTTGTGCGCACTGTGCCTACAGCGCCCAGTCCTGAGACACAAGCCAGCGCTGCCGAGACTCCTGGAGCCAGCCAATGACGGGGCTGTTCATACGCCGGCCCATCATGACGACGCTCGTGATGGCAGCGATCCTTGTCTTCGGCATTTTTGCCTATCGCACCCTTCCGGTGAGCGACCTGCCGAGCGTAGATTTTCCAACCATCCAGGTGAATGCCTCCCTACCCGGCGCGAGCCCGGAGACGATGGCGTCTTCGGTGGCGACCCCTCTGGAAAAGCAATTCACCACCATCGCCGGCATCAACCAGATGACCTCGACGAGCCAGTTGGGGTCTACCAGCATTACGCTGCAGTTTGATCTCTCGCGCAATCTGGATGGCGCCGCCGTGGATGTGCAGTCCGCGATTGCCGCCGCCGGTGGGCAGCTTCCACCCAATCTCCCGAGCCCGCCCACCTTCCGCAAGGTGAATCCCGCGGAGTCACCGATCCTCTACCTCGCGCTCAGTTCCACGACGATGCCGATCTACAAGGTAGATGAGGCGGCCGAGACCACCATTGGCCAGCAGCTCTCCATGATTGAGGGCGTAGCCCAGGTACAGGTGTTTGGATCGGCGAAGTATGCCGTGCGGGTGGATGCAGATCCCAACAAGATGGCTTCGCTGCAAGTCGGGATTGACGAGGTGGCAAACGCCATTCAGAGCGGCAACACCAATCTTCCCGTCGGCAGTATTTATGCGCCTGAAAAGACTTATACGCTCCAGTCTAACGGTCAGTTGAGCACCGCCGGCCAGTTCCGTCCGCTGATTGTGGCGTATCGCAACGGCGCGCCTGTCCGACTGGACCAGGTGGCCAACGTTTACGACGGCGTACAGGATGAGTATTCCAAGAGCTGGTTCAACAACGAGCGGGCGGTCGTGCTGGCCATCCAGAAACAGCCGGGCACAAATACGGTTGAGATTGCCAACGCCATCCAGAAGATGATGCCCCGCCTGAAGCAGCAGATCCCTACGGCTATCTCGGTGACCACGCTCTACGACCGTTCAGTTTCCATCCGCAGCAGCGTCAATGACGTGAAGTTCACGTTGTTACTGACGATCGCGCTCGTAGTGCTGGTGATTTTTTTGTTCCTGAGGAATCTCTCGGCGACCATCATTCCCAGCCTGGCGCTGCCCATGTCCATCATCGGGACATTCATGGTGATGTTCGTCCTCGGCTACACGGTGGATAACCTGTCCCTGATGGCCCTCACGCTCTCAGTGGGCTTTGTTGTAGACGATGCCATCGTCATGCTGGAGAACATTGTCCGGCACATGGAGATGGGAAAGACGCCGATGCAGGCCGCGCTGGAGGGCGCCGGCGAGATCGGTTTCACCATCTTGTCCATGACGCTCTCGCTGACCGCGGTATTCATTCCCATCCTGTTCATGGGAGGCATCGTGGGGCGGCTGCTGCACGAATTTGCCGTGGTGATCGCCTCCGCGATTCTGGTCTCCGGCCTGGTTTCACTCACGCTGACCCCAATGCTCTCCAGTCGCTTCCTGCGGCCTCCTTCCGAAAGCAAACACGGCCGCCTCTACAACGCCTCTGAGCGCATGTTTGACATGGCGCTCCGCTTCTACGAGAAGACGCTACGGCGCGCGCTCGACTGGAAATTCGCCACGCTGATGGTAAGCTTCGGCGTAGTTGCGCTGACGATATTCCTGTTCGAAATCTCCAAAACCGGATTTATCCCAAATGAAGACCAGGGGCTGGTTTTCGGATTTGTTCAGGCGCCGGAGGGTATCGGCTTCGACGAGATGGGTCAAAAGATGCAGCAAATTGCCGATGTCGTCGAAAAAGACCCAAGCGTACTCTACACCATGGCGTCGTATGGAACCCCGGTGAATCAAGGCCGGGTATTTTTCCATTTGAAAGACGTGAAAGACCGCGCGCATCAGATGAGCGCCGATCAGATCATTCAGGAGCTGCGGCCCAAGCTGGCTGAGGTGCAGGGCGCAATGGTCTTTCTCCAAGTGCCGCCCACGATCAACGTCGGCGGGAAGCTGACCAACGCGCAGTACCAATACACCCTGCAATCACCCGATACGAATGAGCTGTATGCAGACGCACCGAAGATGCTGGAGGCATTGCGGAAGCTCCCCATGCTGCGCGACGTGAATACTGATTTGCAGGTGAGCAATCCGCAATTGACGCTGAAAGTCGACCGTAATAAAGCGTACGCGCTGGGGCTCACGGCGCAGCAGGTTTCTGACGCCCTCTATTCCGCCTTCGGGCAGCGGCAGGTCAGCACCATCTACACGCCCAGCAATGAGTATTACGTCATCCTGGAGCTGTCACCGCAATACCGCAACAATCCTGAAGCGCTCTCCATGATCTATGTGCGCGCCAGCAGCGCGACCGGCGTTAACGGCGCACCCGCGGAAAAGCTTGTGCCGTTGAGCACAGTCGCCAGTGTCGCTCCGAGCATGGGACCTTTAACCGTAAATCACCTTGGCCAACTTCCGGCGGTCACGCTGAGCTTCAACCTGAAAGAAGGCGTCTCACTGGGTGATGCGGTGAAGGCGGTGGAACAGGTAGCGGCACAGACTCTGCCGGCGACGGTCCAGCGCAGCTTCCAGGGAACGGCGCAGGCGTTTCAGCAGTCGTTCGCCGGCCTCGGGCTCCTGCTGCTCGCCGCCATAGCCGTGATCTATATCGTGCTGGGAATTCTCTATGAGAGCTTTATCCATCCCATTACGATTCTGTCCGGACTGCCGTCAGCCGCTGTAGGCGCGCTGGCCACGCTGCTGATCTTCCATCAGGAGCTGAACCTCTATTCGTTCGTCGGAATCATCATGCTCATCGGGATCGTGAAAAAGAACGCCATCATGATGATCGACTTCGCGCTTGAGAACGAGCGTCTCCGGGGAGAAAGCCCCGAAGAATCCATTTTCCAGGGTGCGATCGTCCGGTTCCGTCCCATCATGATGACCACTATGGCAGCCCTGATGGGCACAATCCCGATCGCGATTGGTATTGGCGCCGGAGCCGGAGCGCGCCAGGGCCTCGGACTCGCAGTTGTCGGCGGATTGATCTTCTCTCAGCTTGTTACTCTCTACATCACGCCGGTTTATTACGTTTACCTGGATCGCGTGCAGAACCGCATAAACGGTCTTTGGTCGCGGTGGACGGGGCGGATCAAGCGCGCACCCAAGGTGGAGAAAGCCGCGGAGCTGGTGGAGCGTTAAGCGGCGCGTCTTCGGATCGTGTGGCACAGCCGCCCTCGGCTGTGACTCGAAAAATGTCAACTATGTGCCCGGTCTAAAGCATTAAACATTCCGCGCCCCTCAGCCGCATTAATCCCCTCACTTCCCTCTGATGCTCTCGCCGGTTCATCTAAACTCCACCAGATTCCCTCTGGGTTACCGCGGAGCAGGGGCGGAGCCGATCCTTCGCCTACGCCAGAACACGTTATTGCAGAGAAATAAAGAACGTGGGCTTCGCCTCAGGATGGGTTGAGCGAACGGCAAGCTGTCAAAGGAGAGTGTGAAATTTGCTCCTTGCATTAGAATTGCACTTCGCCTGTGATGTCTTCCAAAATCAATTTCACTCCGCGGCAGGTGCGGGATTTTCGCAAGCGGCTGCTCGCGTGGTTCCGTCGTGAGCAGCGCAAGCTGCCCTGGCGCGGCGAAACAGATCCCTATCGCATCCTTGTTTCCGAGGTCATGCTCCAGCAAACGCGCGTGGCCGTGGTGGAAGACCGTTATGGCAAATTCCTCCGGCAATTTCCTACAGTAGAAAAACTGGCCCGCGCCCGGGAGCAGAGTGTACTGGCAGCCTGGAGCGGCTTGGGGTATTACCGCCGTGCGCGGGCGCTGCATGCCGCAGCCAAACACGTAGCTGCGGCGCGCAGCTTTCCGCTAAATGCAAATGGGCTAATGGAACTGCCGGGGGTTGGGCGCTACACGGCTGCCGCAGTGTCCAGCATTGCCTATGGAGAGCCCGCCGCCGTTGTGGACGGCAACGTGAAACGGGTGCTGGCGCGCGTCGCGGGCGAGAGCCTCGACGAAGAAGACTACTGGCGAATTGCCGGAGAGCTGCTGGACAAAGAACATCCGGGTGATTTCAACCAGGCAATGATGGAGCTGGGCGCCATGATCTGCGTGCCCGCGCGGCCGGAGTGCAAGCGCTGTCCGGTAGTGTCGCTGTGTGCAGGTACGGGCAACATCACGGTTCGCGCCAAGTCGGCACGACGCAAAGCAGTTCTGCGATACACACTTGCGCAAACAGACGGACGTGTCTTGCTGCGGCAACGGCCCCATGATGCTTCGCTGATGGCGGGAATGTGGGAGCTGCCGGAATGCACTGGCTCAATCCGGGGCAAACGGCCGATCCTGAAGGTACGGCATTCAATTACCACGACTGACTACACAGTCCTGGTTTACAGGCTTGGCGATAATGACCTACCTCGTGGACACTTCATTCCACTCGCCAAGGCGAACAAAATGGCTTTGACGGGGCTGACAAATAAGATACTCGGCAGATTGGAGCTGCGTGGGCTCACCCGCTAGAGCAGTGTTGCTGCTCGTTATACTTTGCTCTTCTCTATGTGAAAAATTGTTGAGAGCCAGCATGCGCTCCCACAGCCGGGACGGCTGTGCGACACCGTTTAAATAACCAAACCACCGGAACGGGTCTTTGCTTGTTCCTGGTTTAGCAACGCATTCTCATTGTGACGGTGCTCGGCCTCCTATTCACATCGCAAGGCCACGGTAGGATCCACTCGCGTCGCGCGTCGCGCGGGCAGATAGCCGGCTAACAGAGCAGCGCCCCCCAGGATTACAGTCACAACTACAAAGGTGAGAGGATCGGTTGCAGAAATTCCGAAAAGAAGATTTTTCAGCAGCCGGGTGAGCGCGAACGACCCTACCAATCCAATAAGCAGTCCCGCCAGTGCGGCGCGGGAAGCCTGGCCGAGCACCAGGCCTATGACGTTGAGCCGCGTTGCCCCCAATGCCATACGGACGCCAATTTCCTGGGTACGCTGGCCCACGAAGTATGAGATCACGCCGTAAATCCCGATTGCCGCAAGGAGAAGTGCCAGAGCGGCAAAGCTACTCAACAGCGCCATCGAGTAGCGCCTCGTGGCCAGTCCGGCAGAGATAGTCTGGTCCATCGTCATCGGATCGTAAAGCACGTGCTCGCTGCTCAAATGGCGCACATGCCGTCGAATTTCGCCAACCAGGCCCGGCGATTGCCCTTTGAATCGAAGAAGAACGGACACGCCTCCGGCTGCGAGCACCATGTTACGTTCCGGTAGCTGCATGAATGGGCGATACAGCTGTGGCTGCAATTCCCTGGCGTCCTCATCATCCAGGCTCCATTGCCGTACATGAGTGACAACTCCCACGATTTCAGCAGGCTTCTCCTGGTCGCTAAGGTTGATCCGCTTTCCAATGGGATCCTGACTGGGGAAAAACCTGCGCGCCAGCGACTCATCAATCACGGCCACCAGTGGCGAGTGTTCATCATCATGAGCGGTAAAAAATCGGCCGCGAACCAGAGGGATCTGCATTGCCTTCAGATAGTCGGGGCCGACGACATAATTCAGCGCCCAGTTCATATCATTGGGGCTGGACGGTTTGGGCTGGCCCTCCATCCAGAACAGCTCTTCATCATCGCCCTGTAAGGGAACCGCTCCCCAGGAAAACGACGAAGCTTTAACGGCGGGAATTGAATTCAGTTCAGCTTCGAGAGCACGAAAGGAGGAGCGAACGGCCTCCGGGCTGGCGTTGGTCATATGCGGCGGGAGCGAAATACCGAACGTCAAGAGGTTATGCGAGTTGAAGCCGGGATTCACGTTCCAGAGCTGAGTCAGGCTGCGGACCATCAGGCCGGTGCCGACGAGCAACACCATGGCAAGCGCAATTTCTGTGACGACAAACGTCCTCTGGACGCTCCAGCGCCCGCCCGAATGCAGAACACGTTCCTTGACTGCTGAGACTAATTCAGGCCGGAGCCTGAGCGCTGGAAGCAAACCGAACGCAATTCCCGAAATCACGGAAAGTACCAGGGTGAATCCGAGCACTCGCGCATCCAGGGTGACTTCTCCAGCGCGCGGCAGGGCTGAAGAAACGCTATTCAGAATCGCGCGGATGCTCACAGAGGAGACACAGAGGCCGAGAATCCCTCCGCTGAGCGCCAGGAGAATACTCTCGGTCAGGAGCTGCCGGATAACGCGTCCCGCTGGAGCGCCCAGCGCTATGCGCACTGCAAATTCCCGCTTCCGCAGAGTTGATCGCGCCAGCAGCAGATTGGCAATATTGACGCACGAAATGAGCAGGACAAAGCCGACAGCAACCAGCAACAAGAGGAGGAATGGCCGCACTTCGCCGACGATCAATTGAGTGAGCGGAATCAGGCTCGCCCCGACGCCTTTGTTAACGTCAGGATAGGCGGCTGACAGATTTGCTGATACCCGTTCCATATCCGCTTGCGCCCGTGCAATTGTGAAATTCGGCTTCAATCTGCCGATGCCGTGAATACCCAGCCCGGCTGTACGCTGCGGCAGGAGCGGGTTGGTCCATTGCCCAATCGGGAGATAGATGTTGCTGGTGCGAAAGCCAATCATCGTCAGGCCGAATCGGGCAGGAATGACGCCGATGATGGTGTAGTTCTTTCCATCCAGCGTGATGCTCTTTCCAAGCGCGTCTTTGCTGGCCCCGAATTTGCGCTGCCAGAAGCCCTCGCTGATCAAGGCCAGGGGCGCAGCTCCGATCTCGTCCTCACCCAGGCGAAAATTGCGTCCGAGCACAGGAGTAATGCCGAGCTGAGGAAAGAAATCGGAAGAAACGAAGTACCCGCGCACCTGCTCGGCATCGCCAAGGCCGGTCAGGGTGAAGGAACTGGACCGGAATATGGCCATTGAGGCGAAGCTGCGGTTTTCTTTCTGCCAATCGCGAAAATTGGGATAAGAGATGGAACCATATTGAAAATTGGGCTTGCTCTCGTGCAGCGTAATGAGTTGCTCCGGATGAGGATAGGGCAGCGGATTCAACAGGACGCCGTTGACTACAGAAAAGATTGCGGTATTAGCGCCAATTCCCAGCGTCAACGTGAGAATGGCGACAGCAGTGAAGCCGGGACTTCGGCGGAGCATTCTCAGGCCGTAACGTACGTCCTGAAGGAGGACCTCAAAAAAATGAACGCGCCGGGATTCGCGGCACTCCTGCTTGATGGCTTCGACTCCGCCGAATTCGATGTGTGCCTGGCGGCAGGCCTCTTCAGAGGTTTCGCCTGTTTCCACGCGCTCCGCGATTCGCTGCTCCAAGTGGAAGCGCAGTTCAGAGTCAAGCTGGTGTTCGGTTTCCTGCTTGCGGAAAATTCGGCGGAGCCAGTATTTCATCGCGTGCTCCTTAAGGTGCTATTCAGAGGTCCCCAGAATTAGTGCGACGGCGCCGGTGATCTGCTCCCAATTCCGTACTTCAGTTTCGAGTTGCCGCCGGCCCTTGCGCGTAAGCCTGTAAAACTTGGCTTCTCGGCCGGTCTCGGTCGGCTTCCATTCCGCCTCGAGCCAGTCACGATCTTCCAGCCGATGAAGAGCCGGATAAAGAGATCCCTGCTGCACCTGAAAGACGTCTTTCGATATCTGCTGGATGCGCTGCGAGATGGCGTAGCCGTGGATTGGACCCAGAGCAACCACCTT
>DATNDP010000113.1:0-2914 GCA_035553195.1 Candidatus Acidiferrales bacterium
CTGGAGAGTCAGTCTCATCGACGAAACAGTAGATGTGGCAGGTAGCGGAGACATGGCAGTCTATCGTGGCACCTATAACGAAGACCACGGTCGTGCAGGCGTGCTGCTGACCCATAAAACAAACTTCATTGCGGAGTTCAAACGCCAAAGGGATCGATCATGGAAGATGGTTTGGTATAGCGTTTCCAATATGGAACAATCGCATCCGAAGTGATTGCGAACTTCGCGTGAGCGACCCCCTCAACCTCTGCCATCTTGAGCGAACGCCGCGGGAGCAACGCGACTAAGCCGGAGTGCGGGGTCCCCAAAACGCGCACTTTTCGCGTTTTGGGGCGAGAGTCGAAAGATCCCGGGAATATTTCGTCCTTAATTACCGCTTCAGGGAGTTCTCACGAGAATTGTGGCTGCCTCATCCGCTGCAACTCTAGGATGTCTAGAGTCTCCCAGGCTCGTGTGGCACAGCCGCCCTCAGCTGTGCAGAAAGAGGCAAAACTCAGGCCGTTGATCAGCGTTTATCTGTGGCACATGGGTTTTGTGGTTCTCCAACACAGATGCTCCGCTACACCCTTGACAACCCCTTCCCACTGCGTATCATCGGAACGCGATATCGGCATTCGATAACACCCTATGTCTGACAAACAAACAGAACT
Organism: Candidatus Acidiferrales bacterium; assembly: GCA_035553195.1. Classification (GTDB taxonomy): domain Bacteria; phylum Acidobacteriota; class Terriglobia; order Terriglobales; family Acidobacteriaceae; genus Angelobacter. Next base: position 651 of record DATNDP010000113.1, read on the forward strand.
CCTCCAGGGCACCCTGGACATGCTCATCCTGAAGGTGCTGGCCCTTGCGCCGTTGCACGGTGTTGGCATTGCTGACCGTATCGAGCAGGTTACACGTGGCACCTTCAAGGTCGGCCCGGGTTCCCTTTTTCCCGCGCTGCACCGCATGGAAGAGAAAGGCTGGCTCAAATCTTCCTGGGGTGAAACTCCTGCCGGCCGCCGTGCCCGCTTTTACACCCTCACCCGCGCCGGAGAGCGCCAATCACAAAGCGAAACCCGGCGCTGGAAGCAGATTGTGGTTGCGGTGGAACGCGCCCTGGAAATCGGATAGTGGAGGCTGCACCCATGCGCTGGTTCTTCAGCTTTTTTCGCAACTTGTTTCATCACCGCCGGGCGGAACAGGAGCTTGAGGCTGAACTCACTTCCTACATAGACGAGCAGGCCGATCGCAACCAGGCCGGCGGCATGCAATCCTCAGATGCATTGCGCCAGGCGCGGCTTGAAGCCGGAGGCGTGCAGCAGTTGAAAGAAAAAGTTCTCGCCGTGCACGCCGGATTTTCCCTGCAGACACTCTGGCAGGACATTCATTACGCCGCTCGCTCCATCCGTCACAAGCCCGGACTCACGCTTGCCTGCGTGCTGACGTTCGCCGTCGGCATCGGCGCAAATACTGCGATTTTCAGCATGGTCAACGGACTTGTGCTGCGTCCTGTGCACGCCCATCGTCCTGACCGGCTCACATTTTTTGTGGCGCGACTGGGAAGCGGCTGGGCCAACGGCTTTTCTGTCCCGGATTTTCTTGATATTCGCGAGCAATCCCGCGAAGCTTTTTCTGATGTTGCCGGTATCCAGCAACTGCAGCGTGAAGGCTTAAACTTTCAGGGACACAGCCAATCCGTCTGGGTTGATTACGTCAGCACCAACTTCTTCTCGCTTATGGGAGTCAAGCCGGCCCTGGGAACGTTCTTTGCCGATGTCGGACGTCTGAACTCTGATCAGCCTGCGCTCGTGCTCAACTACTCGTTCTGGAAGAATCAGTTCTCAAGCGACCCTGACATCGTGGGCAAAACGGTCCTGATCAACGGTCAACCGGTCACCATCACCGGCGTTGCTGAGCAAGGCTTCCACGGCGCCGCCAATCTCATCAACCCCCAGGGGTTTCTGCCGCTCGGCATGGCAGAGCGCCTGCAGAAAGATACCAATGCACGCAAACTGCAGGATCGGGATTTCCAGCGCCTGTTACTGGTGGCGCGCCTCAAAGACGGCGTCAATCTCAACAAGGCCGATTCCGTGCTCGCCGTCGTTGCGCAGCGGCTGGCGGCGCAATATCCTGAGTCGCACAAGGGACTGATGATCCGGGCGGCGAAGCTGGGCATCACCAACTCCACTGGCGAAAATCCCATGCCCGCAGTTTCGGTGCTCTTCCTCACCCTTGCCGGGCTTGTCCTGCTCCTGGCCGCCACCAACGTAATGAACCTGCTGCTGGTGCAGGCGGCAAGTCGCTCACGTGAAATGGCTCTGCGCTCGGCCCTTGGAGCCGTCCGCATACGGCTGATCCGCCAGGTCCTGACGGAAACGGCCTTAATGGTCTCAATCGGCACTCTGGCCGGAATTGGAATGGGGATAGCTGCAGCCCGTGCGCTCACCGCCATGCCCGTTCTTGGAGACTTCCCCATCCTCTTCGACTTCAGTATGGATTGGCGGGTGTTTACCTATGCCCTGCTCATGGGCGCTGCCGTTGCGCTCACCGCTGGACTCACTCCCGCGTGGCGCGCTTCCAGTGTGGATCCACTTGAGGTGTTGCGTGAAGGGGGATCGCGTGCCGGCGCGCGCCGCCAGCGTCTGCGTATCGTGCTTGTGGTCGCACAAGTCGCGGGATCACTCACTTTGTTAATCGTTGCCGGATTGTTCGTGCGCAGTCTGCACAATGCTGAGCGGCGTGACCTGGGCTTTGATGCGCGGCAGCAAATGGACTTCAGCCTTGATCCGCACGGGGCCGGTTACGATATGGCTCGCGGCCGCCAGTTTTATGATCAGCTCTTGCTGCGGATTCAGTCCCTGCCAGGCGTGGAAAGTGCGGCACTGGCGCAGTCCGCTCCGCTCGACCCTGAAACCAACGGCGCCGAGCTGGAAGTGGATGGTGCGAAGCTCGAAGAGGGGCACCGCCCTGAGGCCGATTACGATACCGTGTCGCCCCAGTTCATGACCACGCTGCGGATGCAGCTTGTACGCGGCCGCAAGTTCTCTGACACTGATACAGAAGCGTCACCCCGCGTGGCCATCGT
>DATNDP010000114.1:0-11117 GCA_035553195.1 Candidatus Acidiferrales bacterium
TTGACGAGCAGATCCTTCCCGCGCTCGAGCGCGGGCAGTGGGTGCTGTGCGACCGCTTCACCGATTCCAGCGAGGCCTACCAGGGCGGCGGACGCGAGCTGGGCAGCGAGATCATCCTCCAGCTTCATGCCGCGTTGTGCCACAACCTGAAGCCTGACCTGACCATCCTGATGCTCACGGACCTGGAGCACAGCCTGAATCGAGCGCGCCGCCGCAACCAGGAGCAGTCACGCGAGGCCGAGCACGATGAGAATCGATTCGAGAAGGAGAGCCGCGCCTTCCACCGGCGCGTGCTTGCCGCTTACCTGGCCATCGCGGAGCGCGAGCCGGAGCGCGTGATCAAAGTAGAAGCCAAAGCAGCCATCCCGAAAGTGCACAAGCGGATCGTTGAGCTGGTGGAGCAGCGCCTGGCATTGGGAATCATATCAGCGGGCAAAAGATGACCAGCCGGTTCCAGAGTTGCTATACCTTGGTTCCACAGGGCCGGCACTGACTACACTGTGTGGCACAGCCGCCCCCGGCTGTGGCGGAGAGTAGCTACCGCTAGTGCGCTTCTTCTCCGCTCGCGCGCAACAACATCGGAAAACATCGCGCCTCGAGAATTCAGGCCGCGTTCAGGATGCACGCTCGGTTGGGAAAAGGTCTAGTTGCAGGGTGGCTGTATCGCGAGAGACAGGCTCACAGGCGAGGGCGCCTGTGCCACATCCGAGGTACAGGGAAACTGATGGCACTTCACAGTGGCAGCACCACGCTCTTGCCGTTCAGCTTGTACTCAAGTTCGTACTTCGCGTCCTTCTTCTTTTCGACCGCGAAATAAATGTAGCCGGCCACGGGCGTTGCGGTTTCGCCTTCAGGCAGCGCTTTTTGCGCCAGCTTCAGCTCAAGCTCGCGCCGCTGCGGCGAAGCCTCGGGCTTGGAGGTGGGTTCCTGCGGCGACGAGCCGACATCAACTCCACGGTTCGGATAACCGTCGGTGCGACGCGGCATTCCTGTGACGGGATCGCGAGAGACTCCGCCGGTGGGTGAATCGAGCTGCGGACGCGGGTCGCCCATAAGGCCCCCGTGGCCGGACTGGCCCACTTGAATCCAGTATGGCAGTTGCGCGACCACCGTCTTGGAGTCAGAGGGCCTGGTGGTTGCTTGCTCGCCTTTGACGCGCAAAGCGAAGTCGGCGAGATTTACTTCCAGCTTGCCGTCCCGCGCGGGATAGAGCCCGACCTCCAGCACGATGCAGCAATCATCCAGATCAGCCGATGTGGGCTTGTCAAGGGAAAAGACTTTCCGGAGCTGGCCTGTACTCAAGCGCGTTGCGCCGATGCTTGCGCCGTGGTCATCAGCATGGGCCTGATATTTGTTGGCGGCTGCGCGCGGAGCGGAGCCCTGGGACGCGGCAAAGGCAAATGCCATCACCAACAACGTGAACGCGGAAATTCGACGCCATTGTCTGGCTTTCATGGCCGGCTCTCCTTGGCGGCAACATTGTAGTGCTGTTTGGGACGCCCTCGGGAGTAAAAGCAAGGCCCCCGATCTTCCGGGAGCCTTGCTTGATGGAGATGAATCTAGGCCGCAGGCGCGGTCACACCAGCGCTCAGCGGGGCTTCGCCTCCAGCTTTTACCGGCGCCTTCATGCGGCGCAGAACAAAGAACGCCAGAGTCGCCGCAATGAGATCGAAGGCAATGGCGATGCTGAACACGCCAAACCAGCCGACCTTCGGCAGGGTCCACTTGGCCGCAAACGGCGTCCATGTGTTGTGCAGCACGGTCAGGATCAGGCCATAGACAACCAGGAAAGCGGCCGCGGTAAGCAGACCGATCTTTACGCTCTTTCCCAGCTCAATGCGCAGTACTGTGGGCGCAAAGAACAATGCAAACACAACCAGCAGCCCGCCGAGCGTGAGCAGAATGTCGGCGCGGAAATCGAACGCCTTGCCCGCCGCTAGCGCGGAGCCAATGGGGATGAACACCGAAGCTGAGCCTTTGGCCGTATACAGGAAGCCATAGTTGGCAGTGGCATTCTTGCGGCCGAAAAAGTCGCCGCACAGCGCCGGGAAGAGCGAGAATATCTCGCCCCAGCCAAAGAACGTGAACGCGCTGAGGACTACGAACATGTATGGCCGATGAGCAAAGCTCAGCAGAGCGAAGATAGCCAGCGCTTCCAGCCCGAAGGCCAGAGTCATGGTTTTCTCTCTCCCGATGTGGTCTGAAACCCAGCCCCAGAAGGGACGGCAGAATCCGTTCACAAGGCGGTCAGCGGAAAGCGCAAAGGTGAGCGCGGGCAGGGTGAGCCCGAGAATGGAAACCGGAATCTTGTCCACTTTGAAATCGGTTGCCATCGGGGCCAATTGCGCCACTGCCATGAGCCCCCCTGTGGCCACCATCATCATCATGAAGTACATCAGCCAGAAGTGAGGCGTGGCAGCCATTTCGCCGGGGGTGAAGGAGACTGCAATCTGGCGTGTGCGAACTTCCTCGCTTCCCTTGCTGCGCCACGTCTTGGGCAGCCAGTTGGCAGGTGGCGCTTTCAGGAACATCGCCGCGATGATCACCACAATGCCCTGGAGAAGCCCCCATTTGATAAAGGCCGCCTGGTATCCCTGGCTGTTGATCATGTTGGCGATGGGTGCAACTGTAAATGCAGCCCCTGCGCCGAACCCGGCAGCCGTGAGTCCTGCGGCCAGACCGCGATGGTCAGGGAACCACTTGAGAGCGATGCCTACTGCGGTGCCATAGACAATGCCTGCGCCTATGCCAGAGAGCGCATACCACAGATAAAGAGCGCTGACCGACTCGGCTCTTCCGCTGCCCCACCAACCCACGCCGGCGAACACGCCGCCGAGCGCAACCAGAAGTCGCGGTCCAAATTTGTCCACCAGCCAGCCCTCAAAGGGAACCAGCCAGGTTTCAAGCAGCACAAAAACTGTGATGGTGATCTGGATGACTGCCGCCTCCACGCCGAAGTGTTTCTGGAGGGGCTTGACGAATAGCGTCCAGCCATATTGATAATTCGCGACGGCGACCATGCTGACGATGCTCGCAGTCAGGATAAGCCAGCGATTGGGTACCCGCGCTTCGGGAAGCGTAGCTGTCGATGCGGCCATTGATGACCTCCTCAGTGTCGACAACACTTAAGTTTCATGGGTTCGGTATATACACTCCGATTCACTCCGGGATCCGATTCTTGGGGCCGGCCGTGCCCTGAAGAAGGCGGGCACAGCGAAGAGTACCGCAGGCGACAGAGCAAGTTTGGCTCGCTCTGCGCAATGGCCAGTTAGTGGCGGCGGAAGGCAGGTAGGCTCTGCCGACGCTTAGGGCCAAAGAAAACGCGCGGCGTATTCTACAGCGGAATATGCCGCGCGGGTAACAGAATTTCGCTGCATGAGGTCGTCACCACAAATGGCCGCTTAATCGACTCGTAAAGATTTAAGCGTGCACGTGCATTTAGCTCATACAGCACAAGAACTCCTTTGTTCAGGCACTCGGTGGATGATCTTTATCCAATTCATGCTGGAACGGAAGCACGCCTGGAATCAGCCACTTGGTCCACATGTCATCCACCTTCGACTGGAAGTAATCAAGATCGTCTTTGGTGAAATGGGCAAAGCGCCCCTGTTTCAGCAGATAGTCACGTACAGGCTGGCGGGGAATCTTCCCCGCGGCAATTTGTTGCGTTCTGCCGGTCAGCCGAAGCACGCCATTCTCGACTTCGTAAAGCGGCCAGACGCCCGTGTTCACCGCCAGCTCGCCCATCTCATGTGAAAGATATGGATCGTAATCCCAGCCTTTCGGGCAGGGATCGAGCGAGTGGATGAAAGTCGGCCCACCGATCGACAGCGCTTTGCGGATGGAGTTCATCGCAGCCAAGCCGTACGACATGCAAACCGTCGCCACGTACTTGCACTCGGGATGGCCGGCCGCCAGCATGGCCGCGGTGTTCTTTTTCCAGCGGCGATGCATGATGCGCTTCACGTGTCCCGGCGTGCTGAATGTAGTGTTGGCGCCCCATGGCGTGCTGCCGGAAAGCTGAATGTCAGTGTTGGCGTACGACTCGTTGTCGTACATCAGGATCAGGCAGTTGTAGTCTGGATGGGTCAAAGTCGCGGAAATTGCGCCTATGCCCATGTCAGCGCCCCCGCCGTCGCCGCAAAAGGCGATCACGTTGATGGGCTCTTTCTTCATCTTGCCCTTCCGCATCAGCGCTTTCAGCGCGGCCGCCGTTCCCAGCGCGGCTGAGCCGCTGCTGCCGAGCTGGGTATGCATCCACGGCACGATCCAGGGGGTGCTGTAATAGGTGGTGTTGGCCACGTACATACAGCCGGTGCTTCCAAGCACAATCGTGCGTGGGCCGGCGGCCTTGGCCATCAGCTTCATCACCAGCGCTGACTCGCAGCCCTGGCATGTGCGATGGCCCGAGGTAAAGTATTCCTCCAAAGGAAGCTTCTTTACCGCCTTGAAAGGATCCAGTTTCTGGGTCGGATCGACTTGCACATAGCTTGTAGACATTTTTGAATTCCTTATCCTTTCTGGTCGTCGCGCCTACTCGCGCACGCCGATCCACTGGGTTAACGGCTGCTGCTTCCCGCCGGCAGCCTGATAGACGGCATCAGCAATCTTTTCCACATCGGGCACGGTCACCTCGCGGCCGCCCAGGCCGGAGATGAAGCCCAGCACCGGCGGCTTGGGGCCGGGCGCCGAGTACAGTGCTGTCCTGACTTCAGTGGCAAGCACGCCACTGTTGTAGGGCGATCCGAATGAGTAATCGCGATCCACTACGCCAATGGCCGAGAAGCGCTGCAGGCACTTGGCCAGCTTCTCCGCGGCAAACGGACGGAACCAGCGCATGCGCACAAAGCCGACTTTCTTTCCTTCATCGCGCATCTTGCGGATGGCCACCTTCACCGGCGTAGAAAGCGTGCCCATGCCCATGAGGACGACATCGGCATCGCTGGTCATGTATTCCTCGAAATAGGGGTTTCCGTACGACCGGCCGAAGATCCGTTCAAAATCCTTGTATGCCTGCTCCAGAACCGCCGGCACGCGCTCCATGGCGGCGTAGTTCTGGCGCCGAATTTCCATCACCCAGTCTTCATTGCCCTGCGGAGCCACGGTAATTGGGTTATCAGGATGGAGCAGCAAATCGGCTCGGTTATAACGTGGCAGGAATTCATTCACCTGGTCCTGCGTTGGGATCTTCACCAGCGCCTGCGAGTGCGTGAGGAAAGCGCCATCGCAACTGATGGCGCAGGGCAGGAAGATACGGCGATCTTCGGCCACACGCCACGCGATCAGCGCGGTATCCAGAGCTTCCTGAGCGGTATCAACCCACACAAGCTGCCATCCGAGATCTCGAACCGCGAGGGCGTCGTTGTGCTCCACGCCGAATGCGCCCGGATCGTCCAGCGCGCGATTGCCCACCATAGCGATCATGGGAATGCGCAGCGCCGGAGTGACGGTGAGCGCTTCCATGGCATACATCCAACCTACGCCGCTGGAGCCGCAAAACACGCGCGCTCCCGCCGCCGATGCGTGCTTCACGATTTCAAACTGGGAGTGCTCCCCTTCCGCCACGATGTATTCGCAATCCATTTCGCCTTCAGCCACGAGCTTGGAAATGTATTGCATCACCGTATCGTAGGGCCGGATGGGATATGCAGTGATAACGTCAACATCGGCCAGCTTGCAGGCCACCGCAATGGCTTCGCTGCCCGTGATTAACGCAGTTTCTTCTGTCTTCTTGTACTGCTCAGTGAGAGTGGCCGATTGAGCCATGACAAACTCCCTTCCTTGAATTTTTTCGCCTGTTATCCTTCACGAGCGATCTGCAGCATTTCGGGCACCTGCTCCTCATACTGGCCGCGATAGCGGAACCCGTGTGAGCGCTCGCCATGGCCCTTGATCTTTTCCTTCAGCCAGACCGTGTAGCCTTCCTTGTCTTTTCTCCAGTGCTCCCACTGGCTGCCGTTGTCACTGAACTCTGACTCGTTCACCATGGTGACGCATTCCTTCACCGGGCAAACGGCTTCACACACGCCGCAGCCGCAGCAGGCCTCCATGTTGGCGTCGTATAGATTTTCCGGCGTCACATCGAAAACTGAATCGGGGCAGCACAACCAGCAAAGCGTGCACTTGATGCAGGTATCAAAGTTCACTACCGGCCGCATGGTGCGCGTCGTGAACTTTTTAAAGGTGGGATTGCGGTCAGGCCGCCAGCCGCCGCTCGCAGCATTAACGGGGTCCTGGATGGCCCCGCCAGGCTTCACGCAGGGAATGGCGATGCCTTCACCCATTTCATGCCACTTGGGCAGATCGAATTTGAAGGGTACTTCCGGATTGCCCTGGTTGGGCTGGACCGTCACGGTGGTCACACGTTCGAAGGCGCGCGCCGCGGAATCAGCTTTGACCTGGCTCTTCCACTCATCCATGATGGTTTCCTGAACGGATTTCAGGCTGAAGAGGTCAGGAAGAATTTTGGCGATCGCGCCAAGGATGCGCACGTCAGTGTGGTCATCCTTGTATACCCACAATCCTGAAAAACTCGGGGTGGCTTTGAGGATGGCCAGCTTATAGGGCGTCTCTTTGCGGTGCGACATCGCGATCAGGCTCTCAGGATTCTCACGCGATGTGACAATCAACGTGCCGTTCGGTTTCAGCAACTTATTCACTGGCTGCAGCCCATACCAGGCCCATGATTCCACGCCTTTGCAAAGCGTGTCGTCGACAGCGATGGTGACATCGACTTCCTTGGGTTCGTACTTGGCCATTCCCTCTTCGAGAGTGATGTCGTCGGTGGCCACAATGGCGAAGTTCTTGGCCGGAATGCCGTTGCGTTCCGGGCTGTCGCCGTAGCGGCCGAAAGAGATCCCCGGCTTGCCTTCTTTGTGCGCTGCCAGAACGATGGAGCGGCTTATGTTTTTCGCGAGAGTCTTCTGGAAAATCCCGCGATAGATGATCTCAATGGCGAATAACCGGCCCATGCAAAACCTCCGTTTGGTTTCAGAGCTTGTTCAAAACAATGTTTTCAATATTCGTAATATGCTGGCGCATGGCCTCTTCCGCGTCCGCCGGATCGCGCTGCTTGATCGCGCTCAGGATGCGGCGGTGCCCGGCCAGCGATTTCTCCGGACGTCCCCGCGTCTGCAATGACCGGGAACGCGTCTCTCGTAACAAGTCCATCACGACATCAAGAACCTTGAGCACGATTGTGTTGCCTGAAGCAGTAGCAATGCTGTAATGAAATTCTGAATCTTCCTTGATGGCAAGATGGCCGCCTTCCACCTTGGCTGCATGACGGCCAAGAATCTCTTCCATCGCGGCGATCTGTCCGGCTGAGGCATTCTTTGCTGCGCGCGCCGCCAACGGCGGCTCAACCATCTTGCGAAAGTCCAGAAGCTCGCTTACCAGCTGGCGTTTACGGGTAATGACACTGGCCAGCGGGTTGGCCACCGCTTCAGAGACATCGCGCACCACCGTTCCGGCGCCCTGTCTCGGCTCGACCAAGCCCAGGAGTTCCAGCTTGCGGATTGCGTCCCGCACCGAACTGCGGCTCACGCCGAGCATTTCCACCAGTTCGCGTTCGGCAGGAAGCTTGTCACCCGGCTTCAGCTTTTTAACAATTAGCTCTTCCAGCCGGTTGGCAACTTCTTCGTGGACCTTGTTTCTCCGGATCGCCTCGAACTCGGGCTTCACTGCCGCCTGCAAACCGTTTGTGCTCCGTTTCCGAATTGGTCTGATGACCGGACCAAAACACTAGTCCCTTTTTGGACCCAGGTCAAGAGGAGAACTGAAATTTTCCGCAGGCCGGCATTGCACTGGATCTGCAACACTCTCGCTAAGAGGCGTGGAGAAAAGGAGATCAGGAGGTAGGGTTCTAGCTTGTTAAGGTGCGCGCTAAGGTCATTTTTCCGCTTATTTCCTGGGCATAAAGTCGCTGACGAAGAAGTAAGCAGTCATCACAAGCCCGATGACGATCACAACATAACGTAGCTTTTTAGGGTCGGCTTTCTGGGCATAGTGGCCGCCCGTCCATCCCCCGGTCGTCGAGCCCAGAATCATCACCAGGCATTGCGGCCACAGAACTGCACCGGCGATGATGAAGGTGCCGACGGCTACAAGATTGATGGTGGCAGCCAGAAGAATGCGCAAGGCATTCATGTTGTGAATATCAGTCATGCCGATCGCGGCCATCATCCCCATCATTACGAATCCGATCCCGCCGCCGAAATAGCCGCCGTAGGTTCCCACAAGTAACTGCAGGGCCGAGGCTGCAGCTATTGCCAGCCATGAAATTCTGTCGAGATCGGGCGCCGCCCCGGCCCGGCCGCCTATGGCTCGCATTTTCGGCCCGTAGGCAAAAAGCAGCGTGCCGCCAAGCAGCAGCCAGGGAATGGCATGCTGAAACGTCCGCTGCGGCGTTTTGATCAGCAGCAGCGCTCCGCCAAAGCCGCCGACCACGCTGGTCACAACGAGTGGAACCAATAGTCGTGCCGGAACATGCAGCCTTTTTAGATAAGTGAATACGGTTGCGGCCAGACCGGGCCACAACGCGACCGTGTTGGTGGCATTCGCCTGCACGCCCGGGACGCCTGTGAATAACAGTGCAGGAAAAGACACAAAGCTGCCGCCGCCGGCGATGGAATTCAGGATTCCGGCAATCACCGCAGCAAAGAACAGAAAGATGGCCTGGCTCAGGTGCAAATGGTATTTTCAACAAACATTCCCAAGCTGGCAACTCTCCACGTTCTCTGTAGCCGCTTCGTAGCGTTATAAGCTACAATACGGCTACGGAGAAAACGTCGCATGAAATTTATAAGCACGCGCGAGTTGCGCAACCGTCCAGGAGCCGTCCGTGAACTGGCGCAAAAGGAAGACCTTGTCCTAACGGCGGATGGCAAGCCTATCGCGATCCTGATGGGCATCGAGAATGACGACGTGGAACAAGCCGCGCTTATTCTCCGCCAGGCGAGGGCCCAACGCACTCTCGCCCGCATGCGAAACCAGGCATCCCGCTCAGGAGCGGTACAGCTTTCTGGCGGCGCGGTTGACGCCGAAATCCGTGCTGTGCGTCGCAGGCGAAACCGCAAATGAGAGTGGTGATTGACACCAACGTGCTGGTGTCCGGCATCATCAACCCACATGGTCCTCCCGGCCGTGTCATTGATTTCGTTGTTTCGCTGATTCTCACACCGTTGTACGACGATCGGATCTTGTCTGAGTATCGGGATGTCCTACTGCGACCCGTCTTCGGATTTCGCCGCAACGACGTGTACGCACTTCTTGACTTTGTCGAGTTTGCCGGCGAGCACATCACAGCCGGACCAGTCAGCGTGGTGCTTTCCGACCCATCTGATCTGCCCTTTGTTGAGGTTGCAATCGCCGGCTCGGCCGACGCTTTGGTAACAGGCAACACAAAGCACTTCACACCTGCTCGCCGCCACGGTGTTTCGCTCTTAACGCCCGCTGCATTGTTGAATCTGATGTAGGTTCCTTCGGCAATGGACGAAGCATGTAGCTTCGATCATCGATTTGGCAATCCTGGCACTTCTGGCAATTGCCTTCACTCTGCTTGCTGGCTGATATTCAGCAGGACGCCGACGCTCGCCAGCATGACAAACAGAGATGATCCGCCATAGGAGATGAAAGGCAGAGGAATGCCTTTGGTGGGGAGAAGGGCCAGCACCACGCTGACATTAAAAAACGCCTGAACGATAATCATCGTGGTGATTCCGGCCGCCAGCAGGCGCGCGAAAGGATCGCTGCTGCGCAGCGCCGTCCGCAGCCCACGCCACGCGAAGATCAGGAACAAGATGATAATGGCGAGGGCGCCAATCAATCCCAGTTCCTCGCCCACGACGGCAAAAATGAAGTCCGTGTGCGGCTCGGGCAAGTAAAAAAGCTTCTGTTTCCCTTCCATCAGGCCCAATCCGGTCAGCCCGCCGGTTCCCACGGCGATCAAGGATTGATAAATGTGGAACCCTGCGCCCTGCGGGTCAGAATTGGGGTTCAGGAACACTTTGACGCGAGCAAGCCGCCACGGCACAAATACCAACAGATATGTGATTGCCGGAATGATGGGCACAAGACTGTAAGCGAAATAGCGCAGCCGCATTCCCGCCGTGTAAAGGACGGCTGCAGTGATTGCCAGGCAAACCATGGCCGTTCCCAGGTCTGGCTGTTTGACAATCAGCAGCGCGAAAAGTCCGGCCGGCACGATCGCAGGCAGCAGTGTATGCCTCCAATCGTCAATGGATCTGATCCGGTTTTCCAGGAAGAATGCCAGAAACAGGATCAAAGCCGGTTTCGCCAGCTCCGAAGGCTGGAACGACATTACCCCAAGCTTGATCCAGCGGTGCGTGTTGTGAGAACGATCAAGGAAGAAAACCGCCACCAGCAGCACGGTCGTGACGCCGAGAAAGGTGAATACCACGCCAGGACGCTTCCATTGGCGGTAGTCCACCTTCATCAGTACCGCCATGGCCGCCAACCCGGCGAGGGCCCAGCCGAGCTGGCGCAGGAAGAAGTGATAGGGTGAGCCGAATTTCTCGCCGGCCATCACTGCCGACGCGCTGAAGACCATCAGCACGCCAATCATGACCAAGAGCAGGGTGGAACCAAAAAGCCATTTATCGATTCCTACTCTTTTGGCCACTTATCTTCTGTCTCCCGTGATGACGGGCGCCAACGCGTGGACGAGTTCCTTGAATATGCGCCCGCGCTGCTCGTAATTTTCAAACTGGTCGAAGCTGGCGCAGGCCGGCGCCAGCAGAACAATGTCGCCCGGCTTGGCCACTTCGAAAGCCTGGTGCACGGCGCGCTCCAGCGTACCGGCACTTACCAGCGTGGTGGAACCCTGGATCTGTGAGCGAATTTTTTCTGCCGCCGCTCCAATCAGATAAGCGGCCTTCACGCGCTCGCGCAGAAGTGGAACCAGGACTGTGTAATCACTGCCTTTATCTTTGCCGCCAAGGATGATGTGGATGTTGCCGGGGAACGATTCCAACGCTTTGATCGTCGCATCCACATTCGTGGCCTTGGAATCGTTGTAAAAGGTTACGCCGTTCACGGCATTCACCAGCTCCAGGCGGTGCTCCACGGCGTGGAACTCGCTCACAGCCTGCCTGACC
>DATNDP010000115.1:0-4428 GCA_035553195.1 Candidatus Acidiferrales bacterium
CATTTCCGGCAGCGGATGCTGGTAAGCTTCAATACCCGACTCCTTGGCCAGCATGGTGGAAAGGCCAGCGGTGTTTGGAATTCCAAACTTCAAATGCGCGGTTCCGCGGCGGAGGTCCGCATCGACAAGCAGCACTTTTTCCTGGCGTTGCGCAAATGAAATGGCCAGATTGGAAGCTGTCGTCGACTTCCCCTCTTCAGCAAAGCTGCTGGTGATCAGCAATACCCGAGGCTCGCGGTCAACGGTCGACAGCAAAATGGCCGAACGTAGGGTCCGGTAAGACTCTGCCGCGATCGATTGCGGATCAAGATAAGCAACGAGATCCGGCAGCACTTTAGGGGCGCCGGGGCTGCTCTCAGCAGGCGATTCCTTTTTGGACGGGAAGTGCGGCACAACCGCCAGCGTGGGCAAGTGCGAAATGGTTTCCACTTCGTCAGAAGTTCGCAGCGTGTCGTCCATCGTTTCCAGCACGAAGGCCAAGATGAATCCCGCCATCAACCCGCCGGCAAATCCAAACAGCAAGTCTGACCGCTTGTTCGGCAGTATTGGAAAGGGTGGTATTGTCGCCTCGTCGATCACGTCCACGTTGTTGGAATTCAGCCCGGAGGTGATCCCGGCTTCCTGAAGTTTCAGTTCGAGAGCGCTGTAGAGCTCGCCCGCGGACTCAGCATTGTGCTTCAGAATTGCAAACTGTGCTGCCGACTGGTTCTCCTGGTAGGCCGTCTTGGTCAGCGCGTCCAGCCGTGTCTGCAGAAGACCTTCTGTCTGTTGGGCGGTGTGAAACTCCTCAGCAAAGCGCTTGGTCAGGTTGGTGATTTCTGTATCGATATCACTCTGGACGCTTTCGAGCTGGGTATTCAACTCCTTCACTTTCGGGTATTGCGGCCCAAACTTGGATTGCAACTGCGCTCTCTGGACCATCATGTCCGCCTGCTGCTGCCGCAGCGAGCTGAGAATCGTTCCAGGTGCGACCGAGACAAGAAGTTCCGGATTGCGGGTCTGGGCCATTTTGTAGCGCGCTTCTTTGACGATACGGTCGGCCTTGGCTTCGGCCAGTTGCTGATTTACTGTCTCGAGACTATCCAGGACCAGGCTGCCCCCCTGAGATCCGGTGGACACGATGTTGTGCTTCTGCACATAATCCGCCAGTTCCTTCTGGTTGGTTTCCGTCTGTTCCTTCAGTCCGCTCAGCTGATTCGCAAGCCACTTGGAAATGCGCGTGCTTCCTTCATAGCGGGCCTGCAAATCGCGCTGCATGTAGGCCTGGACCAAAGCATTTGCGGCATCGCTGGCCAACTTTGGGTCAGGACTTTGAAAGCTCACGTTCACCAGCGCCGTATCGGGTACAACGCTGATCTTGGTCTCACCCTGAAACATATTGATCAGTGCACTGCGCTCTGAGGGGGTCAAATGGCCGTTGTAGGGAGACTTGCCAAAGACGGAAGAATAAGGCGGCGTGTGATAAAGATCGAGCAACTTGATTGCGTCCAGGGCCACCGCATCGCTGCGCATGATCTGCACCTGGGTCGAAAACATCATTTCCGGCATATCGAGGATGAGGTTCTGCGAAGCGATATTCCCGAGCCCCAGATTTCCGGAGCCACCCAGGTCAACAAAAATCTGTGATGTTGCCTGGTACTGCGGCACCGTTGTCTCCGCATGATAGAGACCAATGGCGATTCCCAGCAGCGTGACCGTGAGGATCACCCACTTGCGCTTGAAGAACATCTTTGAGATGTCTGCCGGGGTGATGGTGGCGGGCTGGGGCGTGGGATTGGGAGCCGGCGGGTTCCCCGGCTGTGTGTTCTGGGCAGGAATGGTCCACCCTTGCATCCTGGTTGTGCTCCTAGTGGTGAATGCGTGCTCCGCCGTGGCGGGGAAAGCCTATCTCCTGGCTCCTCATACACAGCCTCAATTCTGGCGAGTAGTGCTACAAGTGTAACGAAGAGCAATTGCCTGAGCAATAGATCGCAGAGTGAAAGCGTGCTATTTAGACGGCCGGAAGCAACAGGGGCGAAGTTAATTTCAGCCGCCTTCGCCGATGTTGTTGAGGTCAGTACTTTGGAATCGACGGGTCGATCTCGGTTGACCAGGCATCGATGCCGCCGCGGAGGGACTGCGCTCCCTCAAAGCCTTGCTCCCGGAGCCATGCCGCGATGCTCATGGAGCGTACGCCGTGATGGCAAATGGCAATGATCCGGGCCTCACGGCTCAATTCCTGGTCGGCGCGTGCACGAACTTCGCCCATCGGCATCAGCAGGCTGCCCTCGATTCGAGCCTCCTCAAATTCCCAGGGTTCGCGAATATCGAGCAGAATACAACTTTCAGCGCCGCCAGAAGCCAGCAATTCCCGTAATTCCAGGCTGGAAATCTCGTAATTCAGCATTGGACCAGCATACATTGAGCCGGCCGAGCCGGTAACCGCCTGTCTTTCTCCCTCGCCAGCGTGATACAAGAGAGAGAGTCCCCCACTGAGCACTACTGAAGCATTATGGTAAACCAGGAAAAAGTCCTGATTGTTGAAGACGAGCCACACGCCCTCACCGGCCTTGCCGAACTTGTCGCGGGGTGGGGATACCGGACGGAAACGGCGCGGGACGGCGTGGAAGCCCTCGATAAGGTACTGGTTTGGCAGCCTGGGATCATCGTTACCGATCTCAAGATGCCACGGATGGACGGGCTCGACCTGCTGGAACGGCTCAGCGACCTCAAGCAGAACCAGGCTGTTATTGTGCTGACCGCCCAGGGATCCATTCAGGCTGCGGTAGACGCCATGAAGCTGGGCGCCTATGACTTTATCCAGAAGCCGGTGGATGCGGTGCGCCTGCGCCAGATACTTTCCAATGCCTGCCGCCAGCGGGAAACCGAGCAGGAACTTGAAGTTACGCGTCGCAAGCTGCGCGAAACCGGAGTACTGGGCTCGCTGGTCGGCGCCTCGAAAAAGATGCAGGAAGTGTTCGCGATGATCGAGCGCATCGCGCCCTCGAACGTCTCTGTGCTCATAACCGGTGAGAGCGGCACGGGCAAGGAGTTGGTGGCCAGGACCCTGCACTCTCTGAGCCCGCGCAAGAACCGGCCTTTCGTCGCGGTAAACTGCGCAGCCATCCCCGAAACTTTGATTGAAAGCGAAATTTTCGGGCACGAAAAGGGCGCATTCACCGGGGCCATGGAGCGCCGCGCCGGATGCTTTGAACTGGCCGAGGAGGGGACCTTGCTGCTCGACGAAATCGGCGAAATGCCTATCGGCACGCAGGCGAAACTTCTACGCGTGCTCGAAGAGCGTACCCTTCGCCGCCTTGGCAGCAAAATCGAGTCGCCTGTCGATGTTCGCGTTTTAGCCGCCACCAATAAGAATCCGGGCGAAGCCGTCTCCGACGGCCATTTACGCGCCGACCTGTTCTACAGGCTCAATGTTTTCAACATTCACATGCCGCCTTTACGTGAGCACAAGGACGACATTCCGGCAATTGTGGAGTCGATGATCGAGGACATGAACCGCAAACACGACCGCCACATCAACGGCGTGGATGCCGGAATGCTGCGGCAGCTCATGGCCTATGACTGGCCGGGCAATGTACGTGAGCTGCGCAACACCATTGAGCGGGCCGTGGTTCTGGGCGGCGAAGGGTTGTTGGAGGCGCGCCATCTGCCTCCCGGTTTCGGCGCGGTATCTGAAAAAGTCCTTGAGGTCGTTGATGATGGCAACGCGGTTCGCATTGAAGTAGGCTCAACCATCGACGAAGCCGAGCGGCAGCTCATTCTCAAGACCCTTGAGTCCCATGGAAATAATAAGACCCGGGCCGCGGAAACCCTCGGCATCAGCCTGAAAACGCTTCACAATAAACTGAAGGAGTATGGCAACGCTGTAGTCGAAACTGCCGGCGAGCAGTAGACTACCCAAAGCTCGTCTGACTGTCGCTTGTAACGCTTACCTCTGCCTTTTATGCCTAACCGCCGCAACATGCGACTGAAGACCAAACTCGCCGCAGCCATCACCGGACTGGTGTTTCTGGTAGTCTTCGTCCTTTCCTGGCTGTATATCGGCAAGCTCCTCCAGCAGTATATCGATCAGTCCTACCTTTCCACCCTTATAGTCGCTCAGCAGCTTCGGTTCACCACGCGCCAGGCCCTTGAGAACGGCCTGCCCAAGCAGACGATTGACCTGAACGACCCCGCTTCGATTCATGCAGCGGTCACCGACTCGCTCCTGAATGACCGCGCCCTTAACGCTTTCATCAATTCGGTCATCAATTATTCTCCAACCGTGCAGGACATCGCCATCGTAGACAACGATGGCCGTGCGCTGGTGACCGCGCCTGATGCTTCCCTTGAAAACGAGATCCTGCCCCAACGGGCCGATTATGGATCGCTGCGCAAGGGTTCTCTGATCGACACCCTGAAAATCGTGTTTGGCCCTCCGCGGGTCTA
>DATNDP010000116.1:0-3124 GCA_035553195.1 Candidatus Acidiferrales bacterium
AAGCTGTGCGCGCAGGGCCGCATTGCTCCTGAAGAAACAACCGTCTTGTGCATCACCGGCAATGGCCTCAAGACCACTGACGCCCTGGCCGGACGGTTTGAAGCTTCAGAACCCATCGCGCCCAGGCTGGCTGTCTTCGAAGAATATCTGGAGCGCGAACTCACCACTGTCGCAGGAGGCGCACAATGAGCGTAAATATCTCGATTCCATCGGCCTTTCGTCGCCACACGGAAGGCCTTGACCGCGTTGAATGCTCGGCCTCAACCGTTGACGAGCTGCTGGATTTCCTGAGCAATCGCTTCCCCGAGCTGAAGCCACATCTGCGCGACGAACAGGGCAAGCTCCGCCGCTTTCTCAATATCTACGTGAACGACGAAGACATCCGCTTTCTCGACAAAAACCTGAAGTTCGGAGATGGAGATCAGGTGACCCTGGTGCCTTCTATCGCGGGAGGAAGCTTCTAACATCCCGAGCGAACGCGAGGGAGCCCTATAAGCAAGATCGGTTACAGCCGGAGGAGCCGAGAGTGATCGCTCAGCAGGATAATCGTGGTCCTGTTAAATACCCGCGAGTATAGGGATCCCTCGCTGCGCTCGGGACTTTGGAAGCAGCCCTCCTGCGAGTGGATCCCCCCTGGAGCTCGAACAACGCTATTTCCCCACTGCCGTTGCCAGTTCTTTCTCGGCGAAGTACCAGTCCTTCACTTTGAGATCTCCATTGCTTTTGGCACGCGCATCCGCATCTTGCTTGGTCTGCGGAGGAGGCACAATCACCGGCTTTCCCGGAACCCAATTGGCCGGTGTTGAGACGGCATTGGCATCGGCGGTCTGCAAGGCATCAAAAACGCGCACTATCTCTGCAATGCTTCGCCCCAGCGATTGCGGATAATAGAGCAGCGCGCGCACGTTCTGTTTAGGGTCAATGAAGAACACCGCCCGCACGGCCGCGGTATCGCTCGCAGCTTCATGCACCAGGCCATACAGGCCGGCAACTTTCTGGTCCAGGTCCGCCACCACCGGGAAGTCGACTTTCACGTTGAAGTTCTGTTCGATGTTGCGCAGCCAGGCAATGTGCGCCGGCACGGAATCCACTGACACGCCGATCAATTGCACGTTGCGCTTTTCAAATTCGGGGAAAGTCCGGGCAAACTCCACAAACTCGGTGGTGCATACCGGGGTGAAATCAGCGGGATGGGAAAACAGCAGCACCCATTTGCCGCGGCTGGTGTAGTCGCTCAAACGGATCACGCCTTGCGTGGACTTGGCCTGGAAATCAGGCGCCTGTTCGTTAATACGGGGAATGCGGGTCTCGGTTGCCAACTGGCTCATACTTCTCCTCCAAAAAATTTGAGATCATTTCGAATTCAGGTTTGAAACTTCGTTTCCGCGCCACCTCGCCAACAATCAGCACCGCCGGCGCAGCGATACCGGCTGCGAAGGGCAGGTCAGAAATAGTCATGGAGCAAACTTGCTCTGTGCTGCGGGCGGCGTTGGACACCAGAACACACGGCGTGTTCGCATCCAGCCCGGAAGCGATCAGTTTCTGTGCCGTCCGGCCATAGTCGGGGCCAGGCATGTACACGGCCAGGGTTGTGCGCGCCGGGTCTGCCGCGTGAGAGCGGAAGCTGACAGCATCAGAGCGGGCATTGTGAGCTGTCGCCATCACCAGCGTGGAAGCTTTGCGACGGTCAGTCAAGGAGACGCCGGCCGCCGCTGCTGCCGCCGCGACGGCGGTGATTCCCGGAACCACTTCAAACGGAATGCCCGCGCGCCGCAATGCATCCAGCTCTTCTCCCAGACGTCCGAAGATTCCCGGCTCGCCTGATTTCAGCCGCACCACCTCGCTTCCATTCTGTGCATGCCAGATCATCAGTGCGTTGATCTTTTCCTGGCTGTTGGCGCGTTGCCCACAACGTTTTCCAACGTTGATGATCTGCGCCGTTGCCGGAGCAAGCGCCAGGATCTGCTCCGAAACCAGATCATCGTGCAGAAGCACCTCTGCGCTGCGAATCAGCGTATGGGCCTTGAGCGTAAGCAGATCGACCGCTCCCGGTCCCGCTCCCACGATATGGATTTTCCCTGGCATCTCCTTCGCCTCTATGCGCTCTTTCTGGCCTGCAAAGGCGTTCCGCTGTCCCAGTCTTCAACCGCGCGCAGCAGGCGGGCAATCAACTGGTCAGTTCCGCCAACCAGGTGCAGCCCTTCATGCTGGTGCTCCTTGAGAACGTTTCTCAATCTTACTTCCAGTTCATTGCGCCGCGTGTTTTCCATCATTCCCTCCATGTTCATGCTCAAGCAAAACTTTCTTCGGCAGCGCCAAAGCCATCAGGTGCAGCAGCTCTTTTCTCCGCTCGCCGGGCGGCAATATGCCGCGGAGGGCAGACCTCATGCGTCCAAGCCATCCGTTCCAGGCGGCGTACTCGGGCCCGAATTCCGTCTCCAATCCCTTGCGGACGCTCTGGGCCAGCGCTGGACTGCTGCCTCCAGTAGAAACGGCAATCTGAAAGTCGCCGCGGCTGACCAGTGCCGGAGCGTAAAAATCACAATATGGCGTATCATCCACGGCATTGCACAGCGCTCCGTCAGCGGTTGCTTCGGCATAGACGGCGTGATTCACTTCGCTCGAATCCGTAGCCGCGATCACCAGAAAATATCCCCTGGCCATTCCGGGCTGAAATTCCTGCGGTACATGCTTCAGACGGCCTTGATTCGCCCATTCGCTGATGCGAGGCGTGACTTTCGGCGCAATCACAGTGACGTCCTTCGCGGACCGCAGCACACCTTCAGTCTTCTGCTCCGCTACTGCGCCACCGCCCACAATCAGCACCTTGCGGTTTTCCAGCTTTAGAAACACAGGATAGAGCGCCATTCAGCCCTCCACTCCGTGCGGCACGCGGCCAGAGGGCAAGTCACGCTCAACGGGGATGACTTCCTCGCCTGCCAGGAAAGTGCGCAATGCAGCGTCGCTATGCCGCGCGAAAAATTGCCGCAGATTTTCTCCGCCTTCACGCCGATATATGTATGTGCGCAGAAGGCGCTCAATGGCGTCGGGCGTCTCCTCCGCGGTGCAGCGATATCCAACGGGGCGGCCAAAGCCGGCAAACGCGCCCACGCCGCCGCCCAGG
>DATNDP010000117.1:0-2751 GCA_035553195.1 Candidatus Acidiferrales bacterium
ATCCTTTGGCCTTCTTCGAGATGAGCTTTCTCCTGCCTCACTTTCTGAAAGAGGGCCGGGGGAAGCTGGCTGCGTATTTTACCCGGGTTTACAACCCGCTCTGGACCAACCCTGATGGCATGAGCTGGATGGAGGTCCTCAGTGACGAAAGCAAAATCGAATGCCACGCCTGCCTTTCTCCCACATGGAGCGAAACGGCCCTGTTTGCTGATTATGTCCTTCCCATGGGACACGCCTCCGAGCGCCACGATTTGATGAGCCAGGAGACGCACGCTGCTCGCTGGATCGGTTTCCGCCAGCCTGTACTGCGCGTCGCTCTGGAGAACCAGGGCAAAGAATTCAACTTCACTTACGAAGCGCATCGCGAGGCCGGACTGGGCGAAGTCTGGGAAGAAGATGAATTCTGGATCGAGCTCTCCTGGCGCATCGATGCTGATGGGTCTCTCGGCGTGCGCAAGTATTTCGAGTCGCCGTATCGCCCGGGAGAAAAGCTTCGTATTAACGAATACTACCGCTGGATCTTTGAGAACAGTGTTCCCGGATTGCCCGCCGCCGCAGCCAAAGAAAGTCTGACTGCCTATGACTACATGCGTAAATACGGAGCGTTTCTGGTGGAAGAAAACACTTACGCGGCGCACGAACAGCCGTTGCAGGGCAAAGCGCTCGACGGCACGCAGGTTGATCCCGCTTCTCACGTAATACACAAGCAGGGAACGCCTGTGGGTGTGGATATTGATGGACAGGCTTACACAGGATTTCCCACGCTCTCGCGCAAGCTGGAGTTCTATTCAAAGACTTTAAAGGATTGGAAATGGCCTGAGTTCGCGATTCCTGCTTATGCCAGGAGCCACGTCCATCAGGAGAATATTGACGCTGCCAAAGGCGAGATGCTTTTGCTTCCCACCTTCCGCCTGCCCACGTTAGTCCATAGCCGTACCGGCAATGCCAAGTGGCTATATGAGATTTCACACAAAAACCCGGTTTGGCTGCATCCATCGGACGCAGAGCGCATGGGTGTTGCCACCGGGGACCTTGTGCGAGTGGCAACTGGCATCGGCTACTTCGTTGATCGGGTGTGGATCACTGAAGCCATCCGTCCCGGCGTGGTGGCGTGCTCGCACCATCTGGGACGCTGGCGACTCCAGGAAGATTCCGGCGGAGAACGCTGGTCCACCGCGCTGGTTGACTTGCAGCAGGTCCAGCCCGGCCAGTGGAAGATGCGCCAGATCCACGGGATACAACCGTTCTCCAGCGGTGATCCTGATTCCTCACGTATTCATTGGGAAGATGCCGGTGTGCACCAGAACCTGATTTTTCCCGTGCAGCCTGACCCAGTAAGCGGCCAGCATTGCTGGCACCAGAAAGTCACGGTGACGCGGGCTTCCGCAGAAGATCGCTATGGCGACATTTTTGTCGATACGAACATGGCCCACGAGGAATATCGTCGCTGGTTGGCGATGGCGCGCCCGGGTCCTGGGCCTGACAACCTCCGCCGTCCGCTGTGGCTGCCTCGCGTTTATCGTCCCGCAACGGAAGCTTTCTACGCAAAACCGGAAAAAACTGAGTAGCCGCGAATTACGCGAATAGACACGAATTAAACCAGGATGTCTTTTGCTGATTCGCGCTTTTTCGCGTTGATTCGCGGCTAATCTCTATCTGCGCGCATCTGTGGCGAATTTGATTTCACCGCCCACTACCGTCGCCACCACTTTGCCCTGAAGCCGCCATCCATCAAACGGAGAATTCTTTGATTTTGAGTATGACTGCGCAGCCTGATAAGTCCATCTCTTCGCCGGATCAAATACCGTCACGTCAGCATTCGAACCCACCGCCAGCGTTCCCAGGCCCTGCAGACCCATCACCCGGGCCGGATTGGTTGAAAGCAACTCGATAATCCTCTTCAGCGGCATCTTGTGCTTGCCGTGCAAGATAGAAACGCACAACCCCAGCGCAGTTTCCAGGCCGGTTATGCCAAACGGAGCACGGTCGAATTCCTGGTTCTTTTCATTGCAGGCATGCGGCGCATGATCTGTCGCGATGCAGTCGATTGCGCCATCCAGCAAGCCGCCAATGAGCGCCTCGCGGTCAGCGCGCGACCGCAGCGGGGGATTCATCTTGAAATTGGTGTTGTAGTCGATTACATCTTCATCGAGCAGGGCAAAATGATGCGGCGTCACCTCACAGGTCACGCCCAGATGGTCGCGCTTGGCCCTGCGCACCGCCTTGAGTGCCGCGGCCGTGGAGAGATGTGCAACATGGTAGTGCCCGCGCGTCTCCGCTGCCAGTTGAATGTCGCGTTCCACCAGGCTGCTTTCGGCTTCCGGCGCCCAGCCCCGCAAACCAAGGCGAAACGCCGTCGGCCCGGCGTTCATGGCAGCCTCAGCAGTCATGCGTGTGTCTTCCGCATGCTGGATCACCGGAATCCCCAGGCGCGCTGCTCCCATCAGCGCCTGTTGCATGATGCGTTCATCCAGAATCGGCTTCCCGTCATCTGTAACCGCCACTGCGCCGGCCTTCTTCAGCGACGCAAAATCCGTAAGCTGCTCACCCTTGCTGCCGATCGTCGCTGCGCCAATGGGAAATACGTTTACATGTGCGCCCCGTTCCGGATCCTGCATCCAGCGCGTAATCTCGGCGCTGTCATTCACTGGCGACGTGTTCGGCATGCAGCACACTGAGGTGAACCCTCCAGCCGCAGCCGCCATGGTTCCACTGGCAATGGTTTCTTTGTGGCTCTGTCCCGGCTCCCGC
>DATNDP010000118.1:0-4034 GCA_035553195.1 Candidatus Acidiferrales bacterium
ACTCCGGGCTTCTACGACAAGTTTTTTGGCGAAAAGCCCTGGATGGGCCGTTATTTTCTGCCCGAAGAGGGGCAAGCCGGAAAAGACCACGTCGTCATTCTCACCCACCGGATCTGGGAGCGTCTGGGTGCGAACCGCAACATTATTGGCACGCAACTGCGCCTGGATGGCGAACCTTACACGGTGATTGGCGTGCGTCCATCGGCTACCGCCGATCGGATGGATGGGGATGTTTTTACTCCGCTGGTCTTCAAGCCGGAACAACTCAACCATGATTTTCACTGGCTGCTTGTCTTCGGACGCTTAAAGCCGGGCGTATCCATAAAACAGGCGCAGGCGGACATGGACGTCGTGGCCAACCGCGTTGCGCAGGATAATCCGAGGTCCGACAAAGGCTGGGGCATCCAGGTGGAGCCGTTGCATAACGATTTTTTGCCCAAGGACGTGATCAAGACCATGTGGCTACTGATGGCCGCAGTGGGTTTTATTCTGCTGATCGCGTGCGTGAATGTTGCCAACCTGCTTTTGGCCCGGGGTTCAACGCGGCAGAAAGAAGTAGCCGTGCGTGCCTCATTAGGTGCGTCGCGCGCGCAGGTGTTCGGGCAATTTCTGAGTGAGAGCCTGACGCTCGCCTTTATCGGCGGCTTGCTAGGTACCGCTTTAGGCCTCGGAATGATGAAGGCCTTCATGGCTGCCCTGCCGCAATACACGCTGCCCTCCGAGGCGGACGTGCGGCTTAGCATTCCTGTTCTGCTTTTTACTTTCGGCGCGACCTTGATCGCCGGCGTGCTGTTTGGCTGTGTGCCAGCCTGGCAGGCATCGCGACTCGAACTGAATGAGACTCTAAAAGAAGGAGGCCGCTCTCCGTCTGGTTCTGGCCGGCAAAATTTGCGCCGTGGGCTTGTCATTCTAGAGTTCTCTTTGGCACTCACACTGCTAGCGGGCGCGGGCCTCGCCGTTCATAGCTTTTGGAATCTTGCCCGGGTGGACCTCGGATTTCGGGTTGACCACCTCATCACATTCCAGCTTTCTGTTCCCGATGGAAAGTTCACCAAACCCGAGGAGATGGTGACGTTCTACCGCCAGCTTTTGGATAAGATCCAGTCGCTTCCCGGCGTGACCCATTCCGAAGTAGGCGAAGGCATGCCGATGCAGGGAACCAACTTCGGAATGCCGTTTTACATTGCGGGGAAGCCATTTGGCAGTCCTGCAGATCGTCCCGGCGCCGGTTTCTCAATGGTCACTCCGGACTACTTTAAGACCTTCGGTATTCAAATGGCCCAGGGACGAAGCTTCACTGACCAGGATGCGGCGGGTAGCGTACCGGTGGCGGTGGTGAATCAAACCTTCGCCAATCGCTTCTTGAAAGGCACGAATCCGTTGACGCAGCGAGTGGTCGTCGAGCAACTCATTCCTGGCGTCACCAAACTGGGGCCGCCCATCGAGTGGCAGATCGTGGGTGTTTACCGTGACGTTCACAACCGCGGTGTGCGCAGGGAAGGCTTTCCGGAAATTGACGTGCCGTTCTGGCAAAGTCCATGGCCGGGAACCGCCGTTGCGGTACGAACCACCGGCGACCCGGGAATGATGGTAAAGAGCATCGCCGGGGCCGTGCACTCCATGGATCCGGATCTCGCTCTGGCACAGGTAAAGACAATGAACCAGATTGTGAGCGAATCGCTGATCAGTGACCGCTTCACTTCAGTGTTGTACGGCACATTCGCTATCGTGGCGCTCCTGCTGGCTGTGATCGGAATTTATGGCGTGATGGCGTATATGGTTTCTCAACGGACGCACGAAATAGGACTGCGCATCGCTCTGGGCGCGAACCGAGAGCACGTGCTGAAGCTCATTTTGAGAGAGGGAGTGATATTGGCCCTCATCGGCCTGGGACTTGGTTTGGTGGGCGCTTGTCTGGTTGGCCGCGCCATGCGAAGTGTCTTATATGGCGTCGGCACCGTGGACCTTACGGCGTTCAGTGTGGTTTCCATCACTCTGCTTGCGTCGGCCTTGCTGGCTTGTTATTTCCCAGCGCGCCGCGCAACGAAGGTGGATCCCATGGTGGCGTTGAGGTACGAGTGAGGAGACTTCTAGCAATGAATGGATTGTTCCAAGACATACGTTACGCGTTCCGGCAACTGATCAAGAAACCTGCCTTCACGGCGGTGGCGGTCGTTACCCTCGCGCTTGGTATCGGCGCCAATACTGCGATCTTCAGCGTCGTCAACGCTGTCCTGCTTCGTCCGCTTCCGTATAAAGAAGACGGGCGGTTGGTCGTAATCCTGAGTCATGGACGCGGGCCTGTAGCGCCGGCGAATTTTGAGGATTGGCAAAAGCAAAGCCGGTCGTTCGCCAGCATGGGAGCGGCGGAATACTGGACACCCAATCTCACCGCTGCCGATAATGTCGAAAAGTTGTTCGCCTTGCGTATCACTTCGGAAATCCTGCCCATGCTGGACGTTCAGCCTTTGCTGGGGCGAATGTTCTTGCCTGAGGAACAGCAGGTTGGCAAGGAGCATGAGGTCGTTTTGAGTTACCAGCTCTGGCAGAGCCATTTCGCGGGCGATCGCAACATCATCGGCCAGTCATTGCCACTCAACGGGGAGCCATACACGGTAGTTGGAGTGATGCCGAGTGATTTCAAATTCGCCCCTTTCTGGGCAACGCGGTCGCAACTATGGGCCCCCCTTCCGCTTGGACCGCGGTTGAATGATCGTGAGGGAAGCTCACTCCGCGTGTTTGCGCGGCTGAAAGCTGGGGTTTCACTGGAACAGGCACAGTCGGAGATGGCCTCAATCACTTCCGTGCTGGAGCATGAATTTCCCGGCACAAATAAAGACATTCAGGTTCTTTCGCTTCGCGAAAAAGTTGTCGGGAACATTCGACCTGCATTGCTGCTTCTTCTAGGTGCGGTTGGATTTGTCCTGTTGATCGCTTGCGCCAATGTAAGCCACATGTTGCTGGCGCGTGCGGCCGCCCGGCGAAAAGAGGTTGCATTGCGTCTAGCGTTGGGCGCGCGGCGTTGGGACACACTTCGCCAGCTTCTGGTTGAAAGTGTGCTGCTGTCTTTGGTGGGAGGCGCGGCTGGAGTCTTGCTGGCCATGTGGGGTGTTCGTGCTCTGCTGGCGATGGGCCCGAGGGAAATTCCACGGCTGGACACGATCGGCATCGATGGCACCGTTCTGTTGTTCTCGCTGGGCGCCTCCTTATTTACCGGATTGATATTTGGACTGGCTCCTGCCTGGATGTCCACAGCAGTCCATCTGACTGACGCTTTGAAAAGAGGAGAACGCGGTTCCGTGGAAGGGCCGCATCGCCACGGATTGCGGGGTGTTCTGGTTGCATCTGAATTTGCTTTGGCGGTTGTGTTGTTGGCAGGCGCTGGGCTCATGGTACGCACGTTTTTTGCTGTGCAGCATGTTGATCCAGGATTTGATCCGCACAACGTGTTGTCGCTGATCGTGGGTGTCTCCGGTACCGAACAAGCTGCTGGCGATCGCACTACTAATTTTTATCAGGAGGTTTTGGAGCGGGTGAGAGCGGTGCCCGGTGTGGAAGCCGTTGGCGGCATTAATCACCTGCCGATTGCCGGCGACGAATGGGGTTTCTCGTTTCATGTACAGGGCCGCGCACTGGAGCGTCCTCGCAATGGGCCTGTTGCCGTTTATCGTGCCGTATTCCCGGGATACTTTCGCGCGATGCGGATTTCCATTCTGAGCGGACGGGACATTGCCACCACGGACACTTTGTCCACGCCCGGAGTCGCGGTCATTAACAGTTATATGGCGGGCAAGCACTGGCCCGGACAAGACCCAATCGGGAAACGGTTTACTTTTGGCGATCCGCAAAATAATCCGATTTGGGTTACGGTGGTTGGAGTGGCAAAAAATACTGTGCAGGGCCAATGGATAAGCCCGCCCCAGGAAGAGGTATTTGTGCCTTTCCTGCAAAGTCCCCTCTACTCCCAGCAGCCGACTCCTGCCTATATCACGCTGGTTGTGAGAGCCAATGGTGATCCAGCAACGCTGGCGCCT
>DATNDP010000119.1:0-3018 GCA_035553195.1 Candidatus Acidiferrales bacterium
GATGGTTCGGCGACGGGGTGGCAACGCGAGAAGGCCAAGTGACCGTTACCATGATCGTCCGTCCAACGAAATAAGGAGCAGTCGCTTCTAAACTGTTGCTGATTGTTTAGCACTGCTTCCGGATACACTGATTTTCCGGGAGGACCTATGCCGCGCCGCTTTCTGCTTTTCCTTCTGGTTCTGAGCTCGTTCATCCTGGCGAGTGCGCAACAGCGATCGCATCTACGCAAAGATCGGGCGCGATCCTTGCCGGCGGCGGAAAAATCCGAAGCGCCGTTGCGCTTTGTGCTGTGGGAGACCCAGTCAGACCTGCGCAAACGTGCAGGTGAGCCCCAGCAGTATTTTGTTCCTGCCATTCAGAAGCTGATCAAGCCATCAGAACTGCGTTATTACAACGACAATTACGGAAAGGTGGATGACGTTTTCTATCGCGCGACAGCAGCGGGCGAGGTACGAATCCTGGTAGCGTACGCGCACGACGAATCCCAGGGACACCTGAACCCTGAGGTGCGCGTGGAGAAGATCCATTTCTTCTTCGATAAGGACATCACTTTGAGAAAGGCGCTGGCGTCCATTGCGGAATTGCGCGACCTCTGTGCGGGGGGATGCATCCTGAATGGATTCTCTTCAAGTGTTGTCGCTCAGCCGGCCAGCCCCAGCGATGCCCAGATCGCACTGGCCCATCAGATGAAGCCTCACTGGCGGGGGCAGGACATGAGTGATGCCACTCCTGGCGCAGAGGTCTTCTACGTGGACAGTCCTTATCCGGTCGATTTCGAGCACAGCCCCGTGGAACGCATCGACTACACGCTGATGAGCAATGCGGGCCGGGAACACTATGCTCTGGCGATGATGGATAAGCAGCCGACGGTCCTAGATGTATGGCATCCCCGCGTCAGCGATCCGGGCGCAGGGGTGAAGTAACGAAGTCAGTACTGGTTCGTGTACTGCACCGTAGCTTTCTTCCGTACAGCAGGCTTTCTGGCCGGAGCCGGGGCATCATCGTCAATGATGATCTTCCTCGGCAGTTCGCTTGTGCCGGGATCAGGGGCATAGCTGTTGAATGATGCCGGGTTGCTTCCGCTAAATCCGCCCGCATCGGCGGCTGCTGCGCGCTGCATGATGTAACCGGATATACCGCGGCGAAGCCGTGTAAGGGTGTTGAAATCCATGGCCAGTGGCTCGTATTCATCTTTCCGGTTGCCGTATTCTTCCGTGACCATCAGAAGAGTGTCCAGCGTTTCGCAGACCAGGCTCAGGTCTTCATAGACCTTGAATGTCGGCGCCATGTTTCCGTGCGCGTTGAGCGCCGTACGGATCATCTCCGGCAATGGGCCTCTCAGGTTGCGCTGGAGAGCACCGGCCGCCTCGTCGGCGTGGTTCTTATGGGCGCTACTGGTGGTGAACCCGGATTTCCATCCGCCCTTCCAGCGCTCGATGTGCATGTGAGAGATATCGGTCAGAGTGGCTGCGGTGGCGCGATCAAGGTCCAGCAGCATGGACGTAAGATCCGTTCGCGCGGGCGCGATCTGCGTTCTGCCGCGCGGTTGGGCGGCGAGCGGAACACTCAAAATCAGGAACAGAAAGGCAGCCAGGAAACTCTTCATGGGCACACACTCCTGTTGGCAATAAGGAAGGATAGCCTCAGTTTGCCTGCTACCGTCCGGTTACTGAGGGACAACGAACCGCACATAAGGGCATCCATTCCGTGCGGCAGGACGGTGTCCCTCTGGCGAAGCAACAGATATACTCGTTCACGTTCGCTCTGCCTGGGTCACTTCCAAGTTGTTCTCAGAACTGTAGGAGCATCATGCCGGAGAACGTCGCCACAACATTGCAGCAGCAGATCTTTACGATTCGCATTGACCGTCCTGAAAAGAAGAACGCTCTCACCAGGGCCATGTATGTCTCCCTCATTAGCGCAATGCAGCGCGCGGAGGCGGATGCGAATGTTCGCATTATCGTGCTCACCGGCGGGGAAGAGTGCTTCACGGCAGGAAATGACATCGCCGATTTTGCCGCTGCCAAGCCGGGTGAAGCGCCGGTAGCTCTCGAGTATCTGCGCGCTCTTGCAGCGACCAAAAAGCCGGTGATCGCCGCCGTTGCGGGAGTGGCCGTCGGAATTGGGACCACCATGCTCCTGCATTGCGATCTGGTCTACGCTACGGACAGCGCGCGCTTTCAGCTCCCCTTTGTAAACCTGGGTCTGTGCCCGGAAGCCGCGTCGAGCCTGCTACTGCCCATGATGCTGGGCAATCATCGCGCCGCCGAGCTATTGCTGTTCGGGGAGCCATTCGGAGCCGAAGCCGCGCGTCATCTGGGTCTTGTAAACCACACCCTAAATTCGCACGAATTCATGCCGAAGGTCATGGAACGGGCTCAGCAGCTTGCCGAAAAACCGCCTGACTCGCTGCGCACAACCAAGATGCTGCTGAAATCGGGAATGCAGGAAGCCATCGCTCGGGCCATGGACCGCGAAACCGAGCAGTTCGCGCGGCTGCTCCAAGGGCCGGAAGCAAAGGAAGCCATGGGTGCATTCCTGGAACGGCGCAAGCCGGATTTCTCAAAATTCTGATCCTGTTGTAGAGCTGTCATGCCAACCCCGTTTATCCGTCCTGCTACACTCGATGATCTCCCTCGGCTCACCGAGATCTACAACCACTATGTGGTGAATTCGCCCGCAACCTTCGATCTGGAGCCGTACACAGTGGAGCGGCGCATGTTGTGGTTTTCGCAATTCGGCTTGGCAGGACGACATCGGCTGCTGGTCACAGAAGAGGACGGCGTTGTGCTTGGCTATGCCGGAACTATGCGTTTCCGACCGAAAGCCGCCTATGACACTACGGTTGAGACCACCATTTACTGCGCCGCAGACCGCACCAGAAAAGGGCTGGGTAGCCTGCTCTATGCAGCGCTGTTCGAGGCCATCAAAGATGAGGACATCCATCGCATAGTAGCGGGATTCACTTTGCCCAATGCGGCGTCGCAGGCGCTACACGAACATCTCGGTTTTAAAAC
>DATNDP010000120.1:0-24266 GCA_035553195.1 Candidatus Acidiferrales bacterium
TAGAAGCGAAATTACGGCGTTTCTGACAAGCATTGCTTCATCCTGAATACACCATACCTAAGCGCGAAGGGCAAATCACCAAAGTTCTCTCGCATAAACGCCGGCCTGGCGATAAAGTTTCGACCGACATTGAGTGCTTAAAGCGTGAGCGCAAAATCCCAATACTTTCGCGTTCTCTGTTTGCGTATGAATGCACTGGCTTACTTCCTCACACCTTTTCCATCGCGGCGCGGGTTTTCACCATATCGTTCGCCGGGGCCCGTGGCGCACTTTGCTTTCCTGGTCGCGATGGCTGCTACCGGATTCCTGCTATGCGGACCGGGGCCGTTGCTGGTCGTGTGGGCTGTGGCCGGGATCTACCTGGGCCGCGACTTTGCGATCCTGTGCCACTACGCTCCGCTCTTGTTCATCCTTATCTTGGGAGCCCTTTTTGTGGTGTGCATGGCGGCGAAGCCGCTGGCAGTATTCGGGCGGCAGCACCCTGCGTCTGCGATCGGTGTAACCGCGCTTGTGGTGGCGATTCAGATCTCGGTAGCGTGGGCGGCCGCGAGAGCCCGCCGTTAGCGAGAGTAATTGGAAGCAGAACGGGTGTGTCATCATCCGTCGACTGGCCGGTTGCTTCTCGAACTCAAAAATTCTTCCGGCTTGATCCAATTTGACTAACCGTGTTGGGCAATGCAGCCAGCAGCACGCGCTATCCTGCAACTCCGAGAAGCTTGTCAGGCTCTAATCAGTTAAGCCCTCATTGGCCGATCCACTTTGCGTCTGCAGTGCATGTACATTCGTTTGTGATCACCAGCGGCCCATGTACCTGTTACTGGCTGCAGGGACGCGAATGGCGGCTACAATAGGCCCTACAAAGTAAGGTTGGAACCAGAAGCTATCCATGATCCGACTCTTTTTCAGACTGGTTGTAGTCGGCGCGATCGTAGCGGCAGCGCTGCTCGCCTGTGGGCTGCTGTTGCCGGCAGGACCGAACCAGCAGAAGCTTGTCCAGCTCAAGTCCGGTTCTTCCGCGCGGCATATTGCCGCGGAACTGAAGAAGGCGGGAGTCATACACAGCCAATACGCGTTCCTGTTCTGGCATTACACGCACGGCCACAAAGCGCTGAAGGCGGGCGAGTATGAATTCGACCACCCGGCGAGACTGCGCGACGTATATGACAGGCTGGTGCGCGGCGACATTTACGTTCACTACGTGATCATCCCGGAAGGCTACAACATCTTTGACATCGCACACGCTCTGGAAGACGCGGGACTGGGCCGCCATGAGGATTTTCTTCAGGTCGTGCGCACGGATGTGGCACTAGTGCGCGATCTCGACCCGCAAGCGCCAACTCTGGAAGGTTATCTTTTCCCAGATACCTACCGGTTCACTCGTACGCAGTCAATGCACGACATTGCCGCGGTCATGGTACACCGCTTCCGGCAAGCTGCTCATGAGATCGGGTTGAATCAGGATTTCCATTCAGTTGTCACTATGGCGAGCATCGTGGAAAAAGAAACTGCGGTGGATACCGAGCGTCCCGAGGTGGCAAGTGTTTTTTACAACCGCCTGCAGCGCCACATGGCGCTGTCGACAGATCCTACGGTAATTTATGCGGCGCTGCTAAACGATCGCTATCGCGGCACGATCTACCGCTCTGATCTTCAATATGACTCGGCTTACAACACCTATAAGCACCAGGGGCTTCCGCCCGGGCCCATTTCCAATCCGGGGAAAGCTTCCCTGCTCGCGGCGATGCACCCTTCGAACACCACCTATCTTTATTTTGTGAGCGACAATCAGGGGCACCACAGGTTTTCCAGCACCATGGAAGAACATGCGCGCAACGTTGCCGCATACCGGCGCGCGGTTGCCCAGAGCGTAAACCGCTAAGCGCGCATTCCGTTTGCGGCCCCATCCAACTCCGCGACTGCCATTCCCTTCGATATACTTAAGTGTTGTCGACTCAATAACGGAATTCATTATTCATGGTCGTACAGTCGCGGAACCGATTTTTTGCAGTTCTCTTTTGTGCAGCGCTTCTTACGGGATGCCTGTTCCGTACCAGGAGCGTTACCACACGTCTGAGCACCGCCAAGCTGAAGCAGGCATCGCTGGAGGAACTGGTCTCCTGGGCGAATGCCAACTCGTCCAAGCTGCAGAGCCTGAGCGCCAATGTGGATTTCAGCGTTTCTACCGGCGGCGAGAAAAAAGGCAAAGTCACCGACTACCGCACGTTCAGCGGGTACGTGCTGGTCCGCAAGCCTGACATGCTGCGCATGATCGGCCTGGTGCCCGTGGTGCGAAACCGCCTTTTTGACATGGTGAGCAACGGCGCCAATTTCGAGCTCTCCATCCCTCCCAAGAACAAGTTTTATGTGGGCTCCGCGCAGAAGCCTCCCGTGAAAAGAACAGACGAGCCATTGGCCAATCTGCGACCGCAGGACATTTTTGATGCGCTGCTGATCCGTCCCATTGAAGGACCTCCGAATGAAATCGCCGTGCTGGAGCAAAGCACGGAAATGGTCAAAGACCCAAAAACGCACAAGGATGCAATCCAGCCGGATTACATTGTGGTGGTGATCAGGAAAGGTGATAACGGGTACTACCTCTCACGGCGAATCGTGTTCAGCCGGACCGATCTTTTGCCGCATGAGCAGTGGATTTACGATGCCCAGGGGCAGCTCGTGACGTTTGCGCACTATGAAAACTTCGCCGAGCACAATGGCATTGTGCTGCCGAGCGTGGTCGAGATCCAAAGACCCGTTGAGGAATACGCCATCACGCTGAACGTGACCAAGCTCACCACCAATATCCCTTTGCGGGATGACCAGTTCTCATTACAGCGGCCGCCGGGGTCACAGCTCATCAACGTGGATCAGGCGAACACCAGCGCGGGAAACGAGCCGGCGGCGGCATTGCGGCACAAGTGACACGATTCATCCCTTACTGGCCCGGATTGCCTGGGCATGGTGGGGAACGATTTGCGCGAGGAACTCACAACATATGAACCGGATGATTATCTCCAACCTGGCCCAACGGCCGATTCGATCCTGCATCAGCATTCTCGCGGTGGCGATCGAGGTAAGCCTGATTCTCTTGATTGTGGGCTTCGCGCTGGGCGTGCTCAATGACAACAAGCAGCGACAGAAAGGGATTGGGGCCGATGTGATGGTGCGGCCGCCTGGATCATCCAATTTCTCGGCGTTCAACAGCGCATCCGTTCCCGTCAAACTGGCTGACATTCTCAAGCGCCAGCCGCACGTAGCCGCTGTGGCGCCGGTAGTTCTTCAGGTCACGTCACAGACGAACATCGAGGTGATCTACGGGATTGATATGACCAGCTATGAATCAGTCGGTGGGCCGTTCCGGTACCTGGATGGCGGCCCATTCCAGGGGCCCAATGACATGATCGTGGATGAGTATTATGCGGCGGGAAACAAGGTCCATGTTGGATCGGTGGTGAATGTCTGGAACCATGAATTTCGTATCTGCGGCATTGTTCCGCAGGGGCGCGGAGCCCGCCGCTATGTCCAGATAAGCACGTTGCAGGATTTGATCGGCGCTCCTAATAAAGCGTCCATATTCTATGTGCGCGCTGACAACCCGAAAAATGCCGATATCGTAGTCCGCGAGTTGAAGACCATACCCGGGATGGAAACCTACAACATCCTTTCCCTGGGCGAGTGGCTCTCTTTGATGTCCGCCAACAATATTCCTCTACTGGCAACGTTCATCAATATTGTCATCGGGATCGCCGTGGTGATCGGGTTCCTGGTGATTTTCCAATCCATGTACACGGCTGTGATGGAGCGCACGCGAGAAATTGGCATTCTGAAATCTCTGGGCGCCTCCAAATCCTATATTGTGCGGGTCATCCTGCGGGAAACGCTGGTGCTGGCGATAGCTGGAATCATAGTCGGCGTTGTCTTGAGCCTGATTGCGTCAAGCACCATTCGCCACGCCATCCCCACCATGCCGGTGCAATTCACGGGCGGCTGGATCCTGCGAGCGACCATCATTGCCATTGTCGGCGCGCTGGTTGGGGCAATCTACCCGGCCTTCAAGGCGGCGCAAAAGGACCCGATTGACGCCCTGGCTTATGAATAACGAGAATGTTAACGGTCAACAACCTCAAGAGCTGCGCTAAGCTTGGTTCATGATCTTCGTTCTGGACAACTACGATTCCTTCACTTACAACCTGGTGCAGTACCTGGGCGAATTGGGGGAGACCGTGGAGGTCCGCCGTAACGATCAGGTCAGCATCCCGGATATCGAACGCCTGAATCCCACGCACATTGTTGTCTCTCCCGGGCCATGCACGCCGCGCGAGGCCGGAATCAGCATCGAACTGATCCGTCATTACGCCGGCAAGAAGCCGGTGCTGGGCGTTTGTCTGGGCCACCAGGCAATTGGCGCTGCGTTTGGAGGAGATGTTGTCCGGGCCCGTAAGGTAATGCACGGCAAAATCAGCCAGGTCCAGCACGATGGGCGGACGGTCTTTCGTGATGCTCCCCAGCCGTTAACCGCCACCCGATATCACTCGCTTATCGTTGCAGAGAACGGTCTGCCTCAAGAGCTGGAGATAAGCGCTGACACACGTGAGAGCGACGGCACGCGGGTGATCATGGGTCTGCGCCATCGGCGCTACCCCGTGGAAGGCGTGCAGTTTCACCCGGAAAGCGTTCTCACCGACTCCGGCCGCCTCTTGCTCAGGAATTTCCTTGCTCTCTAGGGCTGCTTGAGCTTCGCTTGATGGAATCGTGCATTACGCCCTCGAATCCGCGGCTTCATTGAGCTACAATCTCCTGCAACAGCCGCAATCGTTCAGCCCTGGAGGCCCTTCTATGGCGCAGCCGCAACCGGAAAAGCGTTCCACTCGCCGTTTTTCGCTCGAGCTGCCCATCAGCATTACGTACGCGGGGAGCAGCGGTGCTGATCTATCCGCGCAATCGCGAGACGTGAGCTCGCGGGGCGTCTTCATGTATGTAAACTCGGACTTCGCAGAGGGAGTGTCGCTGCAGTTCATTATGACTTTGCCGCGCGAGATCACTCTGGCCGAGCCTATTCGCGTGCGCTGCACAGGTCGCGTGCTGCGGGTCGAAAATAAGGACCATCGGCAGGGGGTGGCTGTTTCGATTGAAAACTACGATTTCGTGGAATGAGGAGTTAGAGGTCTGAACCCAATAGTTGCAAAAGTCCGAAGCACGGCCAAATTCGTTGTCACTGCCACCGTTGCTCTATCCTGCGCTGCGTCGGCCCAACAATCCAACACACCCATAGGCGAGCTTTTTGCGGGCGATGCCCAGACGCGGCTGACCCAACCTGCAGGCGCCGGAATGAGTGTTGTCCCCGGATCAGAACTTGCAGCAGGAATTGCTCCAGGACGCCTAAAACTTTACAGAGGCGGCGAAGTGCGTCTCTGTCCTCATACCAGCATGAGCGTCAACTCGGGACGGTTCGGGCTGACGTTCGCCGTGAATACAGGGAGCCTCGAAGTTAACTATTCCTGGCTACAGCGCGGAGCGGACTTTCTGATGACACCGGACTTCAGTATTCAACTCCAGGCGCCGAACAGATATCACTTTGAGATGGGAATAAACAGCAAAGGCGATACCTGCGTTAGGACGCTACCCGGGAATAGCGGATACTTACAATTTTCTGAGCTCATGACAGCGGCAACGCATAGTATTCGTCCGGGGGAATCGATTGTATTCCGAAACGGAAAGCTGGAGAGCAGCGTGCCTCTGCCTGCAACAGAGCCATGCGGCTGCCCTGAGCCGCCACCCATGGTTCAGGCTTCCGCGCAATCGCCCGCGACCCAGCAGCCGCCGACTGGAACACCAGGCGCCATTACAAGTAACCGGGACCAGACGCAGCCGCTCCCTCCCGATTATCCGGGGCAAGTCCATGTGGAAGTGGATACTCCGTTTGTTTTCAGCGGTAAGAGCGTGGCCAGCGTGGAGCCGTATTCTGTCGCCAAGGTCCAGCTCTCAAGCCTGCCGAACGTCTTTTTTGTGCAAGAATCAATTGATCCGGTCGTTCTTCAGGAAAAGCCGGCACAAGTGTCTGTGCGTGAGGAACCCGCGGCCCAGGTTCAAGCCAGTTCTCCTCCGCCACCGGCAAAGAAGGCAAAGAAAGGTTTTTTCGGGAAGCTGAAAGGGATGTTCAGCGGAATCTTTCACCGTTGATATGGTTCCAAAGGACATTGTCCGGAGTACCGTGATTGCTATGCTTTTGGTGACAACTTTCGGCAGAAAAGCCGTTTATACTGATTAACAACGGTAAAAAACATGTCTCCGCTCGATACTAAACAGCCATTGCCTCCGGGCAGCTCAATTCCGGCAGGTCCCCCTTCAGAGCAGGACGTGGTCAAGTTTGACAAACAACAGGCGGTCGATCCAGGTATGACGACCCTGTTTGG
This sequence comes from Candidatus Acidiferrales bacterium, assembly GCA_035553195.1. Lineage (GTDB taxonomy): Bacteria > Acidobacteriota > Terriglobia > Terriglobales > Acidobacteriaceae > Angelobacter. The sequence continues at coordinate 6,411 of DATNDP010000120.1, forward strand.
CGGCGGATACGGGCAATATCAGGTCCGTCCGCAAAATTTCCTGCTGTCTGTTGCCACCCATACGATTGTGGTCCTTTTGGTGCTGTGGCTATTTCACGTCACCATTCAACCCGCGATTATGCCGGCCTCAACGAGCACGGCTGTTGATTTGGCTCCCTACGTTCCACTCCATGTGGGCAAAAATGGACCAAGCGGGGGAGGTGGCGGCGATGCCAGCAAGCTTAAAGCCTCCGCCGGAGTACCCCCAAAGGCTGCGAAGCAGCAATTCACTCCTCCGGTGGTGGTCCAGACGCAAAAGAGCAAGCTCATGATCCAGCCTACCGTGGTCGCAGACTTAAAATACGCGCCCACTACCCAGGTTGGTGATCCGCTCTCCAAGCTCATGATTCCTTCCAACGGCACCGGAGTGTCCGGCGGAATCGGCAGCGGCGATGGCGGCGGTGTGGGATCAGGTCATGGCGGCCCTGGCGTAGGGCCTGGATTATTTCACGTGGGTAACGGCGTGAGCGCGCCGACGCCAATTTACACCCCTCAGCCGGAATTTTCTGAAGAAGCCAGAAAGGCGAAATATCAGGGCGTGGTGGTGTTGAGCGGCATCATTGGGGTGGATGGCAAGGTGCACAATCCGCGCGTGGTGCGCTCGCTGGGCATGGGCCTTGATGAAAAGGCTCTGGCTGCAGTTAAACTTTGGAAGTTTGATCCGGGGAAGAAAGATGGCCGGCCGGTCGCGGTGGAAATGGGCCTGGAAATCAGCTTCAACCTGTACTAGAGAAGGATTCGCTCAAAAGGGGAGATCGCGAAGCGATCTCCCCTTTTTGCATAAATGTAATCGACCGCCCTATTCAACGGCCTCTTCCAAAAGGCCTTTCTCTTTCTTCTCCTGGCAAGCGATGCAGTAGCGCGTCCAGGGAACAGCTTCAAGGCGTTTGGAGTTGATCTCATTGCCACAGCTCACACATTCCCCAAACGAGCCCTCGCGGATCCTCTGCAGGGCCTGTTCCACCATGTTGAGCAGTTGCCGGTCGTTGTTGCTGACGGAAAAGAGGAACTCCTTGGTGTACGAATTCGCTGCGCGATCGGCAATATCCTGCGCGGAGTCCTGGTCGGCAATGCGGCCGTCTTCCTCGGTGCGGCTAACCGCTTTGCGCAATGCCTGCTGACGCTCTTCCAATCGCTTCCTGAAGTTGTCCAGCTTTCTCTTTTCCATGTCCTTGGATGAATTAGAAATCTTAGTCGCCATAATAATAACCGTCAAATAACGAACAAGATTAGATGCGAGTCTCGCTCGTTCTGTCACTGACTGGGAAGTCGAACGTGACAACAGATGCGCCTTAGACAGCAGGACTACCGGAAAAGAAAAAAGCGGCTCAACTGAGCCGCTCACAAAGAGGCAAGGGAGGGAGGGAAGAATCTCAGGGAAGGCGATGCAAGGTGAGCCAACGGCCAACGCCGAAACGCTCATTATGGAAAAGTTGAAAAGCTTGGAATAGGGTTGAAGTCATTCTGAATTTTACGGCCTCTTATGTTTGCCCTAGTTAAAGCAACTCTCAAACCAAAATCGCCATCGCCCCTGTGGAAAGCTGTATTGCTATAGTAAGCTGTTGTAAGCGCTGGGTTTATGGTCGAAAAGCAGCGGCAGATCAGGTCAGAGTAGTTAAGCTAAAAGGTCTAAAGTTGCGGTATTCAGGTACCACTATTTAGCCTCAACCTGCTTAACTTGCCCCTTGCTTTGCTCCTCCATTGCTTTGAGTTTATTAAGGAGGGCCTTGTAGCTGATTTTGAGGATCTTGGCGGCTTGGCGGCGATTCCAGCGCGTTTGGGCCAGTACGCGCTCGATGGCCTCGCGTTCCGCCTGCATGGCTGCTCGCCTTCCAATTTCCAGTAATGAAGGCATTTCCAATTCAGTGCCCGGTATTGCGCTGGGAAGAGCGGGCGTGGATACGGCTTGCGGCGCCGGTGGCGCCGCCGCTGGAGTGGGCCGAGATGAAAGGGATGACACAATCGGCTTGTGGGTGGAAAGCTCGCGAATAATCTGGGCTTCATTCCCCACGATCACGTAGCGCTTCACCAGGTTTTCGAGTTCACGTATGTTCCCGGGCCAGGCGTACTCCATCATGCGCGCCACAGCGTAATCACTGAACATAGGCGGTTGCTTGCCGTAATGCGCGCTGTATTTTTCCAGGAAATATTCGAGGAACACCGGGATTTCTTCGCGACGCTCCCGTAAGGGCGGAATATGAATGCTGACCACATTCAAACGATAGAAAAGGTCCTCGCGAAAGACACCCTCTTCCACGCCGCGCTCCAAAGGCTTGTTGGTGGCGGAGAGGACCCTCACATCCACCTGAATATCGCGTTTGCCGCCCAGGCGGGAAAATTCATGATCCTGCAAGACGTGCAGTAATTTCGCCTGCAGCGCGGGATGCATTTCGCTTATTTCGTCCAGAAAAATCGTGCCGCCATTGGCCTGTTCAAATTTGCCCAGTTTCTGGCGCGTGGCTCCGGTGAACGCGCCGGGCTCGTAGCCGAAGAGCTCGCTCTCGAGTAATTCATGCGGAATGGCGGCGCAGTTTACCTTCACAAACGGCTTTTCCGATCGCGTTGATTCGGCGTAAATCATGCGCGCTACAACTTCCTTGCCGGTGCCGCTTTCGCCGCGTATCAGGACGGTTGCTGTGGTGTCGGCAACCTGCTCGATGGTCATCTTCACTTCCATCATCTTCGGGCTGGTGCCGAAGAGCATGGTGAAATCACTCTGTCGCCGCACCTGTTCACGCAGTTGGGTAACTTCGCGGTAAAGGCGCTGGTTGTCCAGCACGCGCGAGATTCGCACGTCCAGATCTTTGGGATCCACGGGCTTGCTGATGTAATCATCGGCTCCCAATTTGGAAGCACGGAAAATCATCTCCGGATCCTTGTTGGCGGAAAGCACCATCACAGAAACGCTGGGCTTGATCTGCTTCAATCTCTGCAGTATCTCTGTTCCCGATGTGCCGTTCATTGACGTGTCTACCAGCACCAGAACCGGATCAAAGCCACGGAATACCCGCAGGGCTTCCTGATCACTCGAAACCACGCTGACTTCAAAATTGCGGCGCGACAGGTGCGATGACAGGTACTTGGCCATCGCCATGTCATCATCGACGATCAAGACACGTGTCTTGTGATTCATTCCATCTCCCGGCAGGGATTGATCAACAGGATTAGGGGCAGGCCGGAGCTCCCCAATACTGTACTCCGATTCCATTTTCAGGTATTTAGATGCCCAAAGCAAGTTATTAGCGGCAGGGAATGCCCTTAGAAACCTAAAAAGGGGCACACGAATACCCTCAATCGGGGAGAGCCGAAAAAGCTAAGACTTAGGAGGAGCGCTTACCGGAAATAAAGTGGTACGGGGGCCAGGGTCCGCTCATCACCACCTCAACACCGGGCAGGTGACGCGTAGCCATCTGATAGCGATTCTGGTATTTCTGAACTTTCTTATGGTCAATGAGATGGGCGATGTCAATTAGCATGCCGCCGGAATTCACTTTTCGGCAGCAGACATCCTGATCGAGGGGATCAAAAATCTTGTGTACCTGAACGGAGAGGGCGCGCGCCTTGGTCTGCCGTTCACGATGACGAGCCGCTTTCTCGCGGAGCTTGGTAAGGTACTCGCTTCCCACAGTGGCAGGCAGTTCAATCTCTTCCAGGGCCTGGCGCAGAGAACCGTCCTTAACCAGAAGTTTGAGGTGCATCTCCGCTTTTCCCTTCAGCTTGAGCACGTTCTGGGTGAACGCCTTCCGGTTCAGACGCACCGCGCGGCGTAATGCATCGTCAGTGTCAAATACTGTTCCAAAGCGGAATGGCAGCACCGTGGTGCGCTTGAAACATTCACTCACCACGTGCGCGTGCTGCAGCAGCGCTTTCTGCCCGAGGTCGCCTGTAGGAATGTATTCGCTCACGATGACTGAGAATTCGCCGCTGGGATACGCGAATGTCTGAGCATCAGCGATTCCTTTTAGATTTTCTACGGGAACGGGGCGGCGGGCTCGAATACCATTCTGAAACGCTTCTTGCTCAACGATGCAGTACGCGTACCATGCCATGAGGGTTGCTTCTCCTGTCCGGAAAAACGTTTGGGCCGGTCTATTGTCTGTCTAATCGGGCGAAAACTGCGAAGAGCTCATCCTGTGAACCGCGACTGCGAGGGCTCGAGGTTCATCTTTGGCGTCGGCGGGTTTTCCAAGCGCCAGCACTATCGTATGACGATCACTGATGAAATGCAACAGACACTGTGCATCAATTTAAGGAAATCTGCTGCGTGCCACGTTTCATCGCAAAACCTAAAGCGCCGGTTTGGGTAGCTCGCTAACTCTTTGTTCTCAAGCAGGTTAGAACGGCTGAATTTTTTTATCAGTGGCAAAACTCTTATTTGAGATTGTGCATTCAGGTGCACTGTCCTTTTGGCCAGTGTACCGTTTTCGTCCACTTAGGCACTCCATCAGCTCTGGCGCGAAGCTCAGATAGAGGCTTCCGTAAGTTTCCCTGAGACACCTCAGAAGCATCTCAAATTGCACGGCTGAATGCGTTTTTGAGGCCCGCTGATCAAAGGCATTCTCTTTCATGGTGTCTAACGAATCAACACAGCAAGCGCCCTTTCCTCCAGAAAGGTTTGTTGCTGAAGTCTTTTCCGAGCTGGATGAAGGGACCATCCGCAGCCGCTGGCAGCACCTGAACGTGGTGCTGCGCCTGAGCATGCTTAGCGGCTTGCAAATGCAACTGGAAGCTACCCTGAGTTTGCTTTGTGACATGGCCGCTGAAATCGCGCCTTTCGATCGCGCCCTGGTTTATTTCTGGGATGAAGGCGCAGAGCACATGGAACTCCGCTTAATGCGCGGGCTCGCCAAGGACGCTCCTGCTGTCAGTGGCCTTGGGACGGGCAACGTTGTAAACCTCTGGGCCGTCAAGTACGGTCGCCCTCTGGTGATTTCGCGAGGGCACCATATTCAGGCAGACGCACTGCTGGAAATAATGAATTCGAATTCTGCGCTCACAGTTCCTTTGTTTGTGAGTAATCGCGTGATGGGCTCAATGCAACTTTTCTCCTCGCGCCAGAACGCCTTCCAGAGAGAAGACGCTCAACTTCTATGGATCATGTCTCTGGTTTCAGAAAACCTTCTCACACGCGAGTACGCGAACGAAGGCCTTCTGCGTTTCGCCTTCACGGATTACCTTACGGGGCTCAGGACCCGCGGCTATTTTGAACAGCAGCTCGAACTTGAATTCAAGCGCGCCGAACGCCGCAAACAGAAGTTTGCTTTGCTGATGATCGACATTGATCATTTCAAACGTCTCAATGATACCTTTGGACATCATGTGGGAGATCAGATCCTTCGCGACGTGAGCCTGATCCTGATGAAAGACATGCGGGAAGTGGACACCGTGGCGCGCTATGGCGGCGAGGAATTCGTCATCATCCTTCCAGAAACCACGCAGGTGGGAGCTCTTTATGTTGCCCAGCGCCTTCGCCGGGCCGTGGAGCAGGCCAAGTTTTTTGCCGGCTCGCCGCACGAAATCCAGCATCTCACCATAAGCCTCGGTGTGGCGGTTTATGACAGCGATGCGCAGTTCAAGCGCGATCTGATCGAGTTTGCCGACGCCGCGCTTTATGCGGCCAAGCACGCTGGCCGCAACCGCGTGGTGGCTTATTCGGAGCTCTCCGAGCAGACGAGAAAAGAAGTCTCATGAGGGACGAATGGGTTCAAATGGAACGCAGTCAACGATTGAAGACGGCCGCTATTCTGCTGCTCAGAACGTTCTGGGCGAATTCACGCGCCCAAGAGCATGGCGTGTAATCCATGCCTGCGAGAATGCCCGGGATGTCCTCCCCGTAGTGGAGGGCCAGGTGGCCGCGGGCATGCGGCCCTACATTGTCACGCCTCAGGGCGAAGGCAGCGCCGAATTCTATCTTGCCGGCCGTGGAGAGCACCAGGCACTGCCGCTGTCACTTCTGCGATCCTGGCAGGACGTGCGTAACTGGCGGAAATCGATTCTCGGCTGCGATCCCGCCTCTTCTGCTGATATTGTTCACGCCCATTCGTTTGCGGCTGGGATGGCGGCGGTGCGCAGCATTGGCGGCGTAGTTTACGACCTGGATGGCTGCATTGAGGAACTGGCCATCGCCGCTGGCCAGTGCGAACCTGGCAGTTGGATGGGCAGGTCGTTCCGTGTTGCCGAACAATTTGTTCTTGCCCGCGCTGCCGCGGTGATTGTTCATTCCACCGGAATGAAAGCGGCCGCACAGGAGCGCGGAGCTCCCGCCGAAGGGATATTTTTGATTCCTGATCCTCTGCCGCAGGATGATGACTTCCTCATAAACATGTTGGGGAGTTCGGAAAATTTCCTGCGACAGCGGCTCGGTCTGAAACAGGACGCAGTGACTTTTCTTGTGCCCGGTCTCGCAGGCGCCGATAGAACGGAACTGCGGCCGGAAGACATTGTGGTTCTGGAAAGCTTCTCGCTGGCGTTTGTTGAAAACCCTGATTTCGTCCTTCTGCTGGAAGGGGAAGTCGCGCCGGCTTTGCGCAGCAGGATTGCCGATTGCGCTTCTCGTCTAAAGATCCGGGACCGAGTCCTCATCGTGGAGGCGGAGGATTCTGCCTTGGCATGGCAGATGGCCGACGTAGTTATCGCCGGCGGAGATTTGCCACATGATCCAGTCAGCGCCAGGCATTCGAACGAGCTTTGCCTGCGCGCTCTCTATTCAGGAAAAGCGTTGCTCGCGGCCGCCATTCCACGGAATCGCGACGTCAGTCCTGAGGGCAGAGGCTGCTTGTGGTTTGAACCTGGCAATGCTCGAGACTGTGCTGCTCGCGTGGCTTTTCTCGGCCGCAATCCCGGTTTCCGGGCCGCCCTGGGAACCACCGGGCGAGCCTATCTACTGGAAACGCGCAACTGTTCCGCTATAGGCAAGCAATACCGGGAAGCCTATCGTTACGCATTCGGCCGCAAGAGGTTCACCGGGCCAGGAACTGGAATGGCATCACTTCAGCCCGCAGCCAATTGGAGTTGAGGGCCGGTGCTAAACGGTGTTGTCCGTTCTCTGAAATAGACTCAGATGCGGCATGCCGCGTCTCTACCTTGCCTTCATTCGGCGCATCTCTACGCCCTGACTACATGTGGAAGGACTTCGCCAGGTCGTTGTAGATCACAACCACTGCGAAGAGAATGAGGAAAACGAACGCGACCTGGTAGACCCTCTCCTTCACTTCCTGCTTGATGTCACGCCTCATCATCGCTTCGATCAGAAGCATCAGCATCAGCCCGCCATCAAGAATGGGAATGGGGAAGAGGTTGAACACTGCAAGATTCAGGCTGATGAGGGCCATGATCTTCAAGAGCGGCGGCCAGCCAATCATGGCGGCTTCGCCGGAAATCTGCATGATGCCGATGGGACCGCTCACCTGCTTCAGCATCTTGCGATTGTGGAGCATGCGCCCAACCAGTTTGAATATGAGCAGGGAGTTGTCTTTGCAGTCGGCGTAAGCCTCTGCGAATGCCCTTGGGAACGGCAGCTTTTCCACGTACTGGACCATCACCCCGATTCGATATTCCATTTTGGGAGTTTCGCCCGGAAGGAGCTTGGGAGTGATGGTAAGCGGAACATCTTTCCCGTCGCGCATAACAAGCAGCGTCGATTGAACGTTGCCGGTCTTCTGCAGTTCCTGCTTCAGATCGGTCAAGCCCCTGATCGCCTTGCCGTTGATGGAAACCAGAACGTCACCCAACTTTAGACCGGCCTGCTGTGCGGGCGTCCCCGGCTCAATGTAGCCGACAGCCTCGGGCGGTTGCAGTCCAACATCGCCGATGCCGTCTTCGCCGGTGGCTTTGGCCAGCAGCTTCAGGTGCAAAGTCTGGTCGCCGCGCACTGCGGTTACATCCAGAGTCTGGTCAGGGCTGATAAACTCCGTTTGCAGGAACTGCTCCCAAGTCGGGTTCTTGACGTCCTGCACCTGAACAATGCGATCACCTTGCTGCAGCCCGGCTTGAGCCGCCGGGGAATCGGGATCAACCCACACAACCTGAACCGGCATCCGTGATGACGCAGGATAATCGTGGTGGAACATGTAAAGGCCGGTGAGAATGCCAATGGCCAGCAGAATGTTCATCACCGGGCCCGCAATGGCAATCAGGAAGCGCTGCCAGCGCGGATGGCTCATGAACTCGCCGGGGTCTCCCGTCCTGTCCTCCATTGGGTTCTCGCCTGCCATCTTCACGTAGCCGCCAATGGGAAGCAGGCTGATGCGGTAGTCCGTGCCGCCACGCTCAAAACCGACGAGTCGCTTGCCGAAGCCCAGGCTGAAGACGTCCACGCGAACGCGGAACAGCTTGGCCATGGCGTAATGGCCGAACTCATGTACGAATACGAGCACCCCTAGAACCAGGGCAACAGCGGCGGGATAAATCAAAAATTGCATAGAGACGAATTTTGTAATTGTAACTGCAAAAGGTCCTTTATTGCTAGCGGGTTAGCTGGTGTTGCAGCTTTCGCCGAGCGGCCTGGCGGGCCTGGACATCAATGGCAAGCACTTCTTCTATAGATTCGGGGTGATGGTCTTCCGTTTCAAGAATTGTCCGCTCAATCACTTTAGAAATTTCGGCAAATGCGATCTCATGGTTTAAGAAAGCTCCTACAGCGATCTCGTCAGCGGCGTTGAGCGCAATAGTCTTTGCTCCCCCCACTTCCGCCGCTTCATAGGCCAGGCGCAGGCAGGGAAACTTGGCCAGATCCGGCGGCGCAAAGTCGAGCCGCTTGAGCTGTAGCACATTGAACTGTAGGTCGGATGGGACGCGCTCCGGATAGGTCAGAGCATAAAGGATGGGCAGACGCATGTCGGTGACGGAGAGCTGGGCCAGAATGCTGCCGTCATTAAACTCGACCATGGAATGAATGGTGGATTGCGGATGTACTACCACACCGATCTTCTCCGGCGGCATGTTAAAGAGACGGCAAGCCTCGATGACCTCGAATCCCTTGTTCATCAGAGTAGCGGAATCGATAGTGATGCGCTGCCCCATCTTCCAGGTGGGATGATTCAGCGCCTGCTCAACCGTTATGTGTTCGAACTCGGATTTGGGCGTGTTCAGGAATGGCCCGCCGCTGGCGGTGAGCCAGATCCGCTCGACTTCGTTCATTTTTCCGCCGCGCATGCACTGGTGGACCGCATTGTGCTCGCTGTCAATGGGCAGAAGCGGCTTGCCCTGCCTGCGGGCTTCTCGGGTAATCAGCTCGCCCGCGGCAACCATGCACTCCTTGTTGGCCAAGCCGATTTCCTTCCCTGCGCGAACAGCTTCATAGGTCGCTTTAAGGCCGGCCACTCCCACGATGGCGCTGACGACGAAATCAACTTCCGGATGAGTCGCCACGCGAACCGTGCCCGGCTGGCCGGCTGCGATTTCAATTTCGCTGAGCCCTTCAGCTTTGAGCTGCTTGCTGAGTTTTTCCGCGTTCTCCTCTGTGGCCAGCGAGAGGACTTTGGGCCGCCAGCGCCGCGCCTGCTCCAACGCAAGCTCCACGTTTCTGCCAGCAGCCATGGTGACGAGCTGAAAGCGCTGCGGATTTTTCTCGATGACGTCCAGCGTGCTGCGGCCGATAGAGCCGGTGGAACCGAGGATGGCGATGCGTTTCATGGATGATTAACAGCGTTATATAGGAGCGGCCAAAAAAACCATAATACCGGGGCCGCAATAAGCATTGCATCAATTCGATCCAGAACACCTCCATGTCCGGGCAGGAGAGTGCCTGAGTCCTTTACGCCAGCACCTCTTTTCAGTGCAGACTCCATCAAATCGCCGATCTGTGCGGCCACGTTTACACAAATACCAAATAGCAAGGCCAGGTAGATGGGCGGTGCAGAGGCGCCGGCGTCGGCATACATCACGCTGTGGGATGGCATCGCATCCAAGAACACCAATGATTTCCCGATTCCCACAATGAAGTGGAACACAAGGAAAGAAACCAGAGTTGCACCACAAAGGGAAGCGAGCGCGCCCTCAACTGTTTTCCCTGGGCTGATCGCAGGAGCCAGCTTGTTTCTTCCGAATGCCCGTCCTGCGTAATAGGCAAAGATGTCACCCGACCACACGACAATCAGAAACACAAATACCATCAAGCGGCCATTTCGCTCATGGCCGACGAGTGACACTTCGCCCAGCGTCACAGCAATGTAGAGGAAAGCGAAATAGGAGATTGCGGCTGAAGGGAGCGCATCGCCTAACTCACGAAAGAGCAATCCCGCGGCAAGCAACGCGAGTGGCAAAACTCGAAACCCTGTTACGGCAAAAGTCCAGTCTTCAACTTGGCTGCCGAATCGAGGAACACCAAATGCGCTGATTCCATGAAGAGCATGGCCAAGGAAATAAAGACCGATGGCGACTTCCACAATGTAGCGTTGCAAATTTCGATGGTTGTGGGACGCTATCCAGAAATACTCGTTCGCCGCCAAGACAGCCACAAGACCGATGAACCCGCTATAAAGCCAACTGGGAGCTTTGAAGAGAAGAAGCAGCACTACCGGGATCAGTACTACCGCGGTCAGGACGCGTTTCATTTGGTATGAAGGTGTCCGTGAAAATGAGGATGTGGCTGTACGCCGTTGGCAACTGGATCATTCAAGCCCCCGTAACGGCGTTCGCGTTTTTGAAATTCCTGGATGGCCTCAAGCAGGTGGGTGCCGCGAAAATCCGGCCATAGTGTTTTGGTTACGTAAATCTCGGCATAGGCCGCCTGCCACAAAAGAAAATTGCTCAAACGCATCTCGCCGCTGGTGCGGATCACCAGATCAAGTTCCGGCAGGTTCTTCGTATAGAGATGCTGGTTGATCACGTCCTCGTCAATTTTCAGGTGTTGCACACCGCCGTTGTTGAGCGCTGCGTTAACAATGGATTTGAAAGCGTCCACAATCTCCGATCGTGACCCGTAATTCAGCGCCAGCGTCAGCACCATGCCGGTATTGCGTGAGGTCTGTTCTTTGGCCCAGGCCATGCGCTCCTGGACTTCTTGCGGTAGCAGGTGAATGCGGCCGATAAATTGCAGGCGGATGTTGTTGCGCTGCATCAGGTCGAGCTCATTCTTCAAATATCGGTGCAGAAGCTTCATCAGGAAGCTGATCTCGCCAGGCGGGCGGCGCAGAAAATTTTCCGCCGAAAAAGCATAGAGTGTCACCGCGGGCAGGCCGATGCGCGCGGCCGTTTCAATCACGTAACGCACGGATTCCACGCCCTTACGATGGCCGGCGATGCGCGGCAAGTGGCGTCGTTTGGCCCAGCGGCCATTACCGTCCATGATGATGGCTACGTGTTTAGGAAACTGGCTGGGATCAAGCTGGCTGTAGATTTCAGCCTCTTTGCGGTCCAGCCCTGCCGTTATCGGGCGCAAAACAACCTCTCTCAATTAAACGCTGGCAGCGAAATTTCCCGGGCCGATGATGGTTCCCCCCACGGCTACACAGCCGCGAGCCGGGCAACTGCTCTGCTACAATAATCGTAACCTAAAGTATTGCATCGCGAATACTTTCTGGAATGAAGTGGGATGCGCGCGAGTTCCCGGGCATTGCCCGGAAGTAATTTGCAGCTCTTGATGCCTGTTGTTGCTGGTATTCCATGCGTGATGCTATAGTTTTGGGCTCCAAGGCTACGAGCCTGCGTGTGATCACAAAACCCCATCGCGGAACGAGTTTCCTCAAGCGCTTTGCTGCGCTTACCTGTATTTCACTCGTTCTCCTGCTGGCCGGTCTTGAAGCTACACACGCGCATTCTGACGTAGCCACCGTACGCTCCAGCCCCTGCGCAATCTGCCTTTCAGTGCACGCCAACGCGCCGGTAGCCACCATGCTTGTAATGCCGACTCTGGCAGCGCTGGACACGCTGGTCACGCCATCCCTAATTGAAGGTCATGGAGTTCAGAGGGAAATCAGCCTTTTCACCCGCCCGCCGCCCGCCCTCTAGGCTGTCTGTAAGCCTTTGCTTCAATCCAAAATCTGATCTGGAGGGGAACTGATGTCCAGGGCATCCCTCTTACTTGCATGCATTTTGCTGCCGAATTTTGCATTCGCGCAGCCCACAATTACGTTGAGCACATCACGCTCCAGCGCGGAGGACGCTGCTGGCAGAAGTACAACCATGGCTGCGCAGCAGAGTCCTACTTCGGCTGCCGCAAGGCTGATCACGCTGGATGATGCGATCCAACTGGCGCTGGCCAACAGCCCCAGCATCAAGGCGGCACGCACCCAGATCCAGCAAAGCCAAGCGCAGGAAATCACGGCAAATTTGCGCCCCAACCCAGTGGTAGGCGGTGATAGCCAGTTCATTCCCTTCTTCAATCCCGGCCAGTTCTCTCAGGACGTGGAGCAGTACGACATAGGCCTGGGCTACACGTTTGAGCGAGGCGGCAAGCGGCACAAACGGCTGCTGGCGGCCCGAGATCAGACGGCCGTGACGACATCACAGGTCACCGACGCCGAGCGAACTCTCACCTTCAACGTGGCGCAGCAGTTCATCAATGCCTTGCTGGCCAACTCCAATTTATCTTTCGCCGAAGAAGGTCTTAAGAGCTTTCAACAGACGGTGGATATCAGTGAGCAGCGCTACAAAGCCGGCGATATAAGTGAAGGCGACTTTCTGAAAATCAAGCTGCAGTTGCTGCAGTTCCAGACGGACGTGAGTTCCGCCCGCGTCGCCAAGGTGCAGGCGCTCGGCAGCCTGCGCCAGTTGATCGGATACGCTGCTCTCCCTCGCGATTTCGACGTCACCGGGAACTTAACCTTCCAGCCGTTGTCAGCGAGCCTGGAGGATTTGGAGGCCGCGGCTCTGAAGGAGCGTCCAGACCTTCGCGCGGCTCAGCAAGGCATTACGGCCGCCAGGAGCCAGATCGCACTGGCCAAGGCTAACGGCACACAGGACTTGACGCTCACTACGAATTATTCCCATACGCCGGGGCTCAGCTCGCTCTCCTGGTTTTTGAGCATGCCGCTGCCAATCTTCGACCGCAACCAGGGGGAGATCGCCCGCACGCGCTTTGCGCTCACCCAGGCGGAGCTCACGCAACAAAGCGCCCACGATACCGTGATGACAGATGTAATCAACGCTTATGAATCCAGCATAACGAATCAGCAAGTGGTTCAGCTCTACACGTCAGGCTACCTCAAACAGGCGCAGGACTCACGCGATATCAGCGCCTACGCCTACAAAGGAGGGGCCGCCACGTTGCTGGATTTTCTCGATGCCGAGCGCAGTTATCGCGCGACGCAGCTCGCCTATCGGCAGGCGCTCGCCGCTTATATGCTCAGCCTGGAGCAGCTGCGCCAGGCGGTGGGCACCAGGAGTTTGCCATGAACCGGAAGTGTTTCTCTCCGCCGCGCGGATTGCTAACTGTAATTGGCCTGCTGAGCATCGCGGCACTCGCAGCATGTTCGGGCGGAAACTCGAGCGCCAAGTCGGCTTATGCTGACAATTCCAAGCCGAATCTCTTTTCCGTTCCCAAAGAGCAGTTGCAGCACCTGCAACTGGTTACTGTGGAGCCCACGGATTTCCCCCGCGTTCTTCGCCTGACCGGAACTGTGGCTTTCAATGGGTCACAAACCACGCCAGTCATAACGCAAGTCAGCGGCCCGGTGAGCCGCTTGGTGGTATCGCCCGGCCAGCACGTCAATAAAGGCCAGGCAATGCTGTACGTGAGCAGCCCAGATTATTCCCAGTTACGCGCCAACTATCTGAAGGCCCGGGATGCGCACGCACTGGCGCACAAGAATTACGTGCGCTCGAAGGACCTGTATGCCCACCACGCCATTGCCGAGCGTGATCTGCAGACGGCGGAATCGGCCGAAATCCAGGCGCAGGCCGACCTGCAGGCTGCCGAGCAGTCGCTAAAGGTGCTTGGCATCGCCAAGCCTGAAACCCTGGATGAGCGTCCGCTGTCGTCGGAAGTCCCTCTTTTGGCCCCGATTTCAGGTGAGGCTGTGGAGCGGCTGTGCTCGCCCGGGCAGGTGATTCAGGCTGGCTCTACGCAGTGCTTCACCATTTCCAACATGAAGAGCGTGTGGGTTCTGGTGAATGTGTATGAAAATCAGCTCGCATCTGTCCACGTAGGGGATCCGGTCTCAATTACAACCGATGCCTACCCGGATGTGTTTCACGGGCGCATATCATTCATGGGCGCGGCGCTGGATCCTACATCGCGTACCTTGCAGGCCAGAATCGATACCGCCAATCCCGGCGGCAAGTTGAAAAAGGACATGTACATCACCGCCACGGTGGCGGCCGGCAAAATCAAGAACGCTCTCCTGGTACCGGATTCTGCCGTATTGCGCGATGCCGAGAACGAACCGTTTGTTTATGTGCAGGCAGGTGATGACCAGTTTGCGCGTCGGCCGGTGAAAGTAACTGAAAGCTACGCAGGGCAAACCCAGGTGGTGAGCGGCTTGCAGCCCGGAGAACGGGTTGTTGGTCAGGGAAGCTTGTTCCTTCAGTTTGCCAACTCGCTGCAGTGATTCGCGAGTATCGCGTTGGAGACATATCAAGAAGCGGAATTGCGCCGGACGAAGCCGTCCACGCGCTGAGTCTGGTAGTAACAGGAGCAAGACAGACCTTGCGGGATCGAGACTTGTTAGCGGTTTGGATCGTAGCGACAACTGGCGCGAAGGAATTAAGCCGCGAGGCTGGCTTGCGCGCCGAGCGGATTGTTGCAGGAGCAGCACAGATTCGAGAGGACGATGATGTTTAGCGGTTTGGAGCGTAGCGACAAAAACAAATGATTAACAAAGTCGTACAAATGGCGCTGCGTCAGCGCTTCCTGGTGCTGATGCTGGTGGTGCTGCTGATTATTGCTGGAATCATTTCATTCCAGCGCATGCCAGTCGATGCCTATCCTGACCTCGCGCCTCCCATGGTTGAGATCATCACGCAGTGGCCGGGTCATGCGGCGGAGGAAGTGGAGCGGCTGATCACGCTGCCGCTGGAAGTGGAATTTTCCGGCGCGCCAAAAATGGAAGTAATGCGTTCCATTTCTCTTTATGGTCTTTCCGACATTCGACTCACGTTCCAGGAGGGAACAGACAATTACTTTGCCCGTCAGGTGATCTTTGAACGCATTGGCGACGCAGAGCTTCCTTCAGGCGTTGCGCCCAGCATGGCGCCTCTGTTCAGTCCCAGCGGCCTGGTGTATCGCTACGTTCTTGAGAGTCCTGACCGCAGCCCGCAGGAGTTGAAGACGCTGGAAGATTGGGTGGTGGAGCGGGCATACAAGGCGATCCCCGGCGTGGCTGACGACTCCGGCCTCGGCGGTACCGTCATGCAGTACCAGGTGCTGCTCGATCCCGGGCGGCTCTTCGGTTATCACCTGACAGTACAGCAAGTGATGCAGGCGCTGGCCAACAACAATTCCAACGCGGGCGGCGGCTTCTATTCACAGGGTGGGCAGTTTTATTACGTGCGCGGCCTCGGGCTGGTACAAACCACAAATGACATCGCGAATATCATTGTGGCGAGCAACAAGGGAACTCCTGTCCGGATACGCGATGTCGGCGAAGTAGCCATCGGCCACGCGCCTCGCCTCGGCCAGTTTGGTTTTCAGACGCACCAGTCGAATAATGACGACGCTGTCGAGGGCATAATTCTCATGCGCCGCGACGAGCAAACGCAGACCGTCCTGAAGGAAGTGGAAAAGAAGACTGACGAACTGAACAATTCCATCCTCCCCAAGGACGTTAAGGTGCGGCCGTTTTACGATCGCAGTGACCTGGTCAAGTTGACCACACAAACAGTGGAAGGCAACTTGCTGCGAGGAATGATCCTGGTCCTGCTGGTGCTTTTGTTTTTCCTGTTCAGCGTGCGCGCCGCCATCATTGTCTCGCTGACCATACCTCTGAGCCTGCTGTTCGCTTTTATCGTCCTCCACGCCCACGATGTTTCCGCCAACCTGCTGTCCATTGGCGCTATCGATTTCGGAATCATCATTGACGGCACAGTCGTCATGGTGGAAAACATCTACCGGGAACTGGCAGCCCGCCACGGACAAAGCTACAACATCAAGGAAGTGATCATCGCCGCCTCGGCGGATGTTGACCGGCCTATCTTCTACTCGGTCGCCGTGATCATTGCCGGATACCTGCCGATCTACGCTCTGAGCGGCCCGTCAGGAAAACTCTTCCATCCCATGGCAGACACGATGGTATTCGCGCTGCTTGGGGCTTTGATTCTCACGCTCACGTTTGTGCCGGTGCTCTCGTCGTACTGGTTTAAAACCGGGGTGAAAGAGGCGAGGAATAAGGCCTATGACTGGATCAAGAGCGTGTATTCGCGACAGCTTGACTGGTGCCTGGAGCATCGGGGGCTGACGCTGTCCATTGCCGCGCTCATTTTTGCCAGTACGCTCCTTCTGGTTCCGTTCATCGGTGGCGAGTTTATGCCCCACCTGGACGAAGGCGCGTTATGGGTACGCGCGACCATGCCTTACACGATCTCGTTCGAAGAATCCAGCAGGATCGTCCCGCAGATCCGCAATATTTTGATTTCTTATCCTCAAGTCACGGTTGTCGGCTCCGAGCATGGCCGCCCTGACGACGGCACTGATCCCACAGGGTTCTTCAACGCCGAATTCTACGTGGGGCTGAAACCATATAAAGATTCCTCGTGGCACGGCGAGATTGACAGCAAACAGAAGCTGATCGAGTCCGTTAACAAAAAGCTCAGCGCGTTTCCCGGTATTATTTTTAACTACACACAACCAGCCGAAGATGCCGTGGACGAGGCCCTCACCGGGTTGAAGAGTTCTCTCGCAGTAAAAATCTACGGCTCGAACCTGCAGGTGCTGGAAACTAAGGCGCTGGAGATCAAGAAGACCCTGGCCAATGTTCCCGGCTTCACCGAACTCACTGTTGTGCGCGAGTTGGGACAGCCCAGCCTGATCATTGATGTCGATCGCGAAAAGATCGCTCGCTATGGAATCAACGTGTCCGACGTTGAAGCCGTGGTACAGGCCGCCGTCGGTGGCGAGGCTGCGACACAGGTGGTGCAGGGTGAAAAGCTGTTTGATCTCGTGGTCAGGATGCAGCCACAATTCCGCAGCAATGCGCTGGAGATCGGCAACTTGCTTGTAGGCACGCCCGACGGGCAGCAGATTCCTATCAGCCAGCTCGCGGAGATTCGCCAGGGCAACGGCGCTTCATTCATCTACCGCGAAAATAACTCCCGCTATATCGGCGTGCAATACAGCATTGAAGGGCGTGACTTACAGCGCGCTGTTGAGGACGGCCAGCGTGCGGTCAGGAAGAGCGTGAGCATTCCCGGCGGTTATCGCGTGGAGTGGGGCGGCGAATACGATCAATTTCTTGCAGCCAAAGCGCAGTTAGTTGTGGTGGGACCGCTTGCGGTGCTCTTGATCTTCTTCATCCTGTTTGCACTGTATGGGAATTTCAAATTTCCCGTCATCATTGCACTCGATGTCGTAATGACGGAACCGGTCGGTGCGCTCATCGCGCTCAAGCTTACGCACACTCCGTTCAGCGTTTCATCGGTCCTCGGCCTGCTTGCGCTGATGGGAGTTTCGGTGGAAACAGGCGTAATTCTGGTCTCGTATATCAACAAAATGAGGCGGGAAGGCATGAGCATCCCTACCGCTACCCGCGAAGCCGCCCTGCTGCGCCTGCGTCCAATCATGATGACGGCTCTGGTCGCATGTCTCGGGCTGCTTCCCGCCGCTTTTTCCACTGGCATTGGTTCCGATACGCAAAGGCCCTTCGCCATTGTCATTGTGGCGGGATTGATTTCGCGTTTGCTCCTCGGTTTCTTCGTCAATCCGGTTCTCTATCGTACGGTGGC
>DATNDP010000121.1:0-53874 GCA_035553195.1 Candidatus Acidiferrales bacterium
CAACGCCGAGCGGATCATCTTCTGCACAGGAAAGATCGGACATGAGCTGCGCCGCGAGCGCAAGCGGCGCAACGGGCAGCGCACGGCCATTATCTTCCTGGAGCAGCTCTTCCCATTTCCAGAAGCTGACGTTGAAGCTGCGCTCGCAGCGCACACTAATGCCCGCGAATTCCTGTGGGTTCAGGAGGAGCCAGCCAACATGGGTGCGCTATTTTTTGTCGTGCCTCTGCTGGAGCGGCTGTTGCGCGGCCAGCGGCTGCGTACGGTCAAGCGCTCCTGGTCATCCACGCCGGCCACGGGCTCCCATACCGCGCATGAGATGGAGCAGAAGACGCTGCTGGAACTCGCCTTCGCAGCCTTTTAGAGCGCAGTCCTGTGTCATGCGACGATCCGGCCCAAGGTTTAAAATGCTTCCGTAGCCTTTTGCAGCGGACTTATAAATTTAAGGAAAGGTGATGAACCATGGCACAAGGAACCATTACGGCCCACGAAGTTCCGGCGCTTCCCTACGCATACAATGCGCTGGAACCCCACATCGATGAACAGACCATGCACCTGCACCACGACAAACACCACGCAGCTTACGTCTCCAAGCTGAACGCTGCCATTGAAAAGCACCCTGAGCTCGGCAGCAAGAGCCCTGAAGATCTTCTCCGCAACTTGAACTCTGTGCCCGAAGACGTGCGCACCGCGGTCCGCAACAACGGCGGCGGCCACGTGAACCACACCATGTTTTGGCAGATCATGGGAGCGAAGAAGGGTGGCAATCCCACCGGCGCAATTGCGGACGCGATTAACAAGACGTTTGGCAGCTTTGATGCCTTCAAAGAGAAATTTGAGACGGCCGGCGCCAACCAGTTCGGCAGCGGTTGGGCGTGGCTGGTGAAGACCCGGTCAGGAGAGCTCAAAGTCACTTCAACTCCCAACCAGGACAATCCTATGAGCAACGGCGAGTTCCCAATCCTCGGCAACGATGTCTGGGAGCATGCCTACTATTTGAAATATCAGAACCGTCGTCCGGACTACCTGAAAGCCTGGTGGAACGTGGTGAACTGGGACGAGGTGAACAAGCGCCTGGCGCAGGCGGATGGGTTTTTCAAATAATTCCGTCGCTATCCGAGTTCAAAGCCGCCTGCGGGCGGCTTTTTCTGCTATCCGCTACGCCATAGTCGTGCATGAGACCTTCGTTCCCTCGTTCTTCGGGGCAAGGCATGGCAAACTTATGCCTTCCACGTTGTCATGTTGCGAGAGCTCATTCAGGACGTGCGATACGGCGCGCGGCTGCTCGCCCGAAGGCCGGGCTTTGCCCTCACTTGCGTGCTTACGCTTGCGCTCGGCGTGGGCGCCACCACCGCGATCTTTTCCATCCTTGATCCTCTGCTCTTGCGCAGGCTTCCTGTTGATCATCCTGAAGAACTCGTTGCTCTCGGCACGTCGGGCACTCTGTATCACGCCATGGAATGGCAGTCTTCCACGCTCGATAAATTCCGCGATGAGACGCGCGTCTTTTCCGGCGTGATAGCGTTTGCGCCGCTGAATACAGAAGAGTTTGTACACGATCAGCGTCCGCATACCGCCAAGGGGCTGCTGGTTTCCGGTGATTACTTCAATGTTCTGGGCGTGCGTCCCTATCTCGGCAGCTTGCTCACTCCGGACGACGACCGCGGTGCCTACGGCAGCAACAGCGTGGTTCTCAGTTACGACTACTGGCGCCGTGAATTCAAGGGCGATGAAGCCATTGTCGGCAAAATGGTGCCGGTTCGAGATATGACGCTGATTGTGGCGGGCGTCACACCGCCGGAATTTTTTGGCGCCGTGGTCGGCGACCGCCCTGATTTCTATGTGCCGTTAAAGCTGGGACGCCCGCTTAAGGGCCAGGGCACGGAAATTCCCGGCGAGTGGGTGAATATCATGGGCCGGCTCCAGCCCGGCATCAGCGGGGACCAGGCAAAGATCGCGCTGGAGCCGCTGTTCCAGCAACTCGCGCGCGACTCGGGGATCCCTGAGGTGGAACGCAGGCAGATCATGGCCAATCTGCTGGTGCTTCCCGCTGAGCGAGGAATTTCCGACCTGCGGGAGAAGCTCTCACTGCCGGCGCGCCTGCTGATGGCAGTGGCGGGGCTGGTGTTGCTCATTGGCTGCTTCAACGTCGCTAATCTTCTGCTGGCGCGCGCAGCAGCGAGGCGGCAGGAACTCGATATCCGGCTCGCTCTGGGCGCGGGACGCTGGCGCATTTTACGGCAAATGCTCACCGAGAGCGCCTTGCTCACACTTTTCGCTACTATCACAGCGCTCGCTCTGGCCTATTACTCCAGCCGGCTGCTCGTGGCAGCGCTGAACGCGCAGGCACATGCTGCCTTGACTGCCGGACTGAACGGGCGCGTGTTGCTGTTCACCCTGGCAGCGGCAACCTTGACGGTTTTTCTATGCGGTCTGGCGCCGGCTCTTGTTGCCACCAGCCGGAAAAGGAATATCCGGCAATCTTCCCGAATGTCTGCTCCGGGGAGGGTGCGAAATGTTTTCGTTCTCGGGCAGGTAGCGATTTCAGTGGCGGTACTGATTGCGGCAGGGCTGTTGTTGCACAGCTTGATCAATCTTGAAACTTCCAACCTGGGCTTTGACCGCGACCGGGTGCTCACGGTTAGCCTGAGCGGCAACATCTACGGCAACACGCCGCAACGCGTCCGCAATTTTTATGATGATCTGCTGAGGAAAACGAGAGCGCTGCCCGGTGTGCGCTCCGTGAGCCTTTCCAGCTTTCCGCCGATCAGCGGCAAAATGTTCGGTATCAACCTTTCGGTTGAAGGCTACGACAAACAGCCGGGCGAAGAGCTGCACGCCTTCTTTAATTCCGTTACTCCCGGATATTTTGCCACCATGGGAATCCCGTTGCTTCAGGGCCGCGACTTTTCTAATTCCCTTGATGTTGAGGGAGCACCACGGGTAGCTGTCATTAATCGAACGATGGCGGGGCACTTTTTCCGCGATGTAAGTCCGATCGGCAGGCATTTCCAAACCATTCCGGGCGGCAGTTTAGGCCCTATAGAAATTATCGGCGTTGTCGGCGACTCCAGATATAACGATTTACGCGAACAGACGCCTGACTTCTTTTACTTGTGCAAGAGCGAATCCGCTCCGGGCTGGTCAGTAAACGCGACCTTGAACATTCGTTCTGCGCTCGATCCGGAAAAGACATTGGCGACTGCCCTGCGAGACATTATTGCGTCGCTGGACAACGAGGTGTCAATCACCAGCATGAAGACACTGCGCGAGCGCGTGGATGAATCCCTGCTGCAGGACCGGCTCATTGCTGCTCTTTGCGGAACATTCAGCTTGCTGGCTTTGGGGCTGACATGCATTGGCCTCTATGGCGTGCTGGCCCTGAACGTGGCGCGGCGCACCGGCGAGATCGGCGTGCGCATGGCCCTGGGGGCAACCCCTGGCAGCATTTTCCGTTGGGTGTTGGGCGAAGGCCTGAAGCTAGTGCTCATGGGGCTTACTCTTGGACTTGCCGCGGGACTTGCCTCTGCAGGACTGCTGCGTAAGCTGTTGTTTGGGGTTGGATTGGCAGATCCGGCTACACTCGGCGGTATCTGCCTGCTGCTATTCATTTCCGGATTGCTGGCCTGTTATCTTCCAGCGCGACGGGCGACCGGTGTGGATCCGATGATTGCCTTGCGCAATGAATGAGCCAATTTCACCGCGGAGACGCTGAGGCGACGGTTCTGTGAACTGTTTGTACTGTCGCTCCGCTTTCGGCTTCGCTCCGGCCTACGGCAGTATGGAGTTGGTCTGATAGTCCGCTTACCCAGCCTTACGGCGTCACTCGCTGCGCTCGCTCGCCTCAGGCTGGGCTACCTTATGCCGCGCCTATGGCGCTGCATTGTCGCGCATGACAAACCCTCGTGGCTGCCGGTTACATTTTCGAGAGAGGCACGGGAACACGGAGATAAGAAGGTCATAGCTTCTTTTCGGCTCAAACCGCCGTCGTGCAGTTAGAGGCTCAGTTCATCATTGCTCCACCCACGAGACCTATGATTGCCCTGGGTCTCTCTGTGACTCCGGGTCTCCGTGGTGGATTTTTGTTTTCAACGGGTCTCTACCAGCGGCAGCTCAATCAAGCTCTCCTGCATTGCTCCGGGGCCGTGATAAATGCGCTGCGTGGCTTTCTTGTAGTCGCCCGGCTTTGCCCAGAAGATGTTCGGGACAAACGTCTGCGGATTGCGATCGTAGAGCGGGAACCAACTGGACTGGATCTGCACCATGATCTTGTGGCCGGGCAGAAAGACGTGGTTCACAGTCGGCAGTTCGAATTTGTAGAGCAGTGGCTGGCCGGCTGTGATGGCATGCGGCTTCTCCAGGCTCTCGCGATAGCGCCCGCGGAAGATATCCATCGAGACCGCCAGTTGGTAGCCGCCCATTTCCGGCTGGGCAGCCACTTCGTCCGGATACACATCAATCAGCTTCACCACCCAGTCGGAATCCGTGCCGGTTGTCGATGCGATGATATTGGCAACCGGCTGGCCGCTGATCTTCACAGGCGAGGTGAGCACGTCAGAGACAAAAGCAAGCACATCCTGGCGCCCGGAGAACTCGCGTTGATCATCCACCAGCCAGAGCGGCCACGTCAGACCCTTAGGAATGTCATAACCTACCGGCCGTGTTGGACGGATGCGGAATGGAACTGGTTTGGCCGGATCGGAGATGTATTCATCGTACGGTGTGTCGCCCGCCTTTGGCGCGGTGAAGCTCAACTTGAGGCCGGAGCGCAGATACAGCGGAGTTGGCTTCACGGGGCAGCCATTCGCGCAGCCCGAAGGCCATGATTGCAGCCGCTCCCAATGATTGGTGCCGGTTTCGAATGCCGAAACAGGAGGCACATCGGCTTTGGGAGCATCGTCCTTCAGATACTGAGCCAGGAACGGGCCAAGGATGTGTTGGCGAAAATAGAGCGCCGTATCGCTGTTAAATTTGAGGGCGCCGAGCGAGCTGCCCTCGTCAATCTCCTGGCCGTGGTGCCAGGGACCAATTACCAGAAACACTTTGTCATTGTTCGTATCCTTTGGCTTGATCGCCTTGTAAACGGCCATGGCCCCGTAAATGTCTTCCTGGTCCCACAGACTGTCCACCAGCATCACAGGGACTTTCAGAGGCTGAGTGGCGAGAATGCGGTCCATCGCCTGATCTTGCCAGAACTCGTCATAGCTGGGATGCTCCAGAACTTTGCGCCAGAACCCCACCTGTTCCAAGCCATGTTCTCTGCCGAGTTCCCCCGCTGATCCGGCACGCAGATAAAGATCGTAATCATCGTAGTAGCCGGTCCACCATTTTTCGTCGTTCTTGCGCGATGCTTCCTGCTCGTAGATGTAAGGCAGGTTTTGCTGGCGGAAAGCGCCGTTGTGGAACCAGTCATCCCCGCGCCAGCCATCCACCATGGGGTTCATGGGTACGGCGACCTTCAGCGCTGGGTGCGGGTTCACCAATGCCATCAGTGGGAGAAAGCCGTCATAGGAGATGCCGAGAATTCCTACCTTGCCGTTGCACTCGGGGATGTTTTTAACAAGCCAGTCGATGGTGTCGTAGGTATCGGTGGAATGGTCCACGGGAGTGGGATTGAGGGGGCCGTGGAGAGGGCGGTTCATCACGTAGTCGCCTTCGGAATCATATTTGCCGCGTACATCTTGCACCACGCGGATGTATCCACCTTCCACGATTACATCCGTAGCATTGTCATAGCCCTGAAGGATGGGCCCAAGATGCGAGCTGGCCGCGTGGCTGGTGAGGTCGGTTGCGCTATATGGAGTTCGCGTGAGCAGAATGGGGGCTCGATGCGTCTTCGTGGCGGTCTTCGGCACCAAGATCACCGTGTGCAGCTTGACGCCATCGCGCATGGGGATCATCACCTCGCGCCGCGTGTAATCCCAGCTCTCCATGAGCGGTTTGAAATCGGGGGGCGTCTCGCTTGGGTAATCCGGGTACTTGGGAGGCGGTGGCGGAGTCGAGCCCTGGTTCTGCGCCCAGATGGACATCGGATTCAAAGCAAACAACAACGCGCAAAAGACAAGAAGGCGGAAGGATTTGGTGTGATTCATGTGAGCTGGAGATTATAAGTCTTGAGGATTATACGAGTCACGCGCGTTAGAAGAAGCGAACGCTTCGAATCGAATTCACAGCGGCTGTGCGTGATAAACTTAAGGGTTTGCCCCGAGTTGGAAAACTCTTCATACAGGTTTCGCTTATGTCACAAACCACTGATATTGCAATCGTGAATGGTGCGCGCACACCCATGGGCCGCTACTGCGGCAAACTGCGCGAATTTACCGCCATGGAGCTTGGCGCGGTGGCCAGTCAGGAAGCCATCCGGCGTTCCGGCGTTGAGCCAAAAGAGTTCGACCATGCTGTATTCGGCAACGCCCAGCAGACGTCGGGCGACTCACTCTACGGCGCGCGTCACGTGGCGCTCAAGGCGGGCCTGCCGATTGAAGTCCCGGCCCTAACCGTGAACCGCATTTGTGGATCGGGAATTCAGTCGCTGGTTTCAGCGGCGCAGATGATCCAGTTGGGTGAAGCCAGCACCGTCCTGGCCGGCGGCATTGAATCCATGTCGCAGGCGCCGCATGTGATTCGCGGGGCCCGCTGGGGCTTCGGCCTGGGCGAAGGCAAAATGGAAGATTCGCTCATGGTGGCCCTGCTCGATAGCTATTGCGGGCTTTACATGGCCAACACGGCTGAACTCTATGCCTCGCAGCAGGGCATTACCCGCGAGATGATGGATGAATTTGCGCTGCAATCGCAGCAAAAAGCCGGCGCGGCGCAGAAGGCCTGCCGCCTGGGCGAGGAGATCACGCCAGTTCCGCTCAGGAATCGCAAAGGCGAGCCTACTGGCGAAATGTTTGACAAAGATGATCATCTGCGTCCCGAGACCACCATGGAAGGCTTGGCCAAACTCAAGCCGGCTTTCGGCAAGAACGGGACCGTCACCGCAGGAAATGCTAGCGGCATCGTCGACGGCGGAGCGGCTGTCGTCATGATGACGCTGGATCAGGCGCAGAAGCGCGGCCTCAAGCCAATGAGCCGCATCGTGAGCTGGGGGATTGCTGCCGTTGATCCGAAGATCATGGGCAGCGGCCCGGTGCCGTCTTCGCGCGCGGCTTTGAAGAAAGCCGGGCTGAAGCTGGAGGACATGGACCTGATCGAAGTTAACGAGGCCTTCGCCGGTCAGTATTTGGCAGTGGAAAAAGAACTTGGCCTGGATCGCAGCAAAGTCAACGTGAACGGCGGAGCCATTGCGCTGGGTCATCCGCTGGGCGCGACCGGAACGCGCCTGGTGCTGACGCTGCTTTATGAGCTTCGGCGGCGCAAAGGGAAGTACGGTTTGGCAACGGCGTGCATCGGCGGCGGCCAGGGGATTGCAATGATTGTGGAGAATTTGCAGCGGTAGCATGGATTTCAGCACATAGGACAGAGCAGAAAACGAACCACAAAGGCCACGAAGGAACACAAAGGAGCTAGTTTCATTTGGTCTTGATATCTAACTGCTGTAACAGCAGTTTCCTGAGCGCTTAACAGAATAATTTTCTCTGTGTTCCTCCGTGTCCTCAGTGGTTCTCGCCTTCGTGATCCTTCGTGTCCTTTGTGGTTGACGAGAGGGGAAGAATGCAGATCAAAAAAGTCGGTGTACTCGGTTGCGGACTCATGGGCTCCGGTATTGCCCAGGTCTCAGCGACTGCCGGTTATGACGTGACAGTGCTTGAGCAGGAACAGAAGTTTCTCGACAAAGGCTTCAGCGGGATTGAAAAATCGCTGGCCAAATTTGCCGAGAAGGGCAATCTTAAGGAGCCGGTGGAGGCAGTCCGCGGACGTCTAAAGGGCACCACGGAGCGCGGACAGCTTGCCGATTGCGACATCGTTATCGAAGCAATCATTGAGAACCTGGATGAGAAGAAGAAGATGTTTTCGGCGCTGGATGGAATCGTGAAGAAGGATGCCATCTTCGCCAGCAACACATCATCGATTTCCATCACTGAAGTGGCGGCGGCAACCAAGCGTCCTGATAAATTCGTCGGCCTTCACTTCTTCAATCCCGTCCCGCTGATGAAGCTGGTTGAAGTGGTGCGCACAATCGCCACGAGCGACGACGCGTTTGAAACTGCGTTCAATTTCGGCAAGAGCCTGGGCAAAGTCCCTGTGCGCACGAGCGACAAGACCGGCTTCATTGTGAATCGGCTGCTCGTTCCTTATTTGCTGGATGCGATCCGAGCCTTCGAAGAAGGGGTGGGCTCCATTCCCGACATCGACAGCGCCATGAAGCTGGGTTGCGGCTATCCAATGGGACCATTTACGCTGCTCGATTTCGTGGGACTGGATACCACGTACTACATCACGCATGTGATGTTCGATGAATTCAAGGAGCGTCGCTTCGCTTCGCCGCCGCTGCTCAAGCGGCTGGTGATGGCGGGATGGTACGGGAGAAAGACGGGGAAGGGCTTCTACGACTACACCGACCCGAGTAATCCAGTACCACAAAAGCTTTGATCCCATGCGACGCCCCTGGTTGGTTGCGACCGTGTTAGCTTTTCAGACGCTCTTGGGCCTGGCTTCGATCGGCACGGCGGCGGCCCTGCTTGTTGCTGCCAGGACTGCGAGCGCTGGCGACTCTTCCGACGTGATCGCTGCAGCCATCATGGGCTTTATCGGCGTGTTCGTCCTGATTTGCTGCTGGGGATTATGGAAAGGCCGCAACTGGGCTTGGCGGCTGGGATTTTTCATGAATCTGGCGGGATTCGTCACATTCGTGTGGGACCCGGTCAGCCGTCGAGTGAAACCGGATAGTGACGAATTGGGCTTTCTAGTACTCTTCGGGACACTGGCGATCCTCTTCATGCTTGCGCCTGTGCGCAAGTTCTACTTTCGACGGCAACAGGAATCGGTAAACGCGCTTTATCCTAACGACGAATTTTGATCAAGCCGGTGTTGATGAGAGTTGCCGCGGAAAGGTCTTTGAAATGCCATTTGAAAACGTCAAGCTGGAAAAGAAAAACAAAATCGCCTACGTCACCATCGATCGCCCAAAAGTGCTGAACGCACTGAACGCGGCTACGATGGGCGAGTTGCAGGAAGTCTTCACCGAACTTGCAGCCGACGCGACTACGCGTGTCGTCATCCTCACTGGGGCGGGTGAGAAGGCGTTTGTCGCCGGCGCCGACATCAATGAGTTAGCGAAGAACAACCCAGTCGAAGCCAAGGCTTACACGCATCGCGGCCAGGCAGTGCTGGACCTAATTGAGAACCTCGGCAAGCCTGTGATTGCTTGCATCAACGGATTTGCTCTCGGTGGCGGCTGCGAGATTGCCATGGCCTGCACCATGCGCCTGGCCAGCGAAAACGCGAAGCTAGGCCAACCTGAGGTCAAGCTGGGCATCATTCCCGGCTACGGCGGGACGCAACGCCTGCCGCGGCTGGTGGGAACCGGATTGGCCATGCAGCTCCTGCTCACCGGCGAAATGATTTCCGCCCAGGAAGCGCATCGGATCGGCTTGGTAAATGAAGTCGTTCCGGCTGACCGGCTCATCGCTCGCGCTGAGGAGATTGCCGCCAAGATTATCGCCAACGCGCCGCTGGCCATCCAGTACTGCATGGAAGCGGTCAACGAGGGGATGAACATGACTTTGCAGGAAGGGCTGTTCCTGGAGGCGACTCTCTTCAGCGTTTGCTGCGCGACCGAAGACAAGAACGAAGGCACCCGCGCGTTTCTGGAGAAGCGGCCCGCGAATTTTCAAGGTAAATGAACGGAAGCTTCGTATAATCAAGCGCCATGCCTGACAATGTGGTCAACCTTTGGCGCTATCGCGACCTCTCTGAAGCGCTCATTGCTCAGAGCAAACTCGCTGGTGAAGGAGTGGAATCCTTTCTGACCGAAGAAGACATCTTGCGCATGAACTGGTACTGGTCGAATGCCTTCGGTGGCGTGCGGCTCTGGGTACGCGAAGACCAGAGTGAGGCGGCATTGGCCGCGCTGGGGGAAGAAATTCCGGCGCTGTTTACGGCTGAAGAGGTCGGCGAAGAATACCAACAGCCCTCATGCCCAAAATGCGGATCGCGGGATGTAAGCTTTGACCGCTTTCATCGTGGCGTGGCACTTGCGGCATTGTGGCTGTTTTCCATTCCTCTTCCCATTCCCGTGGACGACTGGAAGTGCGAGGACTGTGACACCCGCTGGAAGGGAGAGTACGTCTAGCACGTGATTCAAGGCATTACCATCCTGCGCAAAACAGCTGGCTCCGCGGAGCAGCAGCGACTCGCCGAGTTGTTTGAAGCGTTGGGCTTTGCGCGCGGCACTGGCTGGAAAACTTCACGAGGTGAGGGCATTTCTTTTCTTGCCTCGATGGGCCAAGTGGAAATTGTTGCAGGGAAGGAAGATTTGCAGTGCGATCTGTGGGTGGAGGTGACGGATCTCGACTCCATCCGGGAAATTCTCTCCAAGCGCAAATTCAAGGTCATTAAAGACGTGCAGCCGACCGCGTGGGACTCCCGCTTCCTGGTGGCTGAGCCCGCGAAGGGGGTACAGGTCCTCTTCTGGCAGAAGAACCGTCCTGGGCGGCACGCCGTTGAAGGCGACCTGAACGCGCGCGGGATGAAGTTTGGGATCGTAGTGGCGCGCTGGAATTCATTCATCACCGAGCGGCTGTTGCAGGGCGCGCTTGACGCCCTTAGGCGAAGTGGCTGCCGCGAAGCCGACATTACCGTCGTGCGCGTGCCGGGCTCGTTTGAAATTCCGTCGCAAGCGAGAACCCTGGCCCAGAGCGGCAACTACGAAGCGATTATCACGTTAGGCTGCCTCATCCGCGGCGAGACCACTCATTACGAGCACATTGCGACCGAAGTCACGCGCGGTATTGGGCAATCGGCACAGGAGACGGGCGTGCCGCACACGTACGGCGTTCTGACATGTGAAAACCTGGAGCAGGCGCTTGATCGCGCGGGGCTCAAGGCCGGCAACAAGGGTTTTGAAGCGGCCATCTCGGCGGTGGAGATGGTGAGCCTCAAGCGAAAAACTGTTAGCTCGGCATCCAATGGGAAGGGCGAGGTACGGTGAAGTGGGGACCCGGCGCAAAGCACGCGAACTCTGTCTGCAGATGCTCTTCCAGTGGGACATAAGCAAGCAGCCGCCGGACCAGGTGCGCAGGACTTTCTGGGGGGAGCGGCCGGAAGTAGATGCCGAGACGCGCGATTTTGCCGAAGACCTATTCAACGTAGCCGTGGATTCAGATCGAGGCGTGGACGACCTGATTCAAAAGCATGCGCAGCACTGGAAGATGGATCGCATGGCAGCCGTTGACCGCAATGTCCTGCGCACAGGCGTGGCCGAATTTCTTCGCTATGGCAGCACTCCGCGTCCGGTGGTCATCAATGAGGCGCTGGAGATCGCGCGCAAATTTTCCGCTCCGGAGTCAGTTCATTTCATCAATGGTGTTTTGGATTCGGTGGGCAAGGAACTGGCGAAGTAGCCTCGTAAGATAGCGTCGAAAACGATGGCTCAGCCGTTCCGAGCCCCCTTGACGCCTTATCGACCGATAGGGATCCCTCACTCCGTTCGGGATTTCAGAAATAGTTTCTGAATATTCCTCTAGTCCCCAAATTTCGATCTTTCCGGCCATGTACAAACGAACGCTCGTACAGGCCTCTCTCCCAATTTGCCATGCACTTCCGGCACGGAAGCATTCAAGCCGCAGGCGCGCATAATCATTCCAAGTAAATCCGTCACCCATCCACTTCGGAAAATTCATATATGGAGTGTACATATGCGCAGACTACGACTGCTGGTGCTTTTGGGAGTTGTGCTTGCCGTGGGGGTAACGGCACAGGCGAAGACAAAGAATACTGCTTCCACGCCTGACCAGAAGCAAGAACAAAACAGCAAGGACCAGGCCAGCAACAATGACGGTCATCGGAAGCACTGGTGGTCACTGCCTCATTTGCATCATAAAAACGCCGACGCGAAGCAGAAGACTAACGCGAAGCAGAAGACTGATGCAAAGCGCCAAGCCGAGCCTACAGTGAAAGTGGAAGATCCGCTGATCGAGGCGAACGCAAAGCCGAAGACCTCTGGCCCGGCCACTGCGAAAACCAGCAGCCACGCCAGTCACGGCGCCAAAACAGCGCGGACAGCCGCGGCCACTCACAAATTCACCGCTCATACACGCCAAGCCCACACAACAATGGCATCGCGGAAGCCGGCTACAAAACGGGTTGCTGCCAGCCACAACAGCAAAACGGCGCACCACACCTGCTCGGCCGAAGAAGCCAGTAAGGGCGGCTGCCAGTCAGCAAAAAGACATACCCAGAAACCGGTGGTACGCCCTGCTGCTGCCTTCTAACGCGGGTGAAGCATTAGCCAAAGACTTACGAATATTGGTTTCTCCCGCAACACGTGCGTGAGCCGGCGTAAAAGCCGGCTCAAATTCTTCAACAGCAAATTGAGAGCGTGTTCCCTTACTAATCGCCGGAAACCGCAAGCACCCTCCGGGTGAAGGCAGCTAAAACAGCATGCAATGGTGTAAGCTTTTGGGTTTCGTCACACCTCCAGGAGGGCCCCTGTCTGCATGCTTAAGCGCGCGAAGAAAACGCTGCTGATTCTCTCATTTTCCATACCAACTCATTTCAGCGTTGCCACATTGCTCCTGATCACGTCTTTGTTCGTCGTTTCGGCAACTCCCGATGGGCAGGCGTTCGCTCAAACCAAGCCTGCCGCGGTTCAGGAGCCGGCGACTGTTTTCGGCTATCGCGACTTCAGTAAACAGCGTGCATGGGACCAGAGCTTTCTGGCTGTTCCCAATCCGGCAAGGGCGGAGCAGCACTTAAAGATCCTGACCGCATTGCCGCACATTGCCGGTTCGCTGCAGGACAGGCACACGGCGGAGTACGTTGCCAAGCAGTTTAAGGTTGCCGGCTTGGATACAGAGATTGTCCCGTACCTGGTCTGGATGAACCGCCCCGGACAGATCAGCTTGACTGTGACTGCTCCACAGAACGTGAAGATGAGCGGTCCTACGCGCGAGCACGTCAATGGAGACCCATTTCAGGACAACCCTGACATCGTCATGCCCTTTAACGGTTCCTCCCCTTCAGGCGATGTGGAAGCTGATGTGGTGTACGCGAACTACGGCCGGCCTGAAGACTTCCAGAAGCTCAAAGACATGGGCGTTGATGTTCGCGGAAAGATCGTGATGGTGCGCTACGGGCAAAACTTTCGAGGGGTGAAGAGCTTTGTGGCCCAGGAGCATGGCGCCGCGGGAGTGATCATCTACTCCGATCCGATCGATGACGGCTACTTCAAAGGCGATCCTTATCCCAAGGGGCCTTATCGCCCTGAGTTCGGCGTGCAGCGCGGGTCTATTCAGTACATGTTCAAGTATCCCGGAGATCCAACGACGCCGGGGTTTGCCTCGTCGGTGGACCTGCCTGAGTCAAAGCGGATCAAACCTGAAGCCGCTGCGAGCATGCCTAAAATCCCGACAACGCCAATTTCCTGGGGCGATGCTCAACCCATCATGCAGGCGCTGGGCGGACTGGAGTCGCCGCGCGACTGGCAAGGAGCATTGCCTTTCACTTACCACGTGGGGCCTGGGCCGGTGAAAGTCAAAATGCATCTTCAACAGCAGTACCGGTATTTCACCATCTGGGATGTGATCGGGAAAATTCCGGGAACAAAATATCCTGACCAGCCGGTGGTGGTAGGTAACCATCGTGACGCGTGGGTTTACGGCGCTGTTGATCCTAACAGCGGCACCGCTGCAATGCTGGAAGCTGTGGCCGGAATCCAGAAGCTTCTTGCAGAGGGATGGAAGCCGGAGCGCACTTTGATTTTCGCCAGTTGGGATGCCGAAGAAGAAGGCTTGATCGGCTCGACCGAGTGGGGGGAGCAGCACGAAAAAGACCTGGCCACTGCAGCGGCGTACTTCAATCTCGACGTGGCAGTCACGGGGCCGGATTTCAGCGCGTCAGCGGTGCCGAGCCTCAAGGGCTTTGTGCGTGAGGTCACAAAGTTTGTGCCCAGCCCAAAGGGAGGCACGGTGTACGGCGCCTGGAAGGAACGAACGGCACACTCTGAGGAAGGCCACGCAGGTACTGGCAACCAAAGCCTGGAGCCCAATGCCAAAGTGGACAATGATGTGCCCGTCGGCGACCTGGGCAGCGGATCAGATTACAGCGTTTTCATCCAGCATCTGGGGATTCCCTCAGCTGACATGACATCGAGTGGCCCGTACGGTGTCTACCATTCCGCATTCGATGATTTTGCTTATTTCAAGAAATTTTCCGATCCAACGTTCGTTTACGAGCAGGAGATGGCGCGTGTGCTGGGGCTGGAAGCCCTGCACATGGCCGACTCTGACGTGCTGCCTTACGACTACGAGCTCTACGGCAAAGAGATTGAATCGTATATAGAGCAGGCTCAGGACAAGGCGAAGAAGATGCTCGGGGCCAGTGCTCCAGACTTCAGTAAGGCGAGCCAAGCGGCCAAGCGCTTTGAGGAAGCCGGGTCCAAGATACTATCCATACAAAAGAATCCTCCGCAGGATGCCAGCAGGCTGAATCAGGCGCTGATCGAAGCCGAGCGCGCTCTGCTCCTGAACAAGGGACTCCCGAATCGGCCATGGTTTCGGCACTCCATCTATGCTCCGGGACAGTACACCGGCTATGCCGCCGTGGTGATTCCGGGTGTCAACGAATCGATTGATGCCAAGAATGCGACTCTTACCGCAGGCCAATTGGAGGCATTGACCGAGGCGCTGAATCGGGCGGCGGGCGTGCTGGAAAAAGCAGCGATGTAGGGCGTCTAGATCACCCGGAGAGATGGCACTGCGCGGATTGCATCATTATGGAATGTTGGTTGCATCAGCATAGAGAGCGGTGGCTTCAGCTAGGGGGGTAAATTTTGTTTGATAACAGAGTCTATCGTCTGTTCCTCTGCCTCCCTGCACTGCTGTTCGCTTTTGGTGGAAGCAGCCCGGCTCAGACCTCCAGGCCGGAATCCACCATCACCATTCACGTTGGCAAAACAGGATTGTTCTCTGGTTTTGGACATAACCACACCATTAGCGCTCCAATCGAGCACGCGGCTATAAACTCGCAATCCAAAACGGCAGTCATTACCGTACTCACAAAAGAGCTGAAGGTGATTGATCCGGATGCATCAGAAAAAGACCGCGCTGAAATCCAGGCGACTATGCTGGGTCCCAAGGTTTTGGATGCGCCAAAGTATCCGCAGATCCGTTTTACTTCAAGCCGCATTGAGCAAATCGGTCCCGGGAGATTTCAGATTACGGGAAAGCTTGATTTGCATGGTGTGACGAAAGAGCTTGAGTTCCCAGTCAGCGCAACGGGAAAGCACTACACCGGCAAGACCAAATTCAAGCAGACCGATTTTGGGATTCAGCCGGTCTCAGCAGGTGGTGGAACGGTAAAAGTAAAAGATGAAGTGGAAATCGAATTTGATGTTTACGAGTAAACGTTGTGCTCTTTCATGCGTTTTGGGTTTAGTTTTTTGCTCCGTGTTTCTCTGTGCTCTGCGCAGTAAACCCGGCTCTCCCACCGCAGGCAAACACGCGGTGGTTGTCGAACTGTTCACCTCAGAAGGATGCTCCAGTTGCCCTCCGGCGGATGAGTTGCTCGGACGCCTGCGGCAGAGCGCAAGCTCCAACGGCGCTGAAGTGATTCCACTCGGCTTCCATGTGGATTATTGGGATTCGGCGGCTTGGCATGACCGCTTTGATTCCGCCGCTTACAGCCATCGGCAGGAAAACTACGCGCGCAAGTTTCACATCGACGGCCCTTACACACCGCAGATGGTCGTAAACGGGCAAGTTGAATTTGTGGGCAGCCTAGCAGGAGATGCGCGCGAAGCGATTGCACAAGCCGCGCAGGAAGTCTCCGCGGCAGACGTGCGGTTGTCCCTCGCGAACGATGACCTGCTGAGAGTAACCGTCGCCAACAGCCAACCTGCTCAAGTAATGCTCGCGATCACTGAGGACAATCTGTTCACAAACGTTGCAGGCGGCGAGAACGGTGGACGAACTCTACATCATTCCGCAGTCGTACGCCAGTTGCAACGCCTCGGCGAGATCAGTGGCGGCAGGTTTTCTACTGCCATCCCATTGAAGCTGAACAACGGCTGGAAGAGGCAGGACCTGCGGACAGTAGTGTTTATTCAAGAAAGTGAAAGCGGAAAGATCCTGGGCGGCGCATCAATCTCGCTCCACTCACTGGCCGGGGCGAACTGACGGACTGTCGAGCTTGGCGGTTTCCTGGAGAAACGTCGGGTTGTCAGGGAACTCGCCATGCAAGGCGGCGAATTTCTTCCGCGCTTCGCTCCGATTGTTTCGGCGCAGATCGTCGTAGGCCAGGAGCAGCCGCGCAAAGGGCGCCATATAAGTGGCGTGGGCCGCTGCGATCGAGAGCTCCTTCACACCCTGATCACGATCGCCTTTCAACCCGCCTGCCCGAAGCACCCAGCGCACCGGCGCTGACTTGCAGCCGATTACATATTTCCCCAGCCCACTCGCCAGGTAGCCATCATATTGCTGCGGCGCCACGGCAAGCAGCCGCTCGGCATAACTGGCTGAAGCCCGGAAATAAGAAAGCGTTGCAATGTCCTTTTTTGCGAAGAGGGCAGCATCTTCGGCACGCATGCTGTTGCTGAGCGCCATGGCCAGCAGGGCGCGACCATCGTGCTGGTCTGCAGCCAGCCGCTTTTGAGCAGTTTCCTCGGCCGCGTTCAATGCGTTCAGAAAGGCCTGGTATGAAGCGGGATCCCACTTGTAGCTCTGGCGGCTGGTGTAGTTATCGTCGCTGGCGAAGGTTTCACTGCGCAGGACACGCAACCGATCGAACTCCCGGAACAGGATGGCATTGGCCTCGGCGATCGATGGCATGGGATCAGCGGGAGACAATCTTCGTGCTTCCTGCGCCTGCTTGAGCGCCTCTTGAAATTTCACGTTATAGACATCTTGATAGGACGCCACGAGTCGTTCTTCGACAGCGTTCTGGGCGGTTGCGGGCGGCACAAGACTGCCAAATATGGCAACGAGGGTGAGCAGGGCTGGAATAAATCTGGCGGGTCGCAACTGGGTTCAGTCTCCCTGGAGATATTTCGATGGTACCAGCATCGTCCTGCTGCTCGCGGACACTAAAGGCTATGTCCCACTAGTGCACAAGAATGTGTTCACCTCAGTTTTGACGGGGTTCCGCCGGCCGCTATTGGCCCGGTCCCGCTGCGGTGTGCTGGAGCTTGGCCAATTCCTGGGTGAATAGCGGGTTGTCGGGGAACTGTGTGTGGAGTTCAGAAAGCTTCTCCTGTGCCGCGGCTTTGTTTTTGTGCCGCAGATCATCGAAAGCGAGCAGGATTTTGGCAAACGGCGCCAGATAATGTCCGTGGGCGGCGGCAAGCTTCAAGTCATGAACGCCCTCCTCCTGGCTCCCTTTGAGCCCTCCCAGACGAAGGATCCAACGTATCGGCGCGGCTTTGCCGCCAATGATGTACTTGCCCATCCCCGTGGCAACATAGGCATCGTAGTAATCGGGGTGATCGGCCAGCAGACGGTCAGCGTATTCATTGGCGGTTCGAGTAAACCGGAGTGCAGTCATATTCTTCCTGGCCAGCAGGGCCGCATCATCGGCCTGCAAACCGTTGACCAGTGCCAGGGCAAAGAGTGCTTTGCTGTCTTGTTTATTGATTGCGAGGCGTTTGTTGGCGATTGCCTGAGCTCCGGCCACTGCTTGTTCAAATTGCTGCCTGTGCACTGCGTCCCAGGCATGCGGTTTGCGCGCGTCGAACGCGTCGTCTGAGGCGAAGAGTTCGCTGCGAAGAATGTTATAGCGATCGAACTCGCGGAACAGTGCGGCGCAGGCTTCCGCCACCCACGGCAGAGGATCGTCTTTTGCGGCTGTTTTCGCCTGCTCCGCGTCACGAAAAGCATTGTCGAAATTCAGGTTGTACATGGCGCGGTAGGCGTGATCGAGGAATACATCTGAAGTGGGCGCATGCACCACCGCCTGTCCGGCGGCAGCGGCAACAAAAACAACGCTTACGAGCCACAGCATCACCGCCGGTACGCCGTTTCCCTTCAACGTTATTCCTTTCCAGAGTTCCCGCCGCAGCATGTTATCAGGTCAACAGATATTCAGAACGCACTCTTCCAGCGAAAGTTGTGTCCTTATCTGACACCCGCCGGACAACTCGCAACGAATTCCTGCAAGCAGGAATAAAAACTCTGCGTCCCAGTTAAGTCCATTAGCAGCCACCGCCAACCACACTGGTAATTGGGTCGGCGAGGAGGATAAAGATGGACCACAACACAAAAGACGAAATCCTGCACGATCACCACCATGACGGCATTGATCGCAGAGGGTTTTTGAAATGCATGGCCTGGGCAGGAACCGGAGCCCTCTGCCTGATGAAGGGCGGAGTCCTTCAGTCCTACAGCCTCAGCCGTCTCCCTGAGTTGAAGGCGAAGGATGCCCAGGCCGAGCTGAGCTTCGTGCAGATCAGCGACAGTCATATGGGGTTTAACAAGCCGGAGAACACAGACGTTGTAGGCACGTTCAAAGCGGCCATCGACAAGATCAATGCCCTGCCATTGAAGCCTGCATTCATGCTCCACACCGGCGACGTAAGCCATCTCTCCAAGCCTGAAGAGTTTGACACGGTGCAACAGATGCTGAAATCGGCTTCTGTGAAAGATGTCTTTTACGTGCCCGGTGAACACGACATGCTCAACGACGACGGCCAGCAATTCCGCCAGCGCTTTGGCGGAGGCCGCCAGGGCGGCGGTTGGTACAGCTTCGATCATAAAGGGGTCCACTTCATCGGCTTGGTGAATGTCATGAACTTAAAGGCCGGTGGGCTCGGCAACCTGGGCGGTGAGCAGCTCGCGTGGATGGAGAAAGACGTGAAACATCTCTCGAAGAGCGCGCCGATCGTGGTGTTCGCGCACATTCCTTTGTGGACGATTTATCCCGAGTGGGGTTGGGGGACAGAGGACAGCGCGCA
The DNA here is from genome assembly GCA_035553195.1 of Candidatus Acidiferrales bacterium. Lineage (GTDB taxonomy): Bacteria > Acidobacteriota > Terriglobia > Terriglobales > Acidobacteriaceae > Angelobacter. The sequence continues at coordinate 19,049 of DATNDP010000121.1, forward strand.
AGCGCTCTCCTATCTGAAGCGGTTTGGATCGGTGACGGTGTTGAACGGCCACATCCATCAGACGATGCAAAAAGTTGAAGGCAATGTGACGTTCCATACGGCGGCATCCACCGCGTTCCCTCAACCCAAACCGGGCACGGCTCCCTCGGCGGGACCAATGAAAGTCCCGGCGGAACAGCTCCGCAGCTTGTTGGGCATCACTGATGTCAACTACAGGCGCGGCCAACATGCGCTCGCGGTGGTGGATTCATCGCTGGGATGAGCGTCTGACTCAAAAACTGCAAGATTGGGAAATAAGGAGAAAATATATGAAGAGAGTTGTTTTGGCTTTAGCAATTGCTCTCGCTTTGGGCTTGGCGGCATCGGCGCCGTTTGTGCGAGCTGCCCTGGACGAGAACGCGACAGAGGTAAAGATTGATAATTTCAGCTTCACGCCATCCACAATGAGTGTTCCGGTGGGAACCCAGGTGCACTGGATCAATCGGGATGACATCCCGCACACAGTGGTGAGCGAGGACAAGGCTTTCAAATCAAAGGCGCTGGATACGGACGACCGCTTCAGCTACACCTTCAGCAAGCCGGGAACGTATAAGTACTTCTGCTCTTTGCATCCAAAGATGACGGCCATCATTGTGGTGCACTAGCCGGTGCAGTGCGGATATCACCGGCAAGCCATACGCGGCTCCGGCGACAGGACTACAATCATAACCGCGGAATTCATTCTGGAGTGACGTGAGCGGCGTGAACCAAAAGGAATTCGAAAAACTGGCGCTGCCCTTGCTGGACCCGCTGTATAACTTTGCACGCTGGATGTGCCGCGACGCAGAAGAAGCACGCGATCTGGTGCAGGAGACCTTCGCCAAAGCGCTGAAGGCCCTGGCGAGTTTCCAGGAAGGGACAAATTTTCGCGCCTGGATGTTCAGAATTTTGCGCAACACTTTTCTGACCAGCCGGACCGGTCTGGAAAGACGCAACACGGTCCAGGAGAGCGAGGAAGGTTTTGCCGATTCAGTCGCCAGTCATGACACTCCTGAACTGGCGTTGGTGCGCCGCGCTGATAGTGAGCTGGTGCAACAGGCCATCGCCGCACTTCCGGTGGTCTTTCAGGAAGTAGTCATCCTGGCTGACCTGGAAGAACTGAAATATCAGGAGATTGCAGACGCGCTCGACATCCCAATTGGAACGGTAATGTCGCGGCTGGCGCGGGCCAGACGCATGCTGCGAGAGCATATCGTGGCGCTCCTCAGCGGGAAGAGCGATGCCAGAAAACCAGCAAGCGGAAAAACTGTGGGTGCGAAATCATGAGTTGCCAGTGGCAGGACAAAATTGTTTTATTCGTAGATGACGAGCTGCAGCCGGCCGACCAGGAGGAGGTCTCGGCTCATTTGTCCGGGTGCTCTGAGTGCACAGCGGCGGTTGCCGAGCACCTTGCGCTTAAAAAAGCGGTGCGCGTGGCGGCAAACCGTTATTCCGCGCCGCCTGACCTGCACGCCTCCATCTACCGTCAACTGCATCCTCATGCCCGCGTGAGCCCGTGGTGGAAATGGGGCATGTCTTCCGTATGTGCTCTGCTGCTGGCCGCGCTTGGATACTCTTTATGGCCTCGCTCTTCCGGCGGGGATGCGATGCTGGCTGAGCTGGTGGACCAGCATGTGATCGCGTTATCCAGCTCAAACCCGGTGGACGTAGTCAGCGAGGACCGTCACACGGTGAAGCCGTGGTTCCAGGGCAAATTGCCTTTCACTTTCACGCCCCCTGAGGTTGCAGGCACAACCTACAAGCTGGTGGGCGGCAAAATGGTTTTCGTGCAGCACAGCCCAGGAGCAGAACTGCTGTACACAGCCGGCCAACACAAGATCTCTGTGTTCATTTTCCAGGAACAAGGAAGCAGCAAGAGGCCGGCCAGGAACTCGACTTTTAATATCAAGAACTGGAGCGAGAACGGACTCGGCTTTTATCTGGTGACAGACGCCAGCGACGCTGAGATCAATCAACTCGTCAGCATGTTCCGGGACGCGAACCGTTCATAGGAGTTATTGCCTCCCAGTGGGCTTGACCAGTCCTTTGGGCATGTAAGGAGTGGTTCCCACCTTGGAGACAAAGCGGTCAGAAAGCTTCCACGTGCCCCCATCCTGCTTCCACAGGTCCACTACGTAGAATTCACCGCCGTCCGGTTTCCCCTGATAACTCGATTCCTGGACGCGATCATAACTAACAACAGCCGATGTTCCCAAATCGGCGACGCTCATCTGCCGGATGAGGAATTTCTTCAGGACAAAGTCTTTGTTCATCACAGAATCGATCCAGTCATCTCCGGCCATCGAATCGGCATCGGGCAGATGGATGGAACAATCATCCGTCACGATCGAGCCGAGAGCGGCTTTGTCTTTTTTCTGAACGGCCTGGAGCATTTGGTTTTCAAGACCGGTAAACATAGTTACCTGCTTAGTGGCTGTGATGATGCGCGGAGTCAGGTTGGGCTTGACCGGCTCCTGACCAACCGAGATCGCGGGAAGCGTGAGTAGAACAGCACAGCAAAGCACGGGCAGACGCATGGCAGATGCTCTCCTTTCCGGATAATTCGATTGTAATAAAGAGCCGTCCGGCGCACCGGACGGCTGCTATAAGCTTTTTGCTTTTAGAAGAACGTGCCACCCAGGGTCTGATCGCAACCGCCGCCGCGGCTGTTTTCCCATTCCATCTGCATCATCCAGTTGTGGCCGCCGAAGGTCTGGTTGAACTGTGCGCCATTGGCCGCCTTCTGCGTGGGACCAAAGCGGAAATTGCACTTATCAGCGTCCTCATTGCCGGCGGAGTCAAACCATGCGTTCAGGTCGGGATCAGTGATACTTTCTTCTGATTCATGCGTGATGATGTTGATCATGCCATCCGCGCCGCCCACTCCGGCTGATGGGCTATTGGGACCGGTGGACTGAATTTCGCAGGCGGACTGGCAACGATCCGGGTTGCCAATGAAGGCCCACTTGATGTCCGCGCCATTGATGGTCTGGTGAGTATGGAAGCCGCAGAACTGGCTGCAGAATCCACTCTCGCTCACGTTCGATGAGGTCAGGAAAAGATAGACGCCATTAGGGTCCGTAGGGAGCTTTCCCGTCGTAAGCGCAGACGAGATTGCTGAAGTGATTCTGCTGTTCCGCAGCTTTGTTCCCTGTGAGCCGGTGTCGAAAATCTGGCTGGAGAGTTGCAGGTTGCCGCTTACGTTGCCAGTCGTGTCACCATAAGTCGTATTGATTTTCTCGTATCCAGATCCACCGAGCGAATTGGCTGCGAGAAACGAATCTATGAGGTTGACCGTTGCCTGGGTATTGGATCCGGTGGTGCTGGTCCAGGTACCGTACCAGATAATATAGATCGGCACCGGATTGCCATGAAGCACCGGGCCGCCATTGTAGTTGATGCCATTGCCGGTCACCACCGTGTTGCCGGTGGGACGGGCGGCGGCGGTGCCATCACCGTTCGGGGCCATGTGCTCGCCAGGGCCGGCGTGGTTGTCGCGGATTCTTTGCGCCATCAGGAAATTGGCGGCCAGGATCACGAAAAGAAAAGCGAGGAAGTACCTGATGTTTCCAAGGGGAATTCTCATGCTGACCTCACTAGAGTGGGATTTAGTTTCGTCTGCTGGATCGAGCGAATGGATAAAGCCGTATGTATGGGAGTGATGATCCGGTGCAGTGCGTGCTCCGACGCTTTGAGTGTTGCGAGTGTACACCGCTGTCCGGAACGGGCAATCCGAACAATGGCTGGTGCAGAAAAGTTCATAATTCAGAGCTTAAGCGTCGGTATGGTTTCCGTATCCAGGGCCGTCGGCAAATGAGCGGACGGCCCTGAATCTGAAAGCAATTACATCTACAGGTGAAGCACGCACTTGCCGCCGGCGGCATTCTCCCACTGCTGCTGGATCATCCAGTCGTTATTGCCGAACGTCACGTTGAATCGTGCGCCGGCGCTCTTGCCCGCGGCGGAGCAAATGCTGGTTGATGTGCAGGTCTGCGTGGTGCCGAAATTGAAGTTGCACTTGTCGGAATCCTCTTCACCGCTGGAGTCAAACCACGCATTCAGGTCTGGATCCGTAATGGCTTCGAACTGTTCATGCGCCAGCACGTTGATCAGGCCATCTGCGCCGCCCACGTTCGTCGCTGGACTGTTGGGGCCGGTACGCTGAATCTCGCAGCCTGAGGGGCAGCGGTCAGGGTTGCCGACGAAACCGTACTTGATATCGACTCCGCCCAGTGACGCGTGAGTGTGGAAGCCGCAGTACTGGGTGCAGAAGCCAGAGGTTTCATTGATGTTAGACGAGCTAAGCACCATGTAAACGCCATTGCCATTGCGCGGCAGTGCGCCGCTGCTTATCGCGTTGCTGACGGTTGTACGCAGACTCGTATCCGTCAGATTGGTGCTTGAATTTACAAAAGTCACGCCGCCTAAGCTTACGTTACCGCTCACGTTCCCGGTAGTATCGCCGTAGGTTGTGGCAATGTGTTCGTAGGGTGTGTTCCCAAGTGTGCTGACGAAATGCTCGATCAGGCTGACGCTGGCCTGGGTGTTGGAGCCTGTGCTGTTCCAGTTGCCATAAAAAATCAGGTAAATCGGAACAGGGTTGGACTTCAGCACCGGGCCGCCGTGATAGCTAATGCCGTTGCCGGTGACCACCGCCTGACCAATTGGGCCTTGTACGGGGGCAGCGGTCTGTCCAGACTGCCCGTGTTTTCCGTTCGGCATGTTATCGCCGCCGGGAGTAACCAACGGTTTCTGCGCGGCCATGAAGTTCACGGCCAGGAACACAAAGAACAACGCAAACACAACTCTCATCTTTCCAAGGGGAGATGCCATTGGAAGACCTCACTGAATTTGGAATGTGCCGCATCTGTTGGGAAGAAATGAACAGAAGAAGCCGGGTAAGCGATCATGGATCGGTTCTGCCTTTATGAACGAGCCTTCAGCCTTATACCCGGAAGCAACTTTCGATGCCGAAAAAGTCTACTACACAGCTTGTGAGCGTGGAGCGTACCAAATTGGGAAATGGAAAAAAAGAAACCTGCAAGTCAATACAACTTTGAACGCAGATTCAGCAACACGCGCCTGTGTTCTTGGAATTAACGGACGTTCCCCCAAAAGGCGAGCTTATCGAAGCCTTCGCCCCAGATCTGTCAACTGATAACAATTTTTCCAGACCACGGATCGCCAATGCCGGGCGCGGATTCTACTTGAACGCTGGACTCGGGGCTGATTGCCGGATTCGGGGCCGGCGCCGTACTTTCGGGTGCAGCTTTTTCCCCGAGCGGAGGCGCGACAGGCTGAGGATCCACGGGAAGCAGTTGCGGGTTCTGCGCGGCCCACTTGGCGGCCAGGCCATTGAGCGGGCTTTTGGTGTTGTACTCCTGATACGCAATCATCCGTCCGATGCGAATGATGAGGTCGTCCAGTGATTCAGAGGCGGCCCAGAAATCGCCGATGCAGACTGAGCTATCGTCAAAGTTGGGATGAAACACCGGGGTCAGCATGCGGCATTGCGGCGCGCGGCGCGGGTAACCGAGAGTAAGGTTGACTTCGAGCAGGTGCTGGTTGCGCTCCAGGATTGAACCGTCGCCGGCAACGTAGAGTCCTCGCAAGGAATACTCGAAGCGGTAAAGCTCAGGAGGCATTCCCGCCGTACCGACCATGCGAATAACAGGCCATCCGGCGAAGCGCTGCTGAAGCGATTCGTAGTCGAGTTTTAAGCGGCGGATTCGGGGTGAAAGCATGTTTTTAGATTGCGAATGCCAAACCTGTATTTCTGGCGATGGTAAACACCGCGGCAACGAATAGCAGAGCAGCCCAGGCTGTGGGCGGAACACTCAGTTGCATCGGCCGTTTCTGTTGAAAAGCGCGGCGCCGCTCAAGTAGCCACCAGATAAAAGCGACAGGAATCAACAAGGTTGTGAGCGCGTTGTAGTGGAAAGCTCCTCTAAGGTTGAGGTGCAGAAGTTCGTAAAGCGCGCGCGTTGTGCCGCAGCCGGGGCACAGAAGATGCATGGCGCTGTAAATCGGACAGCGCGGATAAAAACTGTACTGCGATGGCGGACACGCGTACAGCACAGAGCCTCCGCCTGCCGCTACGAATGCCGACAAGACCTTGAACGTGCGGCTGAGGCTCATCCCTGCGGCTCCAGAATACCGGTTTTCTTCCAGCGACTGATGCGCGTGAAATGGTGCTGAAAGTAAAACACCGCGAGGAAGAACACCATGACTCCGTTCAGGCGGAGGTTAATGGGCTCCACTGAGTTGTAGTACTGTTCCAATTCACTCTTCATTGTGAAGACGGCCACAAAATACAATACGATGCTGGCTATCCCAACTAATCCGCCAAAAGGGCTTATGCCGGCGCGGTGATTCATCAGGTCAAATACACGAATGAACTGGCCGCCGTAACTGCAGATCAACGCCACAATCCCGAAGATGAGGGCGTTACTTTGCGGCCGAATTTTCTTCACAAATGCCGCCTCCACCAGGAGCCAAACCCATAAAAAAATGCCGCATGTGAAAAAGCCAATCAGGAGGACAAGAGCCCAGTGGAAATCAGGCGGCATAGGTCCCGCCAGTGCCGAGACGGGCTGAGAGCCATACGCCGCCGCTCCCGAATACACCGTTCCCGCCGTCTGGGAAGGTGATCCAGCCGGGCTGGCGGCCGGGGCTGCTGGGTACGGACTGGCGGAAGGCGCCGGCGGAGGAATATTGCCGATGACCTGCGATACCGGCACCCAGTCAGTCATGCCTTCACTGCGGGTCAGATCAGATAATGAAATATTCCCCTGCGCCACGTAACGCTGAAGGTCGGCCAGTGTATAAGGCCCGTATTCGTTGAGATCGCGTCGAATGTAGTATTTCATTTCCTTGAATGTTAGGTGAATTTCACTCCCGCGCTGTCAGCATCAATAATGCAAATTTCAATGACCGCCCAGAGCCATGCGGCCACGGCCAGGTAGAAGAAGCTCAACAGGGTGAGACACAACTGGCCCACTGCCTTGCCCGTGTAACCAGCATAAAAGTTATGCGCTCCAAATGCTCCCAGGAAAATGCCCAAAACAATATAAGCGGTGCGGCTCTTGGGCAGCCGGCCGTACACAGGAGCCAACGGCCCCATCGTGGTCGCGGCAAACTGAGGCTGTGCCGGAGCATAGAGTGCTGATGCCGGCTCCGCGGCATTCAGCTCAGAGTGCGAGACCTGCAGCTTGGGATCGTCCGCCGGAGCACACGCGCAGCCGAAGACGGTGCAGCCGCCATTTTCCTGATAGCAATCCTCATGGTGCGGCATGCCACACCCGGTGCAATAAATTTTGGCCGGCGCTTCCTGACCGAAAGCCATTCGGCAATAGGGGCATGTAGCCGACTCGGTCATCTATTTCCTGTGCCTCTCGCGAAAGTGGAATGCGTAGCGGCCCACTTGAACAAGATCGCCGCTTTGCAGCGCGCGATGCTTTACCGGCTGGCCGGAGATACAGTGGACCATCAGCGTGCAAAAAAGTCTGTGCGCCGCGCAGTTCGATGCTGCCGTGCCGTGGCAACACAGCGGAATCCTTGAACAAATAGATATCGGACTGCTGGCTGCTGCCGATTACGGTAACAGGCTTATACAGAATGAACTGCTTGCCCGCGAGCGGGCCGGCAGCCACATAGAGCCAGCGATCTTTGAGAGCGCTCTCCACAATGCCCATGGCGACTCCTGTAGCCAACCCAAAGAGCGCAAATCCCACAGCCCTGCTCGGACCGCCGGCTCTGGTCGCCAGCGCGATAGGATCAAAGACCATGCCTCCTAATCCCGCGCCGATGATGCCACCCAGAATGCCATACTGCACCTTCTTTCCGGAGCGGTCCACTAGGCCGTAGATAATTCCGCCTGTGATGCCAAAGACCATCCAGGCTACGCCGCGGGCCATCCAGAAAGCCGGGTTCCTGACGGTATGCACTCCGAGCTCGGACACAATGGCAACGGTGATCTGAAATATGAGATTGGCAACCCAATCAAAGATAAAGCCGCCGATAAAACCAAGCGCCAGTGAGAGCAGCCCGCGCCAGACAGCTTTGTTCAGCGAACGCTCAACCAGACTCTCAGCCACTCCGAACCCAAAACACATCAGCATGACCACCAGTGGGAGCATGAAGATGTTTCCCCAGCGATGCCCGCCTGCATCGTAAAAGCGGGGCTCACAGATGCCCCAGCCCAGCAGAGCTCCGGCCATTCCGGCAACGCCCAGATAGAACCAGCCCTGCAGAAAAATCCTGGACTTCCCCTGGTCTTCAATTACGGGCGCGACTTCCGGAGAGGCAATGTTGCCATAGTTTTTTGTGCGTTCCCGAGCAGTGGCAGGGGAAGGGGCAACAGCAACGCTGGAGTTCAGTGAAACCCGTTCGAGATCTTCCAGGGTAATTTTCAGCGCCGGCTTATCACTTTCGTTTGCCATTTTGGCTGTTTCCTTCCTGTCTGGCTGATGGCTTTTGTTGGGGTAAAACCGGAGCTGGAGCCGTGGGCGCAGGAGGCTCCGCCAACTGCTGATAGAGCTGCTGTTTCTCTTCCTGAAGCAACCGGTCCAGGCGATAACCAAAAAACTGGTAGCCAAGGATGAAGCCGAGCCCGAGCACGGCAAGATAACTTATGACCGTCACGCCCCAACGAACAAATGCGGGTGTCCGACGATCGCCATTCTCGGCCGGCATATCGTCGCTGAGAACAGGGCTGGGCTCGTCCTCATCATCAGGATCGTGATGAATTCCATCCAACTGCACACTCTGCGAATACCCGAACCGGATTCCGGAGAGTTTCTCCACTTTCCCGTTCACCCAGCCGAAGCAGCCTTCCTCGTCGGTATGCGGGTCATACACCCAGGCAATTTGGTGCGGACCGGAAAAGAAATTCTCCTGGATGAACATGTCATGCTCGGAGAGAAATACACCGAACCCGGGATGTGAGTGATACCAGCCGACAATTTTGTCGTCAGGGAATTCACGGTCCTTGATTTTGTAGATGTGCTCCCAGGTATCCTGGGTGAACGTTACATGGGTTCCGCCCTGAGCTGCGTTGATGCCGGCAATACAGGCTGTAACGGTCATTCGGTCGTTGTCGTTGCTGCCGATCAGAACGCCGCAGACCTCGGCCTTCATGGACGTGCGCGAATGTTGACGAATTTTCCGCGCTACTTCGGACTCCATGATGATGGAGGGTGTCTTAATAGCTGTTTTCGGTTTCGCCATCAGCCTGCCGCCCCCGCGGCGAGTTGGCCTAGCACAGCCCGTTCATCCCCCGCCAGCAAATATGCGACTTCGCGCTCGCCGGCGCGCGCCAGAAACACGTCAAAGATGGGCAATCCAAGCTGGTCGAGCGTGCGACCTCCGAATGGCTCAGTCCCGGAATAGCTGTGGGCTGTAACTACAGCGCGCATCTGTCCATCTGCCGGACAGCGTCCGCGAGCGTACGGGACTGTGCCAACTGCCGAGAAAACGTCTTCTTCACGGCCACACCCGGGACACACGAGTTGGTGAATAATGTCGCGGCTGAACTCAAGTATGACTGCGGTCGACTCAAGATCTTTCCGCGCACGTTCGAGGAGCTGGGCAAGCGTGGTCATGGGTGAAGCGCACGGCAAAGAGACAAGTTCAGAAAAGGTGTAGTGGCTCATGCAGTCAGGATTTTCTGTGTACTCCACCCGATAAGAGGTGTGATTGAGCCCTTCAAAGATAAAGCCCTTGCCCGCAAGCACAGGCAGTCCATGAAGTAACTTCACAGCTTCCTGCACCTGAAGCCCGGCAATGATCGACGAAATGGTTGGAGTCGTAGCGACTTTGCCCTGTGCATCCTCTTGCAGCAACAGCAGATTGCAGGACATGCGCCGGTTCAGAATGTCCCAATCGGTTTCGCCCAAAGTGCATTCATAGCATGGTGCTGTTCCCGGAAGAAACGCGCGTGCCACGCCGTTGATTCCTTCGATCGCGCCATCAATCCAGGGCCGGTTCATCTTCCAGCATGCGCGATTGATCCAGAGGCGAGCTTCTCGGTTGTCGAGCCCGGCCAAAACGAGGTCTGCCCAATAAAACAACCCGAGCCCCAAGCCGTGGACGACGTTCGCGGTGATCGGATGGACGCGCGCTTCAGGGAAAATATTCCGCGTGGCTTCAGCGGCGACTTCAGCTTTTTTCCTGCCGACATCGGCGGCGCGATACAGGATGCTGCGCGAAAGATTGGTGGCGTCAATGGAATCAAGGTCCACCACCACAATATTCGTGAAGCCGAGCAGCGCAAGATTCTTGAGAATCTCATTGCCGAGCGCGCCGGCGCCGATCACCAGCACACGCGCGGAGCGGATCTTCTCCTGATCCCACCATCCGATCAGCCGGAAACGGCTGAAGCGGTCTTCCACTGATGAAGCAGCAGGCTGGCTCATTTCGCTCCGGCCGTAATTTCCGGCTGCAGGCGCAGAATATCGCCTTCCTTCACCGCCGCATCAGACAGTGTTTGCGTGTCCTGGATCTGGCGCCCGGAATTCTTGTGATGGAACTTGTAACTGAGCGGAGCGCCATCAGGGCCGTTGCGGGGAAGCTGAAGCTTCTCCACCAGCACGGCGATAATCCGGTTGGCTGGAGCATCATCCGGCAGTTCCACTGGCACGCGCTTATTTTCGGTGGAATCGAAGACTGTGACTGTGATGTTTGCCATGTGAAGAACCTATCGAGAGCCCGAATGCGCGGCCAGCTTTTGCACCTGAACGTGGTGGATGAAATCGAGATACCCATTTTGGGCTGTCGAGGCGCCGCCCACAAGCTCCCAGTCAGATTCGTGCAATAGAGCTTCTGTGCTGACGGCGAAATTCAGATTTTCCGCTTCGGGATCCAGCGAACGATCGACCTTGGACGTCACAACGCCCAGCAAATTCCCGTACTCGTCATAGACCGGTCCTCCGCTGTTCCCCGGGCTCACGGGGGCCGAGATCTGGAGCACATCGTTGCCCGGCATGCGGGAAACAATGCCGTTGCTCACGCTGAAGTTCAGGCCTTCAGGGTGGCCGATAACAAAGATCTGCTCGCCTGTCTCTACGCTGCGATAGCTTGCAACCGGCTGCCGGAAGTCAGCACTTCCTTCCCGCCGCTGAAGCCAGAGCAGGGCGATATCCAACTGCCGGTGGCGGGCAATGACCTCCGCGGCGGCCCATCCGTTCATCCCGTCAGAAACCATTACTTTCTGAGCGCCGTGATGGGCCCGCCAGTCCTCGCCATCCGCCACATGACGCGCGGTAGCCAGAAGATAGCCATGCGAATCGGCCTGCAGTATCAGCGCTGCCCCCAGAATCCCAGACATGGTTTCCGAGTGACTGAACCAGCGTCTGGTCGCGGGAGATGCAAGCAATACCAGCGGTTTTAGGGTGGAACTCAACTCCACACCGGACATGGTGCTGGGTGCAGGCAAAGCCGGGAAATGGCTGCGCTCGTCGAGCCCTGATAATGCAACGCCGACAACGTCCGGGGCCGGGGCCCAGGAAAGCGAGAAACTTACGATCACCAGCAGCGTCGAAACAAATCCGCTGACGATCAGCAATGTAAGAAGATAGGACCACCACGCCTTCAGCTCGCGAGGAGTTCGCTTGCGCGTGGTCACGCGCAGTATGAGAGAGGCCAGACAAAGCAATGGAAGCACCAAAATCAACGGTGCGAGCACCAATCGAGCCCACAAAGGAACTGGATCGGGCAGACGAGGCTGCAGCCCTTGAGGGTCGGATGCGACAGGCAGGACGGGAGTTTCGGCCCGTCCGATTTCCTGCTCTGTAATGACAATTCTGTCCATTCAGCTCACAAAGGGGAGTGACCAGGCAGTAAGATTCAGGTGCTTGGGAATGTATTTTTTATAACGGTCTGCCCCTGAAAGCAAGCGAATCTGGAGCGATCGGGCGCTCTTTTGTTCAATTCTGCTCCCTGCTCCGCTTTTTTAGGGTAAAGTATCGCCGCAAGTGGCAGGCGCATTTGTGCATAAGGCGCACGGAAGAGCCCCTCTGGTCAGAAAACAATGAAAATGTTTAAATGTATGTTCCCCCGGGAAAAGTTAGAATTTACTTAGAAACGCTTCTCTGAGATGATGAGAGGCGTAGCGAGGAAACTGTCTTACAATGACAGGCTGAACCATGGATTCAGTTTCAAAAAGCGAAAAGCTGCTCGACCCAATCGGCTGGAAGCTGCTTAACGAATTGCAAGTGAACGGACGGCTTTCTTATGCGGAACTTGGCCGCAGGGTCGGCCTGACCACCCCGGCAGTGGTGGAGCGCGTAAAGCGTATGGAAGAAGCCGGGATCATTGTCGGCTACCATGCTGATATCGATCCGATGAAAGTCGGGATGCCCATCTCAGCTTTTATCCGCATGTCAGTGGTGGGAGATGTGTTCAGCAAAATCACCGCAGCGGTGAAGGCTTTGCCGGAAGTGGTGGAGTGTCATCGTGGCACGGGCGCTGACTCTTTCATCATGAAGGTGCACGTGCGCTCGGTGGAGCATCTGGAATCGCTGATCGACCGCCTAACGCCGTATGGGACAACCTCGACTTCCATTGTGCTTTCCTCGCCCGTGCAGAGACGTGAAATCCAGAAACCTGAGGACCAGGCACAGGCAGCCCAGGCAGCACAACGGAAATAGCATCTGACCACGATAGTCTGATTCCCGGCAGTAAGGGCAGCTACTTCAATTTCGCGCGCTCATACTGTGGCGGCCATGCCATGTCATGTCCCAGGGCTCGTGCCGCCAGCAAGGGCCAGTACGGCTCGCGCAGGAACTGGCGCGCCATCACGACAACGTCCGCCTGTCCCGAACGCACAATCTGATCAGCCTGGGCCGGATCCGTGATCATCCCGACTGCACCACTAAGCACGCCAGCTTCTCGGCGTACCCGCTCGGAGAATTCAACCTGATAACCAGGACCGACAGGAATTCTCGCTCCCGCAATGTTTCCGCCCGATGAGCAATCAACCAGGTCCACGCCACGGGCCTGCAGAATTCGTGCCAGGGCGATCGAATCCTCCACGGTCCAGCCTCCGTCCACCCAATCCGTCGCGGAGATGCGGAGGAACACCGGATATCTTTCCGGCCACAGCTTGCGCACCGCGTCCACCACTTCACAGACGATCCGAATGCGATTCTCAAACGGCCCCCCATATTCGTCAGTCCGGTGATTGCTCAATGGCGACATGAACGAGTGCAGAAGATATCCGTGCGCGCCATGAATCTCCACGATGCGTGCGCCTGCCGCGGCAGCCCTCTGGGCCGCACGGGCAAACGCCTGCACCACATCTTCGATTTCAGTTTTCGTGAGTTCCCGCGGGGTCTGGTATCCGTCAGCAAAAGGGATGGCGCTAGGCGCAACGATGGGCGACCAGCCGCCCTGTTCCGGGGCGAGAGGCTTGCCGCCTTTCCACGGAGCACTGGTGCTGGCCTTCCGCCCTGCGTGCGCCAGTTGCATCCCTGGCACGGAGCCCTGTTGCGCAATGAAGGAAAAGATGCGCTGCAATGGCTCAATTTGAATGTCGTCCCAAATACCAAGATCATCCGGGCTGATGCGGCCATCCGCGGTAACTGCTGAAGCTTCTGTCAGGACGGCGGCCGCGCGCCCGACGGCGCGGCTTCCCAAATGGACAAAATGCCAGTCATTGGCCAAGCCATCCCGGCTGGAGTACTGGCACATAGGCGAGACCAGAATTCGGTTATGTAGTGTAACTTCACGCAAACGCAGGGATTCGAAAAGGTGAGCCATAAGTTGGACGCCGCCATTGTAAATGGCTGACCGAGCTAACGTGACGAAACCGCTGTTCGCCAACCCCGAAGGAACATGTCTGAACGATATAGGGCATTTAAATGATTGAAACTAGTGTCCAGATAGGGCAAAGTGCTTTTCAAATGTCAGGAACTCCTCCAAAGTTGAACGGATATAAGGACGATTGGGGGACTACTGCCCGTGAGGGCTATGAGGATCGCGGCACATTCCGCGCGCCGCGAGCCCCGCAAAAAGAACCTGGCAGCCCATTACTTCGCACCCTGGGAGCCTTCTGCATTTTTGGAGGTCTCTGTTGGGGAGCCTACCTGTATACCCAGAACAATGACATTGCTGTTGCGCTGCAGCAGAACCATGGGCCCGTTGCCATTCTGGGCTTGGGTGTGGTCTGTTCCATCGTAGGAAAATTCCTGCGCACGTAGTGCTCCGCCTGTGCAACTACACTCGTTCTGCAAGCTCTATTCTCGATTCCTGCAGAAGTGCGGTCAGGCAGTCAGTGTCCGTTCTTACTGTACTCTGAGCGCGCCGCAAAAAGTTTTTCCAGTTGCTCATTGTCCAGCGTACGACTGCAGCCCAGTTGGCGGGCAGCCAGCACGATTTTCGCATAGTGCTCCACTGCTTCCATGCGGAAATAAGCCTGGCGCAGGTCAGCGCCGTATGTGACTACACCGTGGTTCGCCATCAGGATGGCATTGTGCTCCGGGATGAAAGGCCGCAGCGAGTCACTGAGCTCCTGAGTTCCCGTAGTTGCGTACGGCGCAAGCGGTACCGCTCCAAGAGTAATGACCACTTCTGAACACAGCGGTTCATCGAGTGCGATGCCGGCGGACGCGAAAGCAGTCGCTGTGCAGGGGTGAGCATGAACCACCGCACCCACGTCGGGGCGCATGCGGTAAATAGTGAGGTGCATGTTGATCTCGCTGGAGGGGCGGCATGCGCCGCTGAGTCTTTCTCCATCCAGATCAACAACGACCATCTCTTCAGGATGCATCATGCCTTTACTTACGCAGGTGGGTGTGATGATGACGCGTTCCTTGTCCATACGAACGGACAGGTTCCCGTCCGTTGCCGCGACAAATCCCTGGGTGTGCAGCATTCGCCCAAATTCAACCAGATCATGGCGCAGCTGCTGCTCTGAAGTCAGCGGCTTGCCTACAAAAGGCAGTCTTACAAACGGGAGCACGGTTGCTCCCTCAAGTATTCTTCGCATGTAGCTCATGGCGCACCTTCCCGCTTGTCGTCTGTTTGTGGCATCGCGCCCTCTTCACGAGAGAAGGCGGAGGATTGGCAACTCTTTGCATTCCGCAGCGTGGCCGGGCCGAAATTGATCAGCTTCCAAGCCCGCCTCTGTGGCTAACAAAGCCGCAAACAGATTTTGTCCAGAACGTCGATCCAACAGCTAAATCCCGGACTAGCAGGTCCGAACGAGATAAGAAAAATCAGGAGGAATAATTCGATAAGAGCGTATGTCGTCAGAACGATGGCTGCAACCAGCGGCTTCCCGGAAAGGGACGCGCCCAATTCCGGCAGCGGCGCTATGAGCAGGTGAAGAATGCCGTAAATCACCAGCATCCATACCGCGCGTCTGATCCATACCTTCACGCGTCACATAGTATCCGATTTTCGAAGCCGGTCAAAGTGTTTCTCCCCGCAGTTCGGAGAGTTCCGGTTCCGATACGGAACTGTTCTTGTATTTCTAAGAACTGTCTTCTCCGTCAGATCGATTTGTCAACTCTTCGCGGGGGTGCTGTCGCCTACTCGCAACGCAAGGCCACCAACGGATCCACGCGGGTGGCTCGCAAAGCCGGGAGATATGAAGCCGCAACTGCCACCAACAGCATGGCGAAAGTAACGCCAATCAGAGTCAGAGGATCTCCTGGCTTGACCTCATAGAGCTGGCTTGCCAGCACACGCATGAGAAGAAAAGACCCTGCAATCCCAACTGCCGCGCCGAGGAGGGCAAGCCGCAACCCATGATTCAGCACAAGCCGCAGCATGTTCCCTGGCCGCGCGCCCAATGCGATACGGATCCCAATGTCACGAGTCTGCTGAGCTACTGAATAAGAGATGACTCCATAAATGCCGATCAGTGTCAGAATCAATCCCGCGCCCGCGAAAGCCGTCAACAGCCAGGTGCGGAAGCGGGGTTCCGCGACCGACCGGGATATCACTTCCGCCATGCTGCTGACATTGCGCAGCGGCTCATCTTTATCCACCGACCAGAGAGATTTTTCCAG
This sequence comes from Candidatus Acidiferrales bacterium, assembly GCA_035553195.1. Taxonomy (GTDB): domain Bacteria; phylum Acidobacteriota; class Terriglobia; order Terriglobales; family Acidobacteriaceae; genus Angelobacter. Next base: position 35,080 of record DATNDP010000121.1, read on the forward strand.
CAAGCCGGTTACGGCTGCGAGTTGCAGTGAACTACGGACCATAATCATGATTTCGTTGTCACTAGCCTGAAGGATGGGGAAATAAATCTCCGGGCGCGGTTTAGAGGTGAGATGAACGTCTCGCGTATCGGCCACCACGCCGACAATCTGATACTGTTCCTTCGACTCCCGCGACAAACGAATCATCCTGCCCACCGGATCCTGGCCGGTAAAGAAACGTTTGGCCATGGAATCGTTGATCACTACCACCTGGGGAGAGCCTTTGGCATCGCGGTCATTGAACTCACGGCCGCGAAGCAGTGGAATCCCCATGGTGCTGAAAAATCCGGACGAGGTCGATCTGGACTCCAGATTGACTTTTTGTTCGTTCAACCCGAGCGTAGAAGGATCAAAGGTCATCAGGCTGGATCTGTGCGCCAGAACGGAATTGTTACTCAAGGCGATCCCAGTAAATTGGCGCTCAGCTCGCAAAGCCTCCAGAAGGCGTTGCGTAAAGAGTACCTGCGCGTCTTCAGAAGGGTAGCTCGTTTTAGAAAGAGTTATGCGGGCGGTGACCAAGTGGTCCGTGCGCAAGCCGGGATCGACGCGCAGCGTGCGCATCAGACTCTGCACCATCAGGGCCGAGCCGGTGAGCAGTACCAGCGCCAATGCCACTTCTGTAACCACGAGGAAGCCACGCAGAAGTGACCGTCCAGCCGGAGCTGACACGCTGTTTTCCCGGATGGTGAGGTTCAAGTCTGAGCGTGAAGCGGCCAGCGCAGGCGCAAGCCCGCAAAGGACCGCAGCCAGCAGCGAGAAGGCAAAAGCAAATACCGCGATTTGCGGTTCAAAGCGAACCTCTTCCAGCCGAGGGAACCCGTCAGGGGCAAAGGTCTGGAAGCCCCTGATCCCCGCTGCTGCCAGCGCCACCCCCGCCGCACCTCCTGTCACCGCGAGCAGAAAACTTTCCAGCAGCAACTGCCGAACAATGCGGCCGCGGCTGGCGCCCAGGGCGGCCCGCAACGCTATTTCGCGCTGGCGCTTGAGGCCTCGCGACAGCACAAGATTACTGACGTTAGCGCAGGCAATGAGCAGAAGGAAACCCACTGCGGCCAGCAGGATCAGCAATTCGCGCTTATCGGATCCGACTACCACCTGCTGAATACTTTCGACAGGAAATTTAATCTGTGCCGCGTCTTTGGGATATTCATGGGCCAGCGCCGCGGCAATGCCATCCAGTTCGGCCTGCGCCCTGCCCAGAGAAATACCTGCGCGCAGTTTGGCGACTGTGAAATACATCCAGCCGGTGCGATTCTGCTGATCTTCCGGCCTGATCATCAGAGGCACCCAAACCTGCACTTTATCTCCCCAACCCGTTACGGAGAAATTGGTGAAACTCTCAGGTAGCACCCCAATGACGGTGTACGGCTTCTCGTCGAGAGTGACTTCCTTGCCCACGATTTGCGGATCGCTTCCGAATTGCTCATGCCACAAGCCGTAGCTGAGCAGCACCACGTTCCCGCTCTTGAGGTGCTCATCCTCAGGAACAAAACTTCTGCCGAGAATGGGACGGACGCTGAAAACATCAAGGAAATTTGGAGAAATGGCTGCTGCGCTGATCTGTTCAGGATTGCGTCTGCCGGTTAAGGAGTAGTCCCTGAGCTGGTAACTCGCTATGGTCTCAAAGGAGTGAGAGCGCGCCTGAATGTCTCGCAGATTAGGAATGGACTGGCCAAGGCTGAACTCCGGAAACATGGAGCTCACGGTGTATATGGTCGCAATGCGCTGCGAATCCCTGTACGGCAACGGCCGGAGGAGCACGGCATAAACGATGCTGAAAATTGCCGTCGTAGCGCCGATGCCCAAAGCCAGGGTCAGCAGCGCCACCGTAGCAAAGCCGGGACTGTTCCGCAGCCCCCGCACTCCGTAGCGGAGGTCCTGGAGGACGCTCTCCAAAAAGGAAAAGCCCCACTGTTCGCGGCTTCGCTCCTGAAGCAGCATCATGTTCCCGAGCTGCTTGCGGGCCGCCAGATGCGCCGCTTCATAACCAAGGCCAGCCGCCATGTTCTTCTCTGCCTTCATTTGCGCATGCAGGCGCATCTCTTCCTGCAGCTCGCGCTCGAGCCGATTGCGGTTGATTACTGACAACAGCCTGCGCCAGAACTGGCCTGGTTTCGCCATGGCAGCCTCCTTACGCTGTCTGCATCACGCGGGCAATAGCTTCAATCATGCGATTGAAGTTTTCCGCTTCAACGCCAAGCTGCTTCCGGCCGGCAGAGGTCAAGGTGTAGTAGCGCGCGCGGCGGTTGTTATCTGATGTTCCCCACTCCGCCTTCACCCATCCTTTGATCAGGAGCCGCTGCAGCGCCGGATACAGAGAGCCTTCCTCCACCTGGAGCACGTCGTCGGTGGTTTCCTGAATTTGCTGGGCGATGCCGTAGCCGTGCATGGCGCCCCGTGTAAGCGTCTGCAGGATCAGCATGTCCAACGTTCCGGAAAGCAGTTCGTTCTTACTTGCCGTACGTACCATAGAGTCCCTTCATAGATAATCTATGGGAGATTAGACCGCGAGCCGCTCTGGTTGTCAACTCGCCATCGAGCAAAAATGTGTGGAGGGTCAGCGGGATGGCGCGGTAAAGGCTTTCTGAACGGAATCCAGCGCGTGCTCAATCTGCTCCAGTTCCTTCGCGCTGAGCCGGCCCAGATGCCGCGCCAGGAACTGCACACGACGGCGGCGGCCCTTTTGCAGGATACGGCGGCCTTCTTCAGTAGCTTCTATCATCACCGCACGGCGGTCCCTAGGGTTGGGCTTCCGCCGCGCCAGTCCGGCCGAGTCCAGGGCATCGATAATCCGGCTCATGGTAGGTGGACGAACCTGCTCGGCCCGCGCCAGATCTTTCAGCGAGATTGGGCCGCCGAAGACGATCACGGAAAGCGCCGACAAGCGCGCCGGAGCCACGCCGCTGGCAGCATCCTCGACACGCACCATCCGCAGCAGGTGGATGGCAAGGCTATGAAGGCTATCCGCAACTCGCTCCGTACCGGAGTTACCTTTGCCCGAGGGGGAAAACATGATTAGCAAGGCTAATTATTTTCTTGACACAGGTCAATGTTGGCAATTTAATTAGCGTTGCTAATTAACCCGGGACGAGCTAAGAAAGGAGAGACAATGAATCACCTGAAACTCTCATGCATAACCAGCATCATGCTTGGCGTCCGCGACCTGAAGGCCTCGCTCGAGTTTTACCGCGACAAGCTCGGGCTGAAAGTGAAAATGCAGGAAGCGCAGCTTGCCCTGCTCGATGCCGGACCGATCACGCTGGGCCTCAGTCTGGGCCACGTCCGTTTGGCGCCGCAGGTGAACGGTGCAACCGAAATCGTCTTCCAGGTTGAAAATGTCCGCGCTGCCCGTCAGGGCTTGATCGAGCGCGGCGTCGCGTTCATGAATGAGCCGCGCCAGGTCACGCCGACCGAGTGGGCAGTCCACTTCCGCGATCCCGATGGCCATCTGCTCTCGATCTTCGGTCTTGGAGGAGCGGCCTAGCGATGAAAAAGCTTGTGGCGAATGTCAGGCCAGAACTCGTGCAACAGGTTGAAGCCAGCATCCCGCAGCAGGTCAAAAGTTACGCGATCACGAATGGGGCCCATCCCCTGTGACTGGCCGGGAACGTAAAGGTCAGCGAGCGCCTGTGAAGCTGCTCCGCCCAGCACCTTGGAGCCGTTGAAAGTGGCATGGCCGCTGTCTGAGTGTGTGATAATCACCCGGCTTATGGAGTACAGAGCGCGTCGGAAAAACGGCAGGTCCGGATTGCGGAAATACCGTGGATCCTGCCGGAGAAGCGTGGGAAACAGGAAACGCTCAAAGAATATATCGGTCTCGCTGGTCCCAAGTTCAACCCCATAGTGTTGCGCCAAGCCCGCTGAGCCTCTTTCGTATTCGCGATCTCCAGCGTGCAGCTTGTCTCTGACGGCGTCAATTCCGGCGCCGGCGAATGTACGTGGCGAATAGGTGTGGTTGAGGAAGGTCTCGAACTTCTGCTTTGGCGTGAGCGGCTGCCAGTTGTCCAGCGCGGGGTAGTGTTTCCCCATAATGGCTTCATTGATCTCGTGTTTAACCAGCTTTTTCACCTGTGCCACGGTCCCGGGCTGCGGTACTGGCGGCGTACCTTGGACCTCAGATTGGGACGATCCCGCTTGGGCCGGGTCCATGGGCGCAGTTCCCTGGCCGAAAACAAAGCAGGGAAGCAGCAACAGCAGTAGTGGCAGGAATTTTTTCATACGCAGTCTTGAAGGGGCGAAAGGGGACAACTTAATCTGTTAGAACTAGGCCGCTGCTACGGGGTTGCTGAGGACCCACAAGGAAACGGGCTCTGGTGAGAGTTGTAGGCGTGCCACACGGCTTTATCGTGCCTGGATCAGGCTCGGCTTTTCGCCAAGGAAGGCCAATCTACGCTATTTCCGCCTGCTTTGGCTGCGCTTCAGACCGTGACCGCTCTGGCCTTCTCTGACTCAATCGCGTTCAGCATGTCTTCATCTTTATCGAACTTGAACCAGGTACGGCCCTGCTCTTTGGCAATTTTTTCCTCTACTCGGGTCAGGCATTCGATATCAACTTTATCCACCACGCGGATGTTCCTGCGCTCGAGCTCATGCCGGATCTGCTCGACGGGAACCGCCCGATCTTCGGCGACCCCCTCCAAATACTTCAGCACGTGGGCTGCGCCGACCTCTCCGTCATGGCGCGCGATGCCGACAAGACCATCGCTGGCTTTACGCGCCCAGCCGACAGCAAACATTCCTGGGAGAACGTTGCCGGTTGCAGGATCGAAAATCTCATAGGCTGGCGAAGCCTTGGGGTCCTCTCCCACGTTCGGATTGGTAACGTAGGAATCGCGGTTATAGGGGAGACCCAAAGCCGGATCGGCCACGTCGCCGATGGCAAAGATCATGGTGTCAACTTCAATATCAACGGTGTTGTCCGTAGGCTTGCAGGCTATGCTGCCATCGCGCTCGGAAAGCACATTTTCCGTCACCGTGAGCCGGCAGATGCGGCCGCTGGCGTCGGCGTGAATCTCTTTTGGCTGGCAGAGGAAGCGAAAGCTGAAGCGTCCGCCCTGGATTTCTGCTGCGGGCTTCTTCAAGACTGGGAAGGTCTCGTCCGCCAGCTTGCTGATGTCCTGGCCCACGGCAGTAAGTTGCGGCTGAATGCGTTGCAATTCTTTTTCAAATGCATGGCGGTCAAAGTGGCTCTCAACGTAATTGAACTCCTTGGCGTCAAACTTGGCCTCAAAGGGGCCGCGGCGGGCGACCACAATTACTTCTTCGGTAGTTTTCTTCGGATCGTCAACCAGCAGCCAGTGAACGATATCCACCATCACATTGCCCATGCCGATCACTGCCACTCGCTTGCCAACAGAGAAGTCCTGCCCGGTGTAGATAGGCAAAAGGTTGTAGTTGTAAACAAAGTCCTTGGCCGGATAAACGCCTTTGGCTTTCTCGCCGGGAAGGCCGAGCTTTTTGGTCCCCTGCGCGCCCACAGAGAAGACGATGGCCGAAGGCCCAAACTGGCGCAGATCAGCGACAGTGACTTTGGATTCCTGGCTGACCGGCACATTTCCAAAGTAGTGCACGTTCGGCAGGCTCAGCACCTTGGCGAACTGCTTGCGCAGCCCAAATTTCATCTTGTCCTTGGTCGGATAGATGCCGTATTCCGCCAGCCCTCCCGGCTTGAGGTCACGATTGAAGATGACGGTCTGGTGTCCGGCCTGGGCGATCTTCTGTGCAGCAAAAAGGCCGGCTGGTCCTGCGCCTACCACGAATACGGTTTTCACGCTCGTCTCCTCCGGTAGTGGATCGCTACGACGCTGAAAAAGGCCGTCGGACCCACGTGTACCTGGCTCCGCGAGCCTGCGCTGATCTTGCTTTTACTGCTTGCGGGTATTATCTACCAGCTATCGCACGGCATCCAGCGAGATATTGGCGACGCATCATAGCCCATCCACAGCGTGGCCTGGTTGAATTTTTCTGACCTGGCGAATGCAATTGACATTCCTTGTTGCAAAGGCATCAAATTCAATCCGGCATGTTGCGACACATTGCATTCTGCTTGCTGGTTCTCGGGTTCAGCGCCGGCGCGCCTGGCTCCCGCGGTCGCGTACTTTGGAAATTTGAAACTGGTGGCTGAGTTTTTGCCAAGCCCACGGTCAGTGGGAACCTGTTGTTCATCGCGTCGTGCGCAGGCAAATTCCTGGCGCTGGACAAGTCAACCGGGAAGGTCGCATGGTCTTACGACACAAAGGCCGATGGCGGCCCATTCAGCTTCCATGGAGACCCTCTTCTAGTGCGTGATCTCGTGATCATTCCTGCGGACCGGGGCTGTGGGGTGGAGGGCTACATTTACGCCTTTGACAGGAATACCGGAGGACTTCGCTGGAAGCTTGCCGCCGGCTCACCTGCTACCGCCTTTGCCAGGGCGGATAACGCAGTCATAGTGGGTACCCGCCGCGATGAATGGCTTTCAGTGAACACCAAAACCGGAAAGCTGAACTGGAAATTCACTGACGCCGCGCCTGACCCGAGCTGTGACATTCCCAAACCCGCCGCCACCGATGGAACCATCGTGGCTTTTGTATCGCACGACCAGGTGGTCCACATTCTCAATGCAAAATCAGGCGCTGAACTGAGGAAAGTGGCGTTGAGTTCCCCAGCGAGCACGGCTCCTTTCCTGTACAAGCACTTGTTATATATCGGAACGGCGGACGGGCACCTCCGCACCGTTGATCCTGCCAGCGGGAAGACGCGCGATTACCAGAAGCTGCCGGAAATCCTGATCGGCCGGTTTACCACCGTCAAGACTGGAGGCAAGGACCACGAGTTTGTGTTAGGTACGAGGATCAACGACGAGCACAAGACCGGCATGATGGTGGCCTTTGCCGATCAATTTCAACACGTAACATGGGAGCGCGGTGCAGCGGGAGCATGGGAGAGCGAACAGCCGCACCTGTGGAAAGGGTGGGTCATAGCCGGAAGTTGTCACGGCGATATCGCCGCCTATCGCGCCAGCGACGGAGCATTGGAATGGACGGAACATGTTCAGGGCTGCATTCGCAGCTTCGGGCATGACGAGTCCACGCTTTACATCGGCGTGCAACAGGGAACGGTTTACGCGTATCGACCGTAGCGAAGCGGCTGAAACAGCAACCCGCTGACCAACGCTGACCTGATTGGCTATGGAGGCAAAATCAGTGTTATCAGCGTTCATCAGCGGTCGGATTTCTGTTTGCTTCGAGAACTACGCTTCCGCGCCGCCTTCTTTTTCCACCGTCACCTTGATGCGGCTGGTGACGTCGCGGTGCAGGCGGATGGGAACATCGAATTCGCCGATGCTCTTGAGCGGCTCGTGGAGCTGGATCTTGCGCCGGTCAATGTTGAAGCCCTTCTGCTCCAGGGCTTCGGCGATATCGGACGAGGTGACGGAGCCGAACAGGTGGTCTTTTTCACCGGCCTTGCGCGCGAACGTTAGCGTGACCGCCTCGAGCTGTTTAGACAGCGCTTCCGAGTCAGCCTTCTCAATGGCAGTACGGCGGACAGCCGACTGCTTCATCTGCTCGATCACAGCTTTGTTGCCGGCTGTGGCTTCAATGGCCAGCTTGCGCGGCAGCAGGTAGTTGCGGCCATATCCTTCAGCGACCTTCACTACGTCGCCGCGGTGGCCCAGCTTGGCTACATCTTCTTTCAGGATGACTTCCATCTCAAAATCTCCAGTTCATAGATCTTTTTGCCCTGCTTCTCGCGACAAAGCTGCACGCCAGAGCCGAACGGCGCTTCTCCCAGTCCGCACGTAATCCGGTTTTCTCCGTGTCTCCGTGCCTCCGTGGTGGGTGTGACTCTATCGCGCCGCAAACGGCAGCAGGGCGATATTGCGCGCGCGCTTGATGGCTGCAGTCAACTGCCGCTGATGAGGCGTGCAAACGCCGGTGAGCCGCCGTGGCACAATCTTGCCGCGCTCGGCCACAAATTGCGTGAGCAGGCGCACGTCCTTGTAGTTGATGTCGTCAATCTTTTCCACGCAGAACTTGCAGACCTTCTTGCGCCGGAAAAATTTGCGTCCGCCTTCACGGCCTCCCGGCCCGCCGGGACCACGCTCTGGACGGTCAGGTCGTCCCGCAGGACGCGCTGGTGGTGTAGATACTTCCTGAACTTCGTCTGCCATAACTCTCCTTAAACGTGCTGTACGCGGCTGAAGCCGCGAGCCGGGGCTAAAGCCCCAATCAAACTCATCGCCTTACGCGGTCACAAAGGGCCGCTCTTCCACTACCGAGCGCCTACGCTGTCGCGGTGGCGCCTTCGCTTTCAGCCGTTGCAGCGGCTTCCGCAGGCGGACGCTTCACACGCGAGGCGCGAATCTTCTTGATCTTTTCCAGGCGCTGCTGCTCTTCGTCCGTTCGAACAGTGATGAACTTGAGCACCGGCTCAGTGACGCGCAGGCGGCGTTCCAGTTCGTGAATCGCATTTCCGTCCGCGGTCAGCGTGAAGAGGACGTACTGACCATCCTGAAACTTCTTCACGTCATAGGCCAGGCGACGCTTGCCCATCTTCTCCGTGTTTTGCACGGTAGCGCCCGCGCTGCTGGCGTGGTTCTGCAGCGTGCTGACCAGCTTGTCCATGTCTTCCTCCAGCAGGTCAGGCCGCACAATAAACATTACTTCGTAAGAACGTTGCATAGACTCTCCAAATCTTTATTGCCAAGTACTTGGTACTTGGTATTTGGTAGTCGGCACTTCCGCAAAACCGGTCTCCAAGTACCAATACCTAATACCACGTACCACATTTCAACTTCCGCTTTCCTCGGCAGCCTCGCCGGGTTTGTTCTTGCGGTTAAACCTGTTCATGGACGTCGCAATTCCTTCGCTAATGATCACGTTCACGGCCTGCGCCGTCACGTCCAGCGCTTCGTCCACTGCTACAAGTTGCGACTTGCGGAACGGCGAGAGGATGTACTTTGCTCCGCCCTTCCGCGGGTCGTCTGGCGCGACTCCGATCCTTATACGGGCAATCTCTTCGGTCTGCAGCGCATTGATGATGGACTGCATTCCGTTGTGCCCGGCGGACGAGCCGCGCTGCCGAACCCGAATCATTCCCAGCGGCAGGTCCAGTTCGTCATAGATGACGATCAGGTCCTTTTCCGCATCGGCTTCATACTTTCTCACCAACTCCAGCACCGACATGCCGCTCAGGTTCATGTAGGTCTCCGGCTTGGCCAGAAGGACCTCTTCATTCCCCAGCCTGCTTCTGCCGGTGAGCGCCTTGCAGTGCCGGTTGTCGATCGTCACGCCGCACTGCTCGGCGATCCGGTCAACCGCCAGAAAGCCGATGTTGTGCGGCGTGAATTGATACTCGATACCGGGATTGCCCAGCCCGACGATCAGCTTCACGCTGCTTACTTCTTCGCCGGAGCAGGTTCGCCCTCTCCCTCGGCCTCCTGCTTCCCTTTCTTGATGACCTCCGGCTCGGCCGGCGCAGCCGCAGCACCTTCAACCGCAGCTTCCGCCGCCGGCGCTACTTCCTCTTTCACATGCGTGACGTGCGCCACGGTTTGCTGCTCATCGGTGACGAACTCGAGCTTGCCGCCGTGCGGCAGGTCGGCCACGCGCAGCACGCTCCCAAATTCCAGGTGCGAAACATCGGCATCAATGTGGCTGGGAATATCGCCCGGCAGGCACTCGATCTCTACCTCGCGCAGAACCTGGTCCATGATTCCGCCCTGCACCTTGACGCCTGGCGCTTCGCCCACCAGATGAATGGGCACAGAAACGCGGATCTTCTCGTCCATGGCGATGCGTTTCAGATCGATGTGCAGCAGCTTGCCGCTGAGCGGATCATACTGCCAGTCCACCACCATGCCTTTGCTGCTCTCGCCGTTGACGTTCATATCAAAGATGGTGTTGTGGCCCGAGGCCGAGTGCAGAATGCGCGAAATCTGTTTCGGATCCACGCTGATGGCCACTGCGGATTTCTTTGCGCCGTACACAACGGCGGGAATGCGGCCGCTGCGGCGCAGCCGGCGGGCTTCATTTTTGCCGCGCGAACTGTCCGGTCTGGGCTGTGCTTCAACTACTTCCGGTTGTGAACTCATTTTCTTTTTCCTTCTTCTCCGCTTCCGCGCGTCGCTTCAGGCAAACAGCGAACTGACGGAAGTTTCTTCGTGAATTGACTGGATCGCCCGGCCCAGCAGGCCGGCAATCGACAGAACTTTGATCTTGGGCTGGTCCTTGGCTGCATCGGTGAGCGGGATGGTGTTCGTCACGACCACTTCTTCCAGCTTCGACTGTGCAATCCGCCCGATCGCCGGGCCGGACAGCACCGGATGCGACGCGCAGGCAAAAACTTTTGCCGCTCCCGCATTGACCAGCGCGTCTGCCGTCTTGACCAGCGTACCTGCCGTATCGATGATGTCGTCGATAATCAGGCAGGTGCGGCCCTTCACGTCGCCGATCACGTGCATCACCTCGGCCACGTTCATGTCCGTGCGCCGCTTGTCCACGATGGCCAGCGCGGCATCTACTTTTTTGGCGAAGAAGCGCGCGCGCTCCACGCCGCCCGCATCGGGCGAAACCACGGTCAGGTTAGGCAACTGCATCTTCTTGAAGTGGTCCACCAGCACCGGCGAAGCGAACAGGTGGTCCACGGGGATGTTGAAGAAGCCCTGAATCTGCGGCGCGTGCAGGTCCACCACCAGCGCGCGATGCGCTCCCGCCGTCGTAAGCAGATCCGCAATCAGCTTGGACGAGACCGGAACACGCGGCTTATCTTTGCGGTCCTGCCGAGCGTAGCCGTAATACGGAATCACGGTGGTGATGCGCCGGGCCGAAGCCCGCTTCAGCGCGTCCACCAGCAACAGCAACTCCATGAGGTGCTCATCCACCGGAAAGCATGTGGGCTGCACCACAAAAACATCTGCGCCGCGCACGTTCTCCAGTACCTGAATGTAAACCTCGCCGTCAGAAAAGCGTGTAACGTTGGCTTTGCCTCGCTCAATCCCCAGAAAAGCGCAAATTTCGTCGGTCAGTGCCTCATTGGCTGTGCCGCAAAAAATCTTGAACTTGTCGTCCTTGTGCTTCAGCTGCGTTTTGTGCTCGCTCTTCGGCGGAGTTTGTTGCTGCTTCGACTTGTCAGTTGCCGTCGCTATGGTCGCCATGTTCTCACCCGTTTGAAGCTGGTTGGCTACAACGGATTCATGTTTTAGGTCCTTGGCGGAGGTGACTGCGGTTTCAGAAATACCTCAGGGACCTGCTGCATTTGCAATTCAAACTCTGGCTGGGCCGCTAGGATTCAAACTTGAGCCGCTTTCGCGCCGTCTGAGGCGCGAGGCGAAATCCTGAGCGCGGAGCGCGAAGGACCTCTGCCTACCAACCTCTAACCACAATCCTGGCTGGGCGGCTAGGATTCGAACCTAGACAAAGTGCTCCAAAGGCACTTGACCTACCATTAGTCGACCGCCCAATCGTTACTTTAAGGGCTCCGCCGCAAGCGGCTTCGCCCTCGGCTCAGGTTCGCGCTGGACGGCGCTCACCATTGGCCTCACCCGATGTTACTTTAAGGGTTCCGCCGCAAGCGGCTTCGCCCTCGGCCAAGGTTCGCGCTGAACGGCGCTCACCATTGACCTCACCCGATGTTACTTCAAGGGCTCCGCCGCAAGCGGCTTCGCCCTTGGGGAGTCCCCAGCACGCGCGTTTTTCGCGTGGTGGGTAACTCGGCTCAGGTTCGCGCTGGACGGCGCTCACCATTCGCCGCACCCGGTCACCTTAGGAGTCTTTTCTCTACCGATAAGCGATCACGCGCGATCTCGGCGATCCTGCTAGCTGTTTTTCGCGAACATCTGATTCCAGTACTCGCTTCGTGTCAACGTAGCCGTTGCCTGCGCAGGGATGTCACATCCATTTAATGACGTGCAAGCCCTCTCAGCAGTGGCTTGATCCCCAAACAGACCGTAAACGGTTGACCCGGAGCCGGACAACGACACGTATCGGGCACCTGATCTCTCCAAGGCACGTTTCACTTCGCGTATGGCGGGATATTTCGGGAAAACGACGCTTTCAAAGTCATTTTCAATCCCGGTACGGACAAGGTCGAGAAGCAGTGCCTCGGCCCGGTCCCAGCCTTTGCGTGGGACACCGGTTGGAGCATAACTTGTGCTGCTAAACCATTCGTACACTGAATGGCTGAACCCTCTCATTGTACAAAAGCCATTGCGACCGGTCAATTCAGCATGTTCTGCCTTGCGTTTGTCCCATTCGGTGAAGGCGGCAGGCGTGGACACGCCAATCTCAGGTGTGGCAATCACACAGGGAAAGCTGGGCAGATCTTCCATGGGGAACACCTGTTCACCGCGCCCGGTCCCCAGCACGGTCCCCCCGATCAGGAAAAGCGGGAGGTCCGAGCCAACCTCTGAAGAGATCCGCAGCCGCTCTTCCGGCGCGAGCTGCTTCTTCAAGGCTCGTTCAAGACCCAGGAGGGTAGCGATGGCATTCGATGAAGCGCCGCCCAATCCCCCCTGTACAGGAAGATTCTTGTCAATCGTGATTTTCACTTTGGCGCGGGTTTTGATGGAGCGCAGAAATCGGTCGGCGATCCTCCAGCAGGTATTGGTTTCATCCGCGGGGACGCGCTGGTCCTTGCAGTAAATTTCAATGCCTACACCTCTGCCCACGTCCACACGAACCGTATCCGCCAAGGCAATGGTCTGGTAAATGGTTCGCAGTTCGTGAAATCCGTCTTCACGGCGGGGCCCGATCCGCAGCCCGATATTAATTTTTGCAAAGGAACGTACAGCAATGGCCATCTTGTGTTACGCAATCATAACACCTGAGTAGCCCAACCCCTAGCAGGGAAACCACTTAACCCTCCTCTGCGGACCCCGTCTGCAAAATATGCGATGCCATCGAATATTTTGCTCGCTGTGATCTCCAATGCTTGTCAGATCTTTGATCAGGACAACGGCGTTAGGCATTGCTCATTGCCAGCAATGCCAGTGCAGCCAGGAAAGAGGAAAACGGTGGATCGCAAAGAAGCCTGCGCTTCCCACAGGCGAAATGCTAATACCGGAAAAGATACGAGAGCTTCACAAAGATCTGCCGGCCGTCATTGATAAAGCTGTTGCGCGTTCGCAGCAATCCGTCAAAACTCTCGCCCGGAGCGCAAGGCGCGCCGCCGCATAGCCGTTGTAAAGATGGATCGATGTTCTGGAGATCGCTGTTGTAGCCGGCATAAATGGCCGTACCCGGATTGATCAAGTACGTGAACAGCACATCCCCATTGAAGGCTTTGGTGCTTTGCAATGTGGTAAGTGCAGGATTGCTGATTGTGGCCGTGTACTGGCCAATCAGGCGAAGGGAAAACTCCTTGGTGAATTGATAGTTCCACTTGGAGCGGATGATGTGGTTATTGAAGATATTGGCTCGAGTATCGAGGTCGAGCAGCCGAGTCATCAGATAGGTGTTTTCGACCGTAAGGCCTTTCAGCGGGCGCACTGTCGCGTGCAACTGCCCGGTGTTGGAGTAGGCCAGCACGGGCGGGCCGCTTTGCGGGACAAAGTTGGTGGCGGTGCCCCAATCCATTTCCGCGTTGAGGCTCAGCCATTTGAAATACTGTGTGCCGGCCGAAATTCCTCCTTCCACGTGAGCATAATCCCGATTGGTGGTCAGGGCAGAGAAGTCGACCGGCCGCAGACGTTCGTGCTCCAGAGTTCCGAAGACATTGAAGAAACTCTTGCGCTGAAAATCCCATTCGTAAGTGGGATTTACCAGGTAATCAAGCCGTGTGCCGTTGTGGTCCCACAGCGTCTGCTCGAATAGCCGCGGACCGTGGCCGGTGAGGGCGCCTCCCTCCGGCCGCCAGGTGTAGCTGTAGACATTGCTGAAACGGCGATAGTCCGTGCGTGGAATGAATCCTGCCTCTGTGCTGAACCCAGGAGAAATATCCTGATAAAGGGTGTTGAACTCGACCGCCCTCGAGCTCCGTTCCACATACAGGTTGTATGCCGGACCTGACTCATGCGAACCATCGTTGAATTTCGTCTCCGAGGTCACAGCCTGGGCATTCATCTGCCAGTTCTGGTTGATTCGGATTTCCGTATCAAAGCCACCCACGCGGTTGTGGCCCACCTCGCATTCAGTCAATGTGCAGAAGCTGTTGGGGCCGGTGTGCAGCTCGCGGTCGGTGTAAATAAATCCAATGCTGTTGCCTTTCCCTACTTCGCGGTTGAGACGAAATACAGCGAAATCAGCGTTGTTGCCGAACAGTGGATCTCCAGGGAGTACCGTCTGCCCCGGCGCACGGTCGTTGGCCAGAAATGTTCCAATGGCCCACGGCCCTACTTTGCCTGTGAGCCGCGCGCCGTAAAGCGGGTCCACCACGCGTCGCGTGAAAACCAGGTTGAGCGGAGTTTGGAAGTAATTCGAATTTTCCTGGAAGAAGGGCCGCTTCTCCGGAAAGAACACCTCAAAGCGCTGGTTCACCGTGACCTGAGGATCGTCAGACTCAATCTGGCCAAAATCCGGATTGATGGTGGTATCAAGCACCAGGCTGTCTTTGATGACAACCTTGGAGTCGAGGCCGGCTTTGGGCTCCACGTGTTTCCCGGTAAAACGTTCCTCCGCAGGATCGCGCTCGTCTAACGCCCGGAACGCCCCGACGGATGTGTAAGGAATGAACTGCACGTTGCGGCCGGGTGAAATATCCTGGAAGCCTTCCAGTGTTCCTTCCTGGGTCAGCATGCCCTGGATTTTATTGGTATTCCGCGGGAAGTATGAGTGCTCAGAGTTCCGCGGTATCACGCGGATAAGAATGAAGCCCCAATCATCGGAAGCCTTGGGCTTGAAGCGAAGCGATTTGAAGGGAATCTCAAAGATGACCATGTAGCCGCTGCCGGTCATCTTTGTATATGTATGCCAGACAGTGTCGAATGAATTGTCGAATCCCTGATTTTCTGCCATCAGGCCGTCCTGTTGGATCCCGTAGGCATTGCTGTAAAACATGTAAGCGTGGCGGTGGTCGTGGAAGGTGTCCAGCCAGAGCCCGCATTGGTCGTCATCGTCAATGAGCTCGCGGCGCAGCATGCGCGCACGGATCTTGTGCGGCTCCTTGTCGAACGCGAGAAACACCGCATAGAAATTCTTGTCCGTATAGCCGAGGTAGGCTTCCGTGGGCTCACTCACCGGCGCGCCATCATGCGGTTCCTTCTGCGTGAAGCTACCGACTTTCAGCATCTGCCGCGCCAAAGGCGTAGCGGGCTCCATGCCGGCAAAGTCAGAAAGCTTGGGCGCGGCATTCAGCCGCGGCATGGCCAATCCGCCAAGCTCATGCGTCATTGTTGAATTCGGCTTTGATTTCAGGCTGGCGCTCTCTGTCTGGCCCTCAGCGCTGAATGGGATCAGCAGAGCCAGTGCGGCCACAAAAAAATGAAAGAGGATGGCCGCCCTGCGCACGAGTACCTTCCGGTCCGCACAGGAGCGCCGACAGTCGGGAGGAGTATTCGTACCCACGTCTCTTAGACTCATCATCGAAATGAAAGTTAGAAGGGGAGCAGAAAAGCGTAACCGAAAATAGTGCTGAACGGAAACGGGTGAAGGCCTGAACGGCTCAGAACAGACCGGGCTGCCGCCCGTACTTGATGCCGAAATGGTCGTAAGCGAGCCTGGTAGCGACCCGGCCGCGTGGCGTGCGATCCAGAAACCCGATCTGCATCAGGAATGGCTCATAAATTTCTTCCAGTGCTTCCGGCTCTTCGGCCAGGGCAGCCGCCAGAGTATTCAGCCCAACAGGACCGCCGCTGTACTTCTGAATGATGGTCAAGAGCAGGCGCCGATCAACTTCGTCGAAACCGTGCTGATCCACCTCCAGCATTTCCAATGCGGCCTGTGCTGTAGCTTTATCGATTCGTCCCTCGCCGCGGACCTGGGCAAAATCGCGCACGCGCCGCAGCAGGCGATTGGCGATGCGCGGTGTTCCCCTGGCGCGGCTTGCCAGTTCCGTTGCTCCATCGCTATCAATGTGCACTCCCAGAATTTCTGCGGAACGTTCAATCACGAACTTTAGCTCGTCGGTTGAGTAAAACTCCAGGCGCAGCAGGATGCCAAAGCGCGAGCGCAGCGGCGCGGAGAGCAGCCCAGCGCGGGTGGTCGCGCCAACAAATGTGAACGGCTTGACATCAATGGTGTGAGTGCGCGCCGAAGGCCCCTGACCAATAATAATGTCGAGTTTGTAGTCTTCGAGAGCCGAATAAAGAATCTCTTCGAGCGCCGGCTGAAGGCGGTGTACCTCATCGACGAACAGCACCTGTTTCTCGGACAAATTGGTGAGAATGGCAGTGAGGTCGCCCTTGATCTGGATGGCAGGCCCGGCAGTCTGCGAAAACCCCACGCCCATTTCATTGGCAATAATGGTGGCCAGTGTCGTCTTGCCCAGGCCTGGCGGGCCATAGAGCAGAACGTGGTCCAAGGCTTCCCCACGGGATTTGGCGGCTTCAATGGCGACGGAAAGATTGTCTTTCACCTTTTTCTGGCCAATGAATTCGCGCAGGAAGCGGGGCCGCAGCTTCAGCTCAAAAGAAGCATCATCTTCGACTGGAACCGCTGAAACCAGCCGCTCGCGGTTCAAACTTTTATCGGTTGCCGCCACTTCGGCGATGGTAAAGCGAACTCAAAAAAATTGCCAGTTGAAATCCGCGATCTCACTGCTTCTTCGATACGCTGAGGCCCTCGTACTCCTTCGCCTTGGCATCGAGTTGCGCTGCATCAGAAGCGTTGGGCACAAGCAGCAGGTAATCCCTTATCTGCTGCGCTGCGCCGGCGAAATCCTGCTTTTGCGCCAGGATATTACTCAGCAGCAGGGAAACTTCCGGGTGAATGTGCTGGTTATCGGCAGCTTTGAATTTCCTGGCGCTCTCCTCCGCCATCTCATACTTGCCGAGGTTGTAATTAGCCGCGGCGTTATAGAAACCGGCTGCCGGAAATGCATACGCATTCAGACTATTCACCTGTTGAGTAAGCCGGGCCGCGTCCTGCCAGTTCTTTTCCGCAATGGCAAGCAGTGCCAGCCCGAAAATCGGATTCACGTATTGCGGGTCCGCGTCCAGCGCCTTCTGATAATCGTCATGCGCCGCTTGCAGGTTGTGGTCGCGGTGTTCAATGTCGCCCAGCCGGGACCATGCGGCGGCAAATTGCGGGTAAATGCGCACAGCTTTTTCGAGTTCCTTGCGCGCTTCAGGCATTTTTTCGGCAAAGAAAGCTTTGGACCCTTTCTCAAATGCATGCCGCGCATCCTTGGGCGCCTGGAGCGTAGTCGCGCTGATGGCTGTGCCCTTTACGTTTCCCAGGCGCTTCAGCATGATGGTTCCGACTTCAATCTGGAATGAGTCGCTGATATTGGGTTGCAGCCGGACGGTGGACGATTGAAAGCCGGCCAGCACCGCGCGCAACTCACACCCCTGCAAGTTCATGGCCTGGCGGCTTGACGTTTGCCCTGGAGCTGGGAGGCCCAGGTTCGTGCCCGGAGTAACGTGAGGATCGCTCTCGCTGGCGTCCTGAAAACCGATGTTTTGCCCAATTTGCAATTGGAACTCACCTTTGAAGTCCGTGTAGCCTTCGCGGCGGGTGACCCCGTTGCATACGCGTTCAATAGCGACGGGCTCAGAGAGCGTACCACCGCCGTCCAGGGCCACCCGCCCGGAAATAAAGATCGGCTGCACGTTGCCGTCATAAGGGCTGGATGTTCTGGGGACGGATGGCGTGTTGCGCGAGCTGCCGCTGTTGCCTTTGCGCTGTGCGGGAGCCGTCTGCAGAAGAAGCAGTATTGCCGCGAAAATCCAGACTTGCCGCTGACTGAAGACTTGAAACATGTCCGCCCTCCGGAGTCTTTTGATGCCGTCGTGAATAGCAGGGCGCGGCGGCTGATGGCTGAAATCTTACGCCTGAAGCGTGCCGGTTGTTAACCACCGGCGACGCTCAAACACACTCATTTCTGTGGTTTCACCCGGCTTGCGTTTTTCCGCGCGCACGAGGATAGGCGCGGAGTTGCGCGATGCGGAAGACAAAAGCGGCATATCCCATCACCGCCCAGCCGATGGCTCCGGCAAGATACCAGAGCTGCGCCTGGTCCCACTTGAATCGCGCAGAGAATTGCACGGCGAGAGCCGAAGCTTCGAGCGCAATCAGAGCGGCGATCAGGCAATCCAGCAGCCGCCAGCGCGAACCGCTGCGAAGCTGCCGCCACGCGATCCAGTCATCCATCGCCCGGCCAATAACGAACCAGAACAGAACGCCCAGGGAAATGAACTCTACAAGCCGGAACGCCTCATGGTACGGGTGCATCGCCGGCTGGCCGGCGAAGACGGCAAGTTCCAGCGGAACGGCGAGAACAAGGGCGGGCAGGTTAATGGCAGTCGCGATTACGCTGGGCCGGGTCCTTCCGCCAGACACGGTGATAAACGTGCCCCGCGGTGTAAGGATCGTGCGCGGGCGCGCCATATGAAAGAAGAGGGTGGAAAAGGCTACAAAAAGCAGGGCGGCCACCGGCATCATGTGCCTGAATTTGATTGGCGACAGTCTTTTCCTGAGACCCTGCACCATGAGGCGGACCTGTTTAGCAGCGGATCAGGGCTCGTGCCGGCCTGTTCCTAGTTCGGCAATTACTTCCTGCCCCAGCAGCTTGCTGTCTTCATACAGTACTTCAATCAGCCGGGACCGGGTGGAGCGCGCGTTGGCAACGGCCGATGGAATATCAGGGCTGGGAAAAACTCCCACCATCTCCCATTTGCTT
>DATNDP010000122.1:0-4913 GCA_035553195.1 Candidatus Acidiferrales bacterium
TTGTCGCTTCGCCTGCGGCTCCGCTCCGGCCGACGGCAGTAAGGAGCTGATCTGAATACTCCGCTTACCCAGCCTTACGGCTTCGTTCGCTACGCTCGCTCGCCTCAGGCTGGGCTAGTCCTCTGCCGCGCCTTCCACCCCAAAACGCGAACAGCGCGCGCTTTGGGGACCCCGGCCTAAGGGCGCTGGTCTCTTGCAGAGGGTAGACCTTCGCCTTTCGAGATAAGACGCTAGTGGATGCAGAGAGTCAGAAAAGCGCGTGCTGCGGCCGCAGTGATCCGCGACAGGCGAGGCTTGAGCGATGGAGGTATTCCCGCCTCGCAGGTCGGAAGAGTGGTCATCGAGAACACGGTTTTGGTTCCTGGGTGCAAGAGCGGCCCTTCAGGGCCGCGAAAGGTTTCCGATTTTCCGTTGAGCGAGTCCGAGGGAGCTTTGCGACTGAGGGAGGGTAGAACGGCCCTTCCTTTCCATAGCTTCACACTGAGGATTCGTAATTCGATTCAATATTGAGGAGGGTGCCCGCGAGAAAGTCTGCGGACATGGCCTTAGGGAATGTCTGCGCTCCATAGTTTCCTTGCAGGCTTTCGGTCCCGCCGTGTACCTTCTCTCTAACAACTTCATCCGAAGCAATCAATGCTTATAAATTTTGCCAACGTAACCAAAAGGTACGGCCGCGTAAGAGCCCTGGACGACGTTACCCTGGACATCACTCCTGGGCAGATTGTCGCAGTTCTCGGAGCAAATGGTGCAGGCAAGACCACTCTGCTCCGTTGTCTTGCCACGCTCGCTGCTCCTGCCAGGGGTGACGTTTGGATCGACGGTGAAATTCTGCGCCGCGACCGCATGGACCAGCGCCGGCGAATCATGTTCCTGCCGGATTTGCCTGTCGCGTACGCCCACATGAACCCGCTACGCCACATTGCCATGGTCCTTCGCCTTTATGGCAAAGATGCAGATCCTGTTGTCGGTCGCGCAACGGAAGTTCTTGGCAGACTGAATCTTCTTCCGTTGATCGACACGCCATTGGCCAGAATGTCTCGTGGACAAATCTATAAGACGGTTCTTGCGGCGCTGTTTCTGGTGGATCCAGATTTGTGGCTGCTGGATGAGCCTCTTGCTTCCGGAATCGATCCCTCGGGAATCATTTACCTGAAGGAGCAGTGCCGCGCGGCTGCCGCCCGCGGGAGGACCGTTATTTATTCCACGCAGTTGCTCGACATCGCGGAAAAGTTCTCTGACCGAGTGTGCATTCTCTACCAGGGCGCCGTTCGTTTTTTTGACAGCATAGATGCGATTCGCCAGCGCACTGCCCGGCCCGAGAGCTCGCTCGAGGATATCTTCAGTCAGTTGCGTGAGGCTGTGCCGTGAAGCTCTATTCTCGCGAGTTCCTTCGCGCTCTCAGGCGTGACGCACGCATTCGCATTAAGAGCAGCAAGACTCTCCGGCGTGAACATAGATTACGCCGCCGCCGTATCGGGCGGATTTCCGTCCGCCCTGTCGTGTTTTACCCGTTGTGTATTGCTGCGGCCCTCTCAATCATTTTTGGCGCTTCCGCCGATAAGCCTGATCTCCCCTTCATAGTGATCGCGTTGTACAGCACAGGAACTGTGGTGCTCCGCTCCAGGACTCTTTTCAACCGCCTGCACGGACCTGGTGAGCTGCGGATCTTTTTCGGCCTCCCGATCAGTGATGATGCTTTTTTCCGCATGCAATGGAAGAAGTTCTTGCTTCGTTCTGTATGGTTCTTTGTCTTCACTTTTCTGCTGTACTTCCTTGATGCCCTTCAGGCCCCAGGCCGGTTGCCCCTTCAGATTGCCATCGGGGCTCTCGCCGCCCTGGCGCAATGGGCCGTGGTTGTCGCTCTTGTCGCAATGATCGTCAACTTGCGTCATCCCTGGATGTCCTGGAGTGCCTTGGCTCTTTACGGAATAGCCGTCGTTGGTGCCTTTGCTCCGCCTGCGCTCTCGCATACGCTGTTTGCGTTCACAGCCTTTCTGCCGGCAGGCTGGATCAACGTTGCATGTATCGGAATGCTCAACGGCAACGCTTCTGCCCTATTCTGGCTAGCCCCCGCCGCGGTGATTGTGAGTGTTAGTTTCTGGAAGGTGGAGCGATTGAGGCGGGAGTATGCGCCAGAGCTTCTTGTCTACGCCGGCCTGGCCGAAACTTCCAGCCCAGACGAGGCTCAAATCCCGGAGGTTGAAACTGAAGGCTCGCCCGAAACCGAGCAGGAGCCACCGGAGTCGCTGGCTGGGGCGGCCGCACCCGACGCCACCGTGACTGGCTCGGCTTCGCTGACGCTCGATTGGAACGCGTTTTGGCTCATTGAACGCGTCGTCGGCCGTTGGCTTACGAAAGAAGAAAAGTCCATAGCAGACTTTTTGTTAGCGGGCCGCCTCGGGCAATGGAGTTCTGGATGGGGCAAAGCTTTCTATTTCACCATCGCAATTATCGTTTGCGCTTTGCTGATTCCTGGACTCCCACCCTGGCTGATGATCGGTGCAGCCATGATTGCTGCCTTATTAGCTGCTCCAGTGCTTGGCGGCGAGTGGCCTGGTTTGTCGCGGACTATGATCTCCATGAAGCAGAGCTGTGTTGTCGCTTTCTACCCAGTCACATACTGGCAGGCCTCGCGGGTGATGCTCAAGATCAATATTGTTCGGCTGTTGGCGTACGTCGTCCTTCTGTTCCCCACAATCCTTGCGCTATCCTGGAGGTACGCCGCAGCCTGGAGGCATGGCATCTCTATGGCCACAGGTATCTGGGTGTGGCTTGTGGTCTTGCAATTAGGGGCTGTGGCGGTTCAGCACTCGCAGGGAACGAATGACACGAGGACGCATAATGGCGCCACGATCATGTTCTTTCTTTTTGTCGTGTTATTGATCATCGTGGTGCTTGTTGGAATTTTTGTATTATTCATTCCCGATGCGCCGGTTGGAGGCGTGGTCAGTGCAGTGATAGCGGCTCCTTTTCTGCTGTTTGCCTGGTGGATGTACGGGCTTCTTTACAATCGCGGGCGCATAGATCTGATGCGAGAACCTGAGCGGTAACGGAACCCGCAGCAGCTGGGAGCGACTGGGCACTTTTGTTCCAGCGGAAGTCCCCTCAGTTCAGCCTTCCTTCTGACACCAAAGCTTCGTGGCACAGCCGCCCCGGCTGTGCGAGAATCCGCACTTTGATATGCAACTGCAATATGAAATCCTTCTTCCCGAGTTCATGGAAATGGCATGGGCCCGTCACCGCTCGTCGATCCGCTGGCTCGTCGGCATTTGCGTAGGCGTAATCGGGCTGATTGTTGGAATTGTTTTTTGGATTTACGCCACCCCATGGCTGGGCATCTTCCTCGTCGTCCTCTCTGCCTGGTTGCTCCTGATGCAGTTCGTGATTCCCACGTTCGCTTTTCGCCGGGTCTACCGCCGCAACAGCTCGATGTTCGGTCCTCGCACCGTAACGGTCACTGACACCGGAATCACTTCGGACCATCAACTGGGACGATCAGAATCGGCCTGGAACACCTATTTCAAGTTCCAGGAAACACAACGCTCATTCCTGCTCTATCAGTCCGCGGACCTCATCGGCATTCTGCCAAAACGCGCGTTCGTCCATGGGGCGGACCTTCAGCAATTTAGGGCACTGCTGGTAGCCAAAGTTCCTCAAAACTGATTTTTGCGCATTGTCCCCCGCAGGAATTGTGATACCAGCAGGTTAACGGGAAGCCATCAGCCACGCACAGCGTACCGCAGAAAGACCACGCCGTTGCGAAAGCGGCGCTCGTCCAGCAATTCCAGGTTCAGCCGCACACCATCGGGGAAGAACGGCTTTCCGCCGCCGACGATTGCAGGGCAGACGTACATTTGAATCTCGTCAACCAGACCAGCCTTTAAGGCGTGCGCAGCGAGCCCGGGGCCATTCACGGTGATGTTGTGGCCGGCGGTGGCCTTGAGCCGGCGGACTGCGTCGGGATCGAACTCGCGCTCGATGCGGGTTCGCGCGCTGCGCGGCTCGGTGATGGTCCTGGAGTAGACGATCTTCTCGGCCGCCAGCCATTGCCGCGTCCAGTCGCGCAGAAACTGCGGCAGGTCGGGAACCGTGTGTGCAGTTTCCCAATAGACCATCGACTCGTAGATCCTTCGTCCGTAAAGGTAGGTGCCGACGGAGGAGGTGATCTGGTTGATGAAGACATTCACCTCTTCGTCGGGTTGGGCAAAGTCGAAGCGTCCGTGCTCGTCTTCCACGTACCCGTCCACCGACATGAGCATGGAGTAGATCAACGACATAGGTTCATCTCCGGCGCCTCCATCCCAGCTTGCCAAAAGCGGAAAGGTAGAGCAATCTCAAAAACCTCACCGCTGATTACACTGATTTGACTGATTTTCGCTATTGTTTTGATATTCGTTCTTTATTCGCCTATAATCTTTCCATGCGCCCCGTGCCGCCCTGCCCTGAGCTTGCCCGCGAACTCCGCCCGTACAAGCAATTGCAGGGATTCTTTGCTTCGCTGGAACCCAGCCAGCAGGAATCGATCAACCGGCGCATCCTGGAGGCGGTGAAAAAAGAGACGCGCAAGCGCCGCGCGGCGCAGGAGGCCGAACGCCTGATGGAGGTGATGGAAGCCGAGCGCGAGCTGCCACCCCTCATCAGCCGGGGATTCGCCCACAATCCTGACGCGCGTCGCGGCTGGGATCGCATGTCCTCTCTGCTGCGCCGCCAATATCTGATGCACATCTTGCACAGCCAGTACCCTGACACTCGGGAGAGGACGCTGGGTTACGCGCTGAAGGAGTTCGCCCGTGTGGCCGGCGTGCACGCAGAAACCGTTGCCGCTGATTATGCTGATTCAACTGATTCTCGCTGATCTTTTTCCAACGGCGGCCGGGCATTCGGCCGGGCATCACTGACATTGGAACTTCCGG
>DATNDP010000123.1:0-25341 GCA_035553195.1 Candidatus Acidiferrales bacterium
TTCCCCGCATAAACAGCAGTTTTCACCCACATTTTCACATCCAGCAAACGAGCCAAAACTGTTTCTTCACCGCATTTTTGCTGAACTTTAGTAACCGGCTGCACTATTTTCAAAGCACAGGGTTGTGGATGGATTGTAAGCTACTGATTTCAGAGTAGATATACTGATGGTATTTTTGTTGACTTCGATCACGGGAGGTGTAGATTCACACTCGTTCTTTGACATCTGAACGTTTTCCCGGTTGGTGGCGAGTACCGGGACCCAAGCTGAGTCACGATCGCACGGTCGAGTTCTAAAAGCCATGATTGCTGGAAACGGCGAATGTGGAACATGAGCAGGCTGCAAGCGATGAGAGGGCGGGCGAGGGTCTATAGCGAACTGCTGGTCGAGGAGAACTCAAGATGTTCGAGGCCAAAATAGAAGCCCCGAGGCGTTGACCGATTTACCCGGTTGGTGGTGAGCCCGGAGCCCGAGCTTCAGCGCAAGCTGATTAAAGATCGCAACTTTGCGGAGTTTCGAAAGGGACTTGGCAGAGAAAGCAAGGTCGGCAAGGGTCTATAGCGAGCTGCTGGTCGAGGCGAATGGGTCAACACAAACTCGGGGCTTCTTAATTTTTGTCGCTGCGCTCCAAACCGCTTACGCGTTAGTCCCTCCCCAAAAACTTAAGATGCTCCTGGTACAGCGGGCTCGGCGTGAGTCGGCCTCGCCCTTCCTTCATCGTGGGTAAGCGCCATTCGCTGCGCTCCACACCGCTTAAGAATCACCCAAGTCCAAAGCTGAGATGCTCCTGTTGCGGCGGCCTCGGCGCGCAAGGCGGCGTCGCCCTTGGGAGCTAGGAGCGTCATCCCGCCCTGTGTTTCAGAAGAAGCTTATCTTGGGCGCACAATGTAAAGGCGGCTTTTGCAGCCGCCTTGATGCCGAAATCCTTCAAGCCTCTACTTCTTCTTCAGCAGTAGGCCACCAACGAACATTGCCGCTGCTGCTAAGAGCCATTCAATACGCCAGAGCTGGACGGCCTGCCAGTCCAGCAGTGTGGTTGCGTTGAATAGAAAGCCGGTGATAGCCGCTGCGATAAGGCAGGCACAACCGAGAATCAGGCCGATCAGAGACGCGGTAGTTTGGCCGAGCGCGTCGCGCAAGCCGACAAAGTCAAACCAGGATCCGATACCGGTCGGCCGGGCATCGGCCAGATTGATTTGGCGATCAACCCCGCAGATATGGCAGAAGCGGGATCCCAGGAGATAATCAGAACCGCAGTTCCGACAGACCTGTTCGGGCGCGCCAGCAGACACCTCAGTTTCCTGACGGTGGGCGACAACCGGCTTCCAGAACTCCTGCCGCTCTTCATAATTCTGCGCTATCTGTGCCATGGGAACCCTCTTTATTCCCATGAATGAGGCACACCAAGGGCCAAATGGGGAGCTACGATAAACAGCAATGTTTCAATCACTTACGCCAGCACAGTAGCGCCGGTCGGCGAGCGAGCGGAAATTCTTACGTGTAAAACGTTCAGGCCTCGCGCCGACGCGGCATGCGGATAACTTTTGGGTTTTCTCTACTCTTGCTCCAGAAACCCAAAAGCACAAGGTCCGCTTCGCAGAAGCTCAGTTCGTCGGGGCGAGGGCTCCCGTCATTGAAGATGTACTCGTCCAGAAGCGAATGCAGCTGGAGAAGGCTAATGTTCAGTTCAAATGCGGCTTCAGCTTCTGTATAGAATTCTTTGATTGGTTTCACCGGTCTGGTCATGATTGGGTTTCCGTATTCCTGTTTTCAGGGATGCGGGGGAGCAGGTATGTTGTACCTTCTCCCTCCCGATGCCGAAATCAGGTAAACTTCCCCATACCAGCTCACAATGACACCTTACCGCTTCCCCCGCTTTCACTGCCCGGGTAACCGGTTACTTTGGCTCATTTTGGTTACTGTCTTACTAGTAACCCTTTCGCCGGTCTGCGCTGGCGCGGAGAAGAGTGATTTTGACAGTCTTACGCAATCCGGGTGGAAGCATTTTTACAGCCTTGAATACGACCTCGCCGTCAAGGATTACAAAAGTGCTCTGGACGCGCGTCCTGACGATGCCGCAGCGGTCAACCACGTACTCGATGCGGTGCTCTACAGGGAGCTGTACAAATTCAACGCACTCGATACCCGGCTCTACGCAAAGCAGGGATTGATATTTAGTAAACAAGTACCAATTGATCCAACGGCGAAAGAACAGCTAAAGGCCCTGACCGAACGGGCATTGTCCCTCTCAGATGAGCGCCTTAAGGCGGACCCTAAGGACGTCCAGGCCCTTTACAATCGTGGCATTACGGAGGGGTTGCGTTCCACATATCTGGCCATTGTGGAGCACTCCTGGTTCGGTGCCCTCCGCTGGGCGCTTTCCGCGCGACATGATCACGAGCAGGTCTTGAAACTTAGGCCCGACTGGGCCGACGCCAAGACGGTTGTTGGCGCTCATAATTTTGTGGTGGGCAGCCTGACTAAGCCCATGAAAGTGATGGCTGGGCTTGCAGGCATTCACGGCAACAAGAACAAAGGCCTGAAGATGCTTGCGGAAGCTGGAACGGCCGGCGGCGAGACCAGCACGGACGCCCAGGTGGCCCTGGCGCTGTTCCTGCGGCGCGAAGGCCGGTTTGATGAAGCTCTGGCGCTGGTTCACGCGCTCAATCAAGAGCACCCACGGAATTTCTTGTTCGCTTTAGAGGAAGCCAATTTACTTGCAGGTGCGGGAAAAAACCAGGAAGCCGTCAATTCAACCCGCAAGCTGTTGAACAAATGCAAAGAAGGCAGATATCCGAACCCGCACCTGGAACTGGCCTACTTTACCCTGGGACAGGCCTTGCGCGCCGAAGGGAAGCTGGATCAGGCCCTCCAGTCATTTGAGTCCGCGGCAAGCTCAAGCACCAACCCTCCCGACGACCGGCAGAGGGCGTTGCTAGAGGCCGGAGAGGTTTCTGACCTGCTGGCCAAGCGTCAGCAAGCGCTGGTGCAGTACCGGGCAGCCATCGCTCTGAACGGAACGTCAGAAGAGGCGCAGACCGCACGCAAATATCTGGAGAAGCCGTATACGGGAAATTGAACCATTCACTCGGAGCATTCGTATACTACAAGCAGATAGACCATGGGCTTTTTCTGTGTAGGCCTCGGAGGCAGCGCAAGTCTTATATGCTTCTCACCCAGGTCAGAGTCTGAACAGGAGAGAGGGTCATGTATTGCAACTATTGCGGCAAGGTGATTCAAGATGATGCGCATCTGTGCGCCTATTGCGGCAAGAGAGTGGCCGGAGTTGTAGCGCGCAAGCGGCTGGTTCGCCCGCGTTCCGGGCGCAAAGTCGCCGGAGTATGCCTCGGCTTTGCGGAATATTTCGATCTCGATGTTGCTCTCGTCCGGATCGTGTGGCTGGTTTGCTCGCTCTTTGGGCTCCTGGGCGTAATTGCTTACGGCGCCGCCTGGATCGTTGTACCTGAAGAGCCTTTGGCGCTCGCTGCGCCCGCAGCTGAGCCGAACAAAGCGGCCAATCTTTAGCCCGCGCTGCCTAAGATGCAGTTCGGGCTACTTGCGTGCCATTAATTCCTGTGCCTGTTGCAGCATTCTATGGGCCGTACCGGAATTTGGCCCCGCCGGCTCCTTTTGAAGGAACGCCTGCAGCTCAGAGACGGCGTTCTGGTATTGCTTCAAGCCCAGATGCGCCTGAGCACTCACGAGCATAATCACCGGGTATCCTGCTGGAAGCAGAGACTGGGCTTTTCCAAGTTCCCGCAGCGCAATGTCGTATTGTGCTTTTCCGATATACGACCTGGCTATCTCAAAATACGTCTGCCAGGAATCGGGGGCCAGTGTTTCTCCATGCTGAAGGGTCTGGAGGGCCTGGTCGAATTTGCCTTGCTCATTCAAGGCAGATCCAAGCACCGTATACGCCAACGCATAATTGCCGTCGCACTCGATTGCCTTTTCAAGATCCGCGACGGAGGCGGCGACATTGCTCGACAGATTCATGACCGCACGCAAAGTAAGCGCATCAGCATAGTTCGGATATATTTCGAGGGCGCGCTCGACCCTTTTTCTGGCCTCGCCAAGGTTCATCTTTGCGCTCGCCTCTTGCGCCTTCTGAAATTCGTTCCGGGCTTTCTCCGGGATTTTGTATTGCGCCACGGAGATGGTATTTCCGTTAGGGTCCCCATTTTGTGAGTGATTGACCGACATGCGCAGGTTCACGCTGGTCCTGAAAGAGCTTACGTCCACGCGTTCTTCCACTTGCGAAACGCCCATCAAAGCGACGATCCGGTACTGGCCCTGGGGGACCGCTCCGAACTGGAATCGCCCGGCGCCGTTGGTGTATGAGGAGCTTACGACGGTACCGTTGGCGGAGTCCCGCAGCTCCACTCGCGCATTCTGAAGCGGCTTGTTGGTGAAAGCATCGACCACCGTGCCGTCCAAAGAGGAGTCGCCTTCCGCGAACCGCGAATTGAATCTGTTATCGCGAGGCCGCATGCTGGGCGAGGTGATGAACTGGGCGAAGCAGAACGAAGTGAGTAGAGTGAAAGAGAATGCTAGAAGTGAAGCCCGTCGAGCCATGTCCTACCTGCTAATCTTTTAGTGTGCAAAGAGGATGATCCAGGGAGGGCTTGGCAGGGGACCTGACCGCGGTGCTACCTCTTGCTGCTGTAGAAGTAAGATGAGGGTTAAGTATCCAAGTTGTCCCCGGAGGAAAGCAGCTTCGGAATTTTAATTTTCATAGCACAGGCAACTTGAACAAAAAACTTATGAGCTCAACCGGTTCTACAGCATCTGTCGTGACGATTCGGCCCGCCAAAACCATCCTTGGATCCATTCGCCTACCGGGTGACAAGTCAATCTCGCATCGCTATGCCATGCTCGGCGCAATTGCCGAAGGCGTAACCAAGCTCGCTAATTTCTCCACCGGTGCGGATTGCGCCAGCACGCTGAACTGCGTAAGCCAGCTTGGTTGTGTGGTTCGCCACGACGGCACCAATGTGGAGATCGAAGGACGGGAAAGGCTGTCAGCTCCCACGCAGAGCCTGGATTGTGGCAACTCCGGTTCTACTATGCGCATGCTGAGCGGCATTTTTGCCGGGCAGGAGTTTGCCTGTGATTTGCACGGAGACGAGTCGCTCTCCCGCCGGCCCATGGCTCGGATCATGACTCCGCTACGGCAGATGGGAGCCGAAATCACCGCTGCAGTTGGCGACCGGCCGCCGCTCCACATTCGCGGAGGCAGGCTCCATGGCATCGACTATAAAACGCCGGTGGCCAGCGCGCAGGTGAAATCTGCCGTGCTTTTTGCGGGTCTGTTTGCGGAAGGAGAAACAGCGGTGGAAGAGCCGCATCGTACCCGCGATCACTCCGAACAGGCGTTGCGGGCCTTTGGGGCAGAGCTGAATCGCAGTCGCAATCGCGTATGGCTTCGTGGTAGACAAAAACTGCACGCCATCCAGGCGGCTGTTCCGGGCGATATATCTTCTGCGGCATTCTTCCTCTGTGCCGCCGCTCTCTTTCCCGACTCCAATCTGGTCGTTGAAAACCTTCTACTCAACCCAACGCGGGCGTCTTTGCTCGATGTGCTGAAGCTTCTGGGCGCGCGGATTTCCGTCATCAATCTGGAAGAGCACCACGGGGAGTTGGTGGGAACCATCAAGGTCGAGCACGCTACGCTGGGCGGTATCACAATTGAGGAAGGCCAATCCGTTGCCCTGATTGACGAGCTGCCGGTACTGGCCGCTATTGCCCCATACAGCCAGAATGGAATTGAGATTCGTGATGCCTCCGAGCTGCGCGTGAAAGAGTCGGACCGCATCGCCTTAGTGGCCCGGAATCTACGCGCCATGGGCGCTGAGTGCGAAGAGCGGCCGGATGGCCTGCGCGTCCCTGGCGGGCAGAAGCTGCATGGCGCCGAGATAGACTCCGGGGGCGACCATCGCATTGCCATGGCCTTTGCCGTGGCCGCACTGCGAGCCGAGGGAGAAACACTGATCCATGGCGCCGAATCCGCGCGCATTTCATTCCCGGAGTTCTTCTCGATGCTGGAAGGCGTTGTGGAGCGGTGAGGGCGAGTGCGTTCATCCTTGACCCTCACGGCCTGGCTCTGTTTTCCTTAAAGCAGCATGGAATTGCGCAAGGACCCCATCACGCGCTCCTGGGTTATTGTCGGGGATGATTTTGAAAAGCCCGCACCGGCGGGATACTGCCCGTTCTGCCCAGGATCGCCCAATGCTTCGCAGGTGATTACTACTCTCAACTCCAGCGAACCCGGCGCCGGGCCGGTGATGGCCGTGGTGCATCCCTCGCCGCTTTATCGCATTGAAGGCGAACCGCATCGCCACGCCGAAGGCATTTACGACGCCATGAATACGGTGGGAGCCCATGAAGTGCTGGTGCAGAGCGTGCGTCATGACATCGAGCTCTGGCAGGCTTCGGACGCCGAACTCGCGCAATTTCTGTTGCTCGCAGCGCAGCGCATCCAGGACCTCAAAAATGACACGCGCTTCAAGTATGTAACTTTATTCAAAAATTACGGCACACCCGCCGGTCAGGAGTTCAGCCATCCTGTATCTGAGCTGACCGCCACCACATTTGTCCCTCGTCGGGTCTTGTATGAGCTGCGCGCGACACGCGATTACTACGCCGAGAAAGAGCGCTGTGTTTTTTGTGACACCCTGAACCAGGAATTTCGCAATCCTGTGCGCATTGTTGAAACGCACGGGAATTACGTGACTCTGTGTCCGTACGCTGCGCGAGTACCGTACGAGATGTGGATCATGCCGCGCAAGCATGAGTCGGCTTTTGAGCGGGCGATTACAGCAAAATCAGCAAACCTGAGCGACCTGACCAGCCTGATCCGGCATACATTCCAGCGCGTGATGAGCATTGCGGAAGCCTTTCACATGGTGCTGCATACGGTCCCGAATACCTATCAGAAATCGCACACACTGCAGTATTGGAAGACCGTTGACGAAGATTACCACTGGCATCTGGAGATCCTGCCCATTCTGGCCATCAGGGCGAAGCCGTACTTCCTGAAGGAGGTCTACTACACTCCGGTGTCGTCGGAGCTAGCGGCTGAGAGACTGAGGAAGCTGGAGATTCGGTAAAACCGAGCACTTGGCAATTAGGCATTGGCAATTAGCCAAAGCATCTGCGGACAAAATTCACTTAGGTGGCCGAAACCTCTCCCAGCGCCAACCGGACGTTACTAACGTCATTTAAGCGCCTGTTTTTTCAGCAGCTTAGCCTCGAGGCGGCCTAGAATGGTTCAGGGCTGAATGCTGATTGCTGAAGGGTGAATGCTTGTCCGGCGCTTAAGCTGCCCAAATCAATGTCATAATCGCTGTAACTCTATGCCCCTGTTTTGGTTGCGAGTCGCCTTATCGCTTTATGCAGTAGGACTGGTGTATGCCCTGGCCTCGTTCTGGGGAGGGCGGCACGTCCTGACTCGCATCACGCTGCCTGCGGTCGGGCTGGGAATGACTTTCCATTTTGTCGCCCTGCTGGAAAATGCCATGCTCAGCGGCGTATGGGCGCCTGCCTCGCTGCATGAGCTCGAGTCGATGATGGCATTCCTGCTGATGGTCTTCTTTTTCGTCATCTATGCACGATACGGCGCGACTTCTCCCGGGATTGCGGTATTCCCGCTAGTGTTCCTGCTAACCGTCTCAGCGGCATCGGGCAATTCGCCCAGCGAATCGGCAATGCCGCTGCTGGTCAGCCAGCAATGGATTTACGTTCACGTGGGACTGATCTTGGTGGGGTATGCCGGGCTGATCTTCAGTTTTATTGCCAGCATTCTCTACCTCATCCAGGAACGAAACCTCAAAAGCAAGAACTCCACCGGTATCTGGACACGTTTGCCGGCGCTGGCAGTGATTGACGATATCGGCTACAAGTGCCTGCTTTGGGGGTTCCCATTCATGACTCTGGGCCTGATCTCCGGAGCGATCGTCGCCGAGGCCCGGGTCGGCCCGCATTACTTTTTGGACGCAAAAATCCTGATATCCATTGTCATGTGGGTGCTCTATATGGTGCTGCTCTATACGCGATGGAGCGCAGGCTGGCGCGGACGCCGCGCCGCCTATCTGGCGACATTCGCGTTTGCGACAGCCATACTGGCGTGGGCTGCGAACAGCCTGAGTCATACGCACAGGTTTATTGCCCCATGAAGTTCCAGATCATCGGCGTGAACCACAACAGCGCTCCGCTCGGCGTGCGCGAGCGGCTTGCTGTTCCGGAAGCGCAGCTCCCGGACGCCGTTCAGCACCTGGTAAAGCAGCCTGGCGTGGAGGAAGGCATGGTGCTTTCCACCTGCAACCGCGTTGAAGTGATTACAAGCTGCAATGAGGCGCCTGCCGATTTGCGCGGTTATTTGCGCAGCTACTTTGGCGTAAGCCCGGACACGATTGCACCGCATTTGTACGAATACCAGGAACGTGAGGCCGTGCGCCACGTGTTTCGAGTGGCTTCCAGCCTGGATTCCATGGTAGTCGGAGAACCGCAGATATTGGGCCAGGTAAAGGAAGCCTACTCCGTGGCCCGCAGCCTGGGGGCGATCAACTCGGCGCTGGAAGCGCTACTGTCGCGCGCATTCGCTGTAGCCAAGAAGGTGCGGAATGAGACCGCGATCGGCAGCTCCAGTGTCTCCATCGCGTCTGTCGCGGTACAGCTTGCGGAAAAGATCTTCGGCTCGCTCGAGGGTAAGACGGTTTATCTTATCGGCGCCGGCAAAATGGCGGAGTTGGCGGCACGTCACCTGATCAGCCACGGCGCGGGCAAAATGATTATCAGCAACCGCACGCGAGAGCGGGCTGAGAATCTGGCGCAGGCTTTCGGCGCACAAACCGCGCCATTTGAAAGTCTGCACGAAACAGCGGCACAGGCCGACATCATCCTGACCTCGACCGGCGCCGCTGAGCCTCTATTTCGCCGCGAACACGGAGAACGGCTGCTGAAAGGGCGCCGCAACCGGCCCGTTTTCTTTATCGATATCGCAGTACCGCGCAACGTACACCCGGAAGTCAACAAGCTGGACAATCTTTTCGTCTACGATGTTGACGACCTCCAATCAGTCGCCAGCAGCAACAGCGCAGAGCGAAAGAAAGAAGCCGAACGCGCGGAAAGCATCATTGAGGTGGAAGTTGAACGCTTTACCCAGCGAATCAAGTCCCTGCACATGGTGCCGACCATCCTCTCCTTGCAGGAGTATTGCGAGACGATCCGGCAGGCGGAGATTGATCGGATTCGCGGACGGCTGGGCACGATCACTCCGGAACAGGAAGCGGCGATTGAAGCCATGACGCGCGGCATCATCAACAAGCTGCTGCACACGCCGATTACCACGCTCAAATCGTCTGCTGGCGAGCCAGAGGCCGCGACTATCCAGGAGATGGTCCGCAAGCTCTTTAATCTGAACAACGGGAAGCCCAAAAGCTGATGGCGAATCTTCGCATCGGGTCGCGCGGCTCCCAACTGGCGCTATGGCAGGCAAATCACATTGCCGGACTGCTGCGGCAGCAGGGGCACTCGGCAGAAATTGAAATTATCAAAACCACGGGCGATAAGATTCAGGACGTCGCGCTGGCGAAGGTTGGCACGAAAGGAATGTTCACCAAGGAGATCGAAGAAGCGCTCGCCGACGGACGTATCGATCTCGCGGTGCACAGCCTCAAAGATGTGCCTACGGAACTCGAGTCGCAGTTCAGTCTCGCGGTGATAATGAAGCGTGAGGATCCCCGGGATGCATTCGTTTCCGTGAACTACACGCGGCTTGAGGAGCTTCCGCGTTTCGCCAAGGTGGGCACCAGCAGTCTGCGACGGCAGTGCCAGCTCAAGGCGCTACGTGCGGATGTTGAGGTCATCCCGTTGCGCGGCAACGTGGACACGCGGCTGCGAAAGCTCGAATCCGGCGAATACGACGCCATCATTCTCGCCTCGGCCGGGGTGAAGCGGCTGGGATTGGAAAAGCACGTGCGCTCTCGCATTGAGCCGGAAGTCATGTGCCCGGCGGCAGGGCAGGGCGCGCTGGCGATTGAGACGCGCAGTGATGATCCTGAGATGGCGAAGCATCTGGCTTTTCTCGATGATGCCGAAACCCGCTCCGCCATTGAATGCGAGCGGGCCGTGCTGGGCGGATTGGGCGGCGGCTGCCAGGTGCCGATTGGCGCATTCGCCGAAAGACGCGATGGCGTTCTGCACTTAAGAGCAATGGTCGGCCGGCCCGATGGCAGTGAGATCCTGCGAGAGTGGGCGCTGGGAAGCGATCCGGCGGAGTTGGGTCGCGAAACAGCCCAGAGGCTGCTCGCACGCGGCGCAGACAAGATCCTGAACGACGTATACGGAGCAGAAGTTGCGGTGCCGCGTCAGCCATGAGCGAGGACATCACAGAGCCGACTGGCTATCAGCCGCTGCTGGGCTGGCGCATCTTGACGACGCGAGCCAGCAAACAATCTGGCGGTCTGGCAGCGCCGTTGCGCGACCTGGGCGCAGAAGTAGTTGAAGTTCCAACCATCGAGATCAAACCGCCCAGCAGTTATGAGCCGCTCGATTCCGCTCTCAATGAAATCAAAGATTACGACTGGCTGATTCTTACCAGCGTGAACGGCGTGGATGCGCTCTTCGCGCGTCTCAAAAAGTTGCGCATGAGCCCACGAGAGCTCGAGCATCTCGAGATTGCCGCGATTGGTCCGGCGACAAAGAAAGCGATTGAAGCCCAAGGACTCAAAGTTGCAGTGACGCCAGACAAATATGTGGCCGAATCCGTTGTCGAAAGCCTGCGCGGCAGGACGGAAGGGAAGCGCGCACTGCTGGCGCGTGCCAAGGTCGCGCGTGACGTGCTCCCCGACGAGTTGAAAAAAGCCGGCGTGCTTCTGGATGTGGTGGAGGCCTACGAAACCGAAATCCCGGCCGCCGCGCAATCAAAGTTGCAGAAGCTGTTCGCCAGCCAGACTCGCCGGCCGGATATAGTCACGTTCACCAGTTCATCCACGGCCACGAATTTTCTCAGCCTGCTCGGGAATGGCCGCCAGGAGATATTGGGCAAAATCTGTCTTGCGTCCATTGGCCCGGTAACCAGCAACACGCTTCGCTCAGCAGGCTTTCCTCCCACAATAGAAGCCCGCGAGTACACCGTGCAAGGTTTGGTTCTCGCTATTACAGAACATGTACACAAGATAGCCGCGCAGCAGTTGCTCGAGAGGCTGGGGCTGAAGTAGCTCCTTCTTGTTCAGTCCGCTCCGCTCGGGGTTTCAGAAGAGCTAGCTGCCAATTGCTAGCTGCTACTCATACACATTGCATCCGCACTTCTCCGGCGGGTCATACTTCTTAAGAAAGTCGGCAATTCGTGTGATCGCGTCAATCTGATTTTCCAGCTTGGCGAAGCCGTGGCCCTCGTTCTCGTAAACCTTCAGGTCAACTACGCCCCCGTGCTTTTTCACCGCGCTGGCCACCTGCTCGGCCTCGGTACGCGGACAGCGCGGATCGTTGCCGCCGGCCAGGACGAGCAATGGCGCTTTAATCTGGTCGACAAAGTTGATGGGTGAGCGCTCCTCAAGGCGCGCCTTGTCTTTCATGGGATCGCCCATGGTGGCTTTGTCATAGTGCTGCAGCAGCGGGTCTTCATTTTCGATTTCGGTGAACCAGTTGACGAACGGCACAATCGGGATGCCGGCGGCCCAACGCTCCGGGACTTTTGTTACCGCCATCATGCTGAGATATCCGCCGTAACTTCCGCCCATCACCGCGATCTTCTTGGCGTCCACATAGCCAGTTGTGGCGAGCCAGTCGGCCCCAGCGATCACATCCTGAAGGTCGCCGCCGCCCATATCAAAACGATCAGCATCTTCAAACTCCTTACCGTAGCCACTTGACCCACGATAATTGGGCGCGATCACGAAGTAGCCCTGGTTCGCGAGGTACTGCACGTTTCGGTTGAAGCTGTTGACCGTCTGCGCAGTGGGACCGCCATGTATGAGTACCACCGCGGCATTCTTACCATTGCGCTCAGCGTTAAAAGGCACGTAGACAAAGGCTGAGATGAGCCACTTTTTGTCTGTGCTGGGATAGTGCACCAGGAAGGGTTGCACCATGCTGTCATTGCGGATGCCGGCCAGCAAGGAATGCGTGAGCTGGCGCGGCTTTCGGGCGGCAAAGTCGTAAACCCAGAGATCGTTGGGAGCGTCAGGTCCGTCGTGGTTGAAGAGCAGGCGTGAGCCATCGCGCGTGAAAGCGGTGTCCGATCCGGCGAACGTATTCAGGCCTTCTACCAACGGCAAGTTCTGACTGTGATGGGAAGCTAAATCATCAAGGAAGATGTTGACGTTCCCATCCTGGTTCTCAGTCCATGTGACATCCTTTCCATTCGGAGAAAAGCTGCCGGAGGTAACCTGCCAGCGCTCGTTCGTAAGCCATGTGATCTTTTTGGTCGCAACATCAAGCAGGCCGGCGTTGTCATGGGCGTTCTCAGCGTTCGAAGTGATGAGGACGGTTTTGCCGTCCGGCGAGATATCCGAAGCGGAAAAAGTTTCCTCTCCTTCGTGACGCGTGAGGTTCGTGGCCTTTCCGGTGCTTGCGTTGGCGATGAAGATGTTGGAATTCTTTCCCGCCGCGTCCGCCTGCGTGAAAACTATCCACTGGCCGTCCTTCGACCAGATGGCGCCCAAGTTGCTCAAATTCTGCGGCGTGTTGCTGGTGATATGTGTGACTTTTTTCGTCAGCACCTCGATCACATCAATTTCGTAATTCGGCGCTTCCTTGGGCTTCACGCTATACACCAGTTTTTCCCCGTTCGGCGACCAGGCAAAGTTCTCCTCTGAAATTTCCGGCGTGTTGGTCAGGTTAATGACCTGACCATTGGACGGCGAGACAAGAAAGATATCCCATTGCTCGTTGCCGCCCTTGTCAGAGCCGTAGGCAATCCAACGCCCTGTTGGCGACCACGCCGGCGCGGTCTGCCGCTGATCGCTCACGGTGAGCTGGGTTGGCCAGCCGCCGTCCGAGGGAACGAGCCATATGTTCCTGCGACCGGAGATGTTGCTGATGAATGCGACCTGCTTCCCGTCCGGCGACCACGTGCTTTCGCCGATGGCATGCGTGAGGTAAAGCTTCTCAATGCTGAGCGGCTGCACGTCCAGTTTGCTCTGTGATGTGATCTGCATGGGATCAGTGATGACCCGCGGAGAGGATGCTGGCGCTTGTGCCAGGGCGGCGATTGGCACGAGCAGGAATATTGCAAAGTAGCGTTTAAGAATCATGACTGTTGTAGTTTGAAATTTCTTTTCCGATGTGGAGGCAGTGAGATGCGACATGTCGTGTCTCCACACGAAGATTCCGTAAATGCAATGCCCAGGTCTCCCCATGCATAGCTGTTCAGAGGTATTGCTTTGAACTCTGGCAATTTTGGTATTTGTGGCAATTCAAATCACGGCTTCGCGCTCTTGTGAATTTCTACCGTTGTCCACGTCTTATCCGCCGCGTGGCAAATATCTTCGAGCGGGCATTCGGCGCACTTCGGTTTACGCGCGATGCACAACGCGCGGCCGTGATGGATGATCTGATGAGAGAACTCGATCCATTTCTCCTGCGGCAGCACTTTCATCAGGTCTTGTTCGATTTCTTTCGGCTCGTTGCTGCGGGTCAGCTCCAGGCGACGCGAAATGCGCTGCACGTGCGTGTCCACCACCACGCCCACGGCTTTCTTGAACCAGGTGCCGAGAACCACATTTGCAGTTTTGCGAGCGACACCGGGCAGAGTAAGCAGCTCTTCCATTGAATCGGGAACCCGACCATGGAATTCTTCAACCACACCTTTGGCTGCACCGACGAGGGATTTGGATTTGTTGCGAAAAAAGCCTGTGGAGCGAATGTCAGGCTCAAGTTGCTCTGGGTTGAGCATGGCGAAGTCCTGCGGTGTCGGATACTTCCTGAACAGCTCCGGCGTGGTCATATTCACGCGCACGTCAGTGCATTGCGCCGAAAGAATGGTGGCCACCAGCAGTTCCCAGGCGTTTTTGTGATGCAGAGCACAGGTCACACCGGGATAACGCTTGTCCAGCCTCTTGAGGATCTCGCTCACACGCTTTGGCTCGACCGGGTTATAGCCGTTCTTTGCCGGTTTGGCTGCTTTGGGCTCTATCTTTGGAGCACGCGGACTCTTGCCTGATGGCTTGCGCGGCTTGCTTTGCGTGAGAGGCATAGCAGAAAATCTAAAGCACTGGGCTTACAATCACAAGTCGAGAGGACGAAGCACCGGAGATGGCCACCACTAGCAAGCCTGCGATAACTTCCACCAGCCAGGAACTCTATGGCGTCCCCATTACGCTTGAGGGTTCCAGCGTACTTCACCAGATGTTCCGTTTCCGCTGGGCGGAATGGCGCAAGCTCACGGACGCGCAGCGCCACGAGATCACCCGCGAAGCAGCCTCCGTGCTGGAAAAGATGGAGCACGACGTGAACGGGCAGACCGCAGTATTTTCCATGCTGGCCAAGGGCGATCTGCTGCTGGTCCACTTTCGCAACAGTTTTGATCAACTTAAGCAGGCGGAACTGGAACTCGCCCGGCTCAAGTTGAGCGATTATCTGGAGCTGATAACGTCTTATCTCTCCGTGGTGGAACTCGGTTTGTATGAATCGTCAGTGAAGCTCTTTCGCAGCCTGCGCGAGAGGGGCATTGAACCGCATACGCCGGAGTGGGACGCGGCAATCGCGGATACCATCAAGCGGCAAACCGAAGCGATGCAGCCGCGCCTGTTCCCGCAAATTCCTCCGGCGCGGTATATCTGTTTCTATCCTATGGATCGACGCCGCGGTGAGGACAAGAACTGGTACAGCTTGCCCATTGAAGAGCGGCAGCGCCAGATGGAAGAACACGGACTGGTCGGCCGACGATACGCCGGAACGGTGAAGCAGATCATCACGGGATCGATCGGCTTTGACGACTGGGAATGGGGCGTGGACCTGTTTGCCGACGATCCGCTGATCTTCAAGAAGCTCATCTACGAGATGCGCTTTGATGAGGTCAGCGCGGTTTACGCTCTGTTTGGGAAATTCTTCGTCGGAGTACGCGTCCCCGCTTCCGGCCTGGAGCAGTTGTGCGACGGGAAACTGCCGCAGTGACCAACGGAATTTGACCGCGGCGCGCGCGCCTGTTTAATCTTTTCAATATGGTCAAGCAAGTGCAAGCGGGGCAGATTTGGCGCAATAACGAGAATGGCGCAAACTTCCTTGTCACAAAGGTTTACAGCGAAGTTTTCACCCAGTACGCCATGTTGCGGCCGGCAAACGTGAGCGCTCCTGAATCAGAGAGTATTCGCGTCAAAGTCGCTCGCCAGGACAACGGCATGACCCTGCCCGGATACACCTTCACCCAGGACTCGCAGGAATTCTAAGACAAGCGGAAAGCACTCCCGATCAATGACAGAAAAGATTGTCGCCGTACTGGCACGGATCATCATCGGCGTGATCTCCAGTACTGGATATCCAGGTGTGGTCGCCCTGATGGCGATTGAGTCAGCCTGTATTCCTCTGCCATCGGAAATCATCATGCCGTTTGCCGGATACCTGGCCTACACGGGACATTTTAGTCTTTTCTGGGCAGCAACAGCCGGGGCCATCGGATGCAATGTGGGTTCGGTGATTGCCTATGAGATCGGCTGCTATGGCGGGCGTCCCCTCGTCGAGAAGTACGGAGGCTATGTGTGGATCAGCCGCCATGATCTGGATCTGGCGGACCGGTTCTTCCTGCGATTTGGCGCGGCGGCGGTTTTCATTGCGCGACTGCTGCCGGTGGTCCGGACATTTATCGCCTTGCCGGCGGGCATAGCGCGCATGCCGCGTGTGCGTTTCCACATCTACACTTTTGCAGGATCGTGGCCGTGGTGCTTTCTCCTCGCATGGATCGGCATGAAGTTGGGCGAGCGGTGGGATAAAGATCCGCGCTTGCGGCAGTGGCTGCACCGGCTTGATCTGCTGATCATCGTGCTCATCTTGGCTGCAGTAGCTTGGTTTGTCCGCTCGCACTGGAAGAACCGCATGACGGCTGCGGCACAGTCTTAGGTTTACAAACACTCGCGCAATGCGAGAAGATAATCAGTTTGCACTCACATTGGCATTCGTCGTAGAACGCTGAAGCCTCCCATGGTTTCAGCCTGCACTGATATTTTTCTTTCAGGATGGTCTCCAATTCAAATGGCAAAGTCTGACACGGCATCACAGGCAAGCTCACAGGCAACCAAGATCGCTCCCGCGCGCGGCAAGCTGGGCGTGATGATTCCCGGCATGGGGGCGGTGGCAACGACGTTCATGGCGGGGGTGGAGGCAGTGCGGAAGGGCATCGCCGAGCCGATCGGGTCGTTGACTCAGATGGGCACGATTCGCCTGGGGAAGCGCACGGACGGGCGGTCGCCCAAGATCAAAGAATTCGTTCCATTGGCTGGCCTCAATGACATTGTGTTCACCGGCTGGGACATTTTTGAAGAAGATGCCTATGAATCCGCAGCGCATGCGGCTGTGCTCGAAAAAGACCTGCTGAACCAGATCAAGCCTTTCTTGAAGTCGATCCAGCCGAGGAAAGCGGTGTTTGACCGCAACTACGTCAAGAAGCTCGACGGCAAGCACGTGAAAAAGGGTAAGAGCAAGCGCGACTTGGCGGAGCAGTTGCGCGACGACATACGCGATTTCAAAAAGAAGTCTGGAGCGGACCGCCTGATCATGATCTGGTGTGGATCCACGGAGATCTTCCTGGAGCGCGGGGAGGTGCATTCGTCAGTTAAGGCGTTTGAGAAGGGCCTCGAGAAAAACGACGAGAACATCGCACCATCGATGATCTACGCCTACGCAGCACTGTCTGAAGGCGTCCCGTTCGCCAACGGCGCGCCGAACCTGACGGTGGATATTCCGGCGATGATGGAACTGTCTCGCAAAAACAATGCTCCCATCGCGGGCAAGGACTTTAAAACCGGTCAGACACTGATGAAGACCATTCTGGCGCCCGGATTTAAAGCCCGCATGTTGGGGCTGAACGGCTGGTTTTCCACCAATATTCTTGGGAATCGCGATGGTGAGGTGCTGGACGATCCGGGCTCGTTCAAGACCAAAGAAGAATCCAAGCTCTCAGTGCTGGAGCAGATCCTCCAGCCATCGTTGTACCCCCAGCTTTACAAAGACTTTTATCACAAGGTTCGCATCAACTATTATCCGCCGCGCGGTGATAATAAAGAGGGCTGGGACAACATCGACATCTTTGGCTGGCTGGGATATCCCATGCAAATCAAGGTGGACTTCCTGTGCCGCGACTCCATCCTGGCGGCGCCCATCGCGCTTGACCTGGTGCTCTTCCTCGATCTGGCGCAGCGCAGTGAGCACCTGCGTGGGATCGGAATACAGGAATGGCTCAGCTTTTATTTGAAGTCGCCCATGACAGCTCCCGGCCTTTATCCGGAGCATGATCTGTTCATCCAATTGATCAAGCTGAAAAATACGTTACGCCACCTGCGCGGCGAGCCGTTGATCACCCATCTGGGCCTGGAATATTACGATTGATGGAAACACCGCCGTTGAGACACACGGCATCAGATTCACTATGAAGCGCGGCTGGGCCAGGGTACTGCTGTTCAGTGTGGTGCTCTCATGTCTATCGGCATCGGCTGTGGAAGGCATGTTCCAAGGCAAGGTGGTGGAACCTCCAAACTCCGTGCCGCGACAGAGCGGATGGATCTTTGTGCAGGGCCGAAATCACATCCTCAGACGCGTAGAGGTGGCGCACGCCGTCATCGTCTTCGGAAATGAAGTCCCTGCCAGCCAGCAGCACCAATGCGACATGCGATGCCTTGAAGTTGGCCAGGAAGTCCGCATCACCGCCGAACAGGATGGAAAAGGCGAGTGGCGAGCCAAGCGAGTAGAGATCCTGCATTTGATCACAAGACGAGCGTGAAAGCGGTGTTTCAAGGGTGCGCGCTGGACGGAATCTCTTTTCTTTACAGAACTTTACCGCTTCCCGAGAGTGCTGCTGCTAACCAACGAACGAAACTCGTGCATCAAACCCATCACGGAGAAAATCCAATAAGGAAGTGCAATGGACGAGCGGTATAATGAAGCTATCGATTACTGCCGCCGAGCCGTTTCGAGCAGGAGTGTGCCTATGAAATTCCGTGCTTTGCTGCTTTCCTCCATCATGGCAGTTTTAAGCCTGTCTGTTTGTGCAGCCGCACAGAACGACCAACAAAAGGATCAGCCGTCGTCGCAGACTCAGGCCCAGGCACAGCAGCCTGCGAGCGATCAAAGCCAGCCGGTCGCACAAGACCAGAGCGCGAATGACCAGACTGACCAGGTCCAGGCAAGCGATAAGAAAGACAAGAAGGATAAGGACAAAGATAAGAAAGACAAGAAATACAAGCACGACGGCGGTAAGGATGACGTGGACGCCATCGGAAACCGGCACGTCGGCGGGCTCGATTGGTATTCGACGGAAACGGACATCAAGGTCGGCAAGATGTACGCGCAGCAGATCGAACAGAGCATGAAGTTCATCACCGACCCGGTCGTCACCGAATACGTCAATCGCATTGGACAGAACCTGGTGCGGAACTCCGACGCAAAGGTACCGTTTACCATCAAGGTCGTTGATTCGGATGAAATCAACGCCATGGCGTTGCCGGGCGGATTCTTCTATGTGAACTCAGGGCTGATTCTTGCCGCAGATAACGAGGCGGAATTGGCCGGTGTTATGGCACACGAGATTGCCCACGTAGCGCTGCGGCACGGCACCCGCGGCCAGACGCGCGCAGACATTGCCAACATCATGTCGATTCCACTGATTTTTGTGGGCGGCGGCATCGGCTATGCGGCACGGGAGGTCGCCGGCATTGGCCTGCCTATGACGTTCCTGAAGTTCTCGCGCGGCTTTGAAGCCGAGGCTGATTACTTCGGCGTACAGTACATGTACAAATCCGGGTACGATCCCAACGAATTTGTGAACTTCTTCGAGAAGATCCAGGCGCAGGAGAAGAAGAAACCGGGTTCGCTCTCGAAGGCCTTCGCCACGCACCCGCAGACTCCGGACCGAATTGAGAAAACGCAGGAAGAGATAGCCAAAATCCTGCCCCCGCGGGACCAGTACATTGAGACTACGTCTGAGTTTAATGACGTGAAAGCCCGTCTGGCCGCAATTGAAAACCGCCACAAAGTCGACGATCAGAACAATCCCAACAAGCCGACTTTGCGGCGTACGGCAAATACATCCAAGGACAAGGATGGCGACAAGAAAGATGATGATCGTCCGACGCTCCACCGGCGCGACAACAATTAGCGGAGCGGGGCGTAAACACTACCAGGCGGCCTTCCGGCCGCCTGTTCGTTTTAATTCCAGGATGCAGAAACCAGGCGCTATTGGGAAGGCAAAAAACAATTGCCGCTCCCGGGCGCAAAGGCCGAAGCGGCTTTGCGGAGAGCGGCTCATTCCAAGAGCTTGTAGGTCACCAAAACGCTTGCAGGCGATTGATCTTGTGACCCGGATGGGAAACCTTGCTATTCCGGCAGGCTGGGCCTATTTGCGCCGGAACCCGAAGGCTTTCCCTTATTTGCCAAACGATTCAGCGGTCGCGCTGGCAGCCATGCTCTTGAATTGCTTAGGCACGGACTCAAGCACTTTCATTTCACGCCAATCGTAAGGAAATTCCTTGCCGCAATCGAGACACGC
The DNA here is from genome assembly GCA_035553195.1 of Candidatus Acidiferrales bacterium. Classification (GTDB taxonomy): domain Bacteria; phylum Acidobacteriota; class Terriglobia; order Terriglobales; family Acidobacteriaceae; genus Angelobacter. The sequence continues at coordinate 19,697 of DATNDP010000123.1, forward strand.
AACGTATGTTCCCGTAACGGAAGCCACAGGAGACAACCGTTGTCCGGGCTTTTTGGTAATGGGAAAGCTGAAGTTCTTGTGATGACACCCAAACAGCACGTCAAAAAGACTCGCCATAATTCACCACCCCATCAGGGACCTTCGAGACTTCCGCCAGCGAAGCCCTAGCTGCTACTCAGGCGGATTGTACCATAGGACATGGCCATTAGTACATAAAAGTCATGCCCCTATCGTACTCACAAACCTTTAGATTCAGAGCTGCCGGAAAAGGTTCACAGGCAAAGCAGGAAAATAGATGCTGGTGCAAACTCATGAAAACAAAAGGTATGCTGGTGGGATAAGCCGATCTAAACGTCCTTTTTGTGCTGTTTGGCGTTACGGCATTTGCTCATGATGGCGTCGTGAAGGCGGGTTCGGAGGGGGTCAGGAAGCTCGTAGATCTGGTTATCGCGGTAGATTTCAATGGTCTTTTTGGTGGTGTTCAGAACCACATGGCATTCGTGGCACCAATGCAGGTGCTCATCAAGTTCAGCCTTAAGACCTTCAGTGATCTTGCCGTCCAGGTAATCGGACAGCTCCTTGAGAAAATCATTGCATTTCACTGGTGCCCGTCTCCGTCCCGTTTCGACTTGAAATAACGTGCCAGACGTTCCCGAAGTTGCAGGCGGGCTCGCAAGAGCCTGGATTTGACCGCCGGTACACTTAAACCCAGCATTTCTGCTGTTTCCTCCGTGGAAAGCCCTTCAACGTCGCGCAGCACGAAAACCGTCCGAAAGCCCGGGGGGAGGCCCTGAATGGTTTTCTTGAGTATATCGCCCAACTCCGATTGCCCGTAAAGCTGCTCCGGATTGGGAGACCAGTCCGCCACCTCGCGCGGCATGGACCCCTCCTCCGTCTCCACATCTTCATCAAGCGAAACGGTGCGGTCCGTGCGGCGCTTGCGCAACTTCATTAACGCTTCGTTTACCGCGATCCTCACCAGCCAGGTGTAGAACTTGGAGTTCTCCTGAAACTGTTCAAGATTCTGGTACGCCTTGAGAAAAGCATCCTGGACTACGTCCTGGGCGTCTTCCTCGTTGTGCGTTATGTGCTGCGCGATGCGGAAGATGTTACGGTCGTAACGGTTGACCAACTGACTGAAGGCTTCCAAGTCCCCGCGTTTGGCGGCGTGGACCAGAGCCATTTCGTCAGTAACACCTTCCACCGCTTTCTTTTGGATGGTGACCATGGAACTCCGACTCAATTAATTTACTATGTTCTCAAGCCTGAAAAAGGCCAATTAAGCAAAAAAACTGGTGTTCAGAAAACGAGCAGCGGTGTAACTTTTTGAGGCACTACCGCTCTGATTCCCTTATGAAGCTGATCTTTTCCTTTTGCTCTCTTTTATGTTTCCTTTTGCTGATGGCAGGATGCCAGCAAAGCGGCAAGCCAGCGCAGCACATCAACGTAGTCATGAAGAAGTACAGCTTTGAGCCTTCCGTAATCCGGGTGAAAGCCGGCCAACCGGTGGAACTGGATGTGACGACCGCAGACGTCCAGCACGGCTTCGACGTTCCAGAACTCGGCATCAAGGAGGCGGTGCAACCGGGCAAGACCACGGCCATCAATTTCACTCCAACCGTGAAGGGCGAATTTGGCGTCAAGTGCGGCGTCATTTGCGGGCCGCATCACGATGATATGGCGGCAAAACTGGTGGTGGAATAAGGGCCTCTGGAGCTATCCCGGAATGCGGGTGGCTTGCTGCATGGCCAATTGCCACTGCGGTCCCTGCCTGACCCAGACGTGAGTGTAGCGGAACGGGCCTTTGATCGGTTGACCGTGCACGCTGCCCGTGACATCAAGTTTGCCGGTGAGAATTACAACATCACCATTGTAGGTGCGGGCTGTCCCTTCACTCAGGTTCCAGGAGTCGTACTCAGGCTGGCTGGTGCGATAGAACTGGATCACTTCGGTTCGACTGCTGATCTTCCCATCGGCGTCGATTTCGGCATAGCCTTCCGCCAGATACTGGTCAAACCAGCCTGCGTCGCCCTTCATGGTGGCGATTCGCAGCTCATCTTCGAGGTGTTGAATGGTTTCGGCGACATTCGGTTTGGCTGTCGAGGATGAAGCTGCCTTGCGGCGAGTTTGCCCCTGCAACAGGACGAAACAAGCCAGCACAAGCGGAACCAGCATCCGGAACCTGGGTTTCATTGAGCGTCCCTCCTCAGGGCGGGTGAGAGAGCATCTGGCCGGTCTGACGCAGCCGGCCGGGTCACTACTAAGATACTAGAGGTGCTCACTTCAGTAACCTCACAGATTGACAGCAGTGCGATACAACATATAATCGCGGGTAAGTACGAAAAAAAAGTGAAAAATGGCGCGTTCGTCTGAGACCCGGTCCATTATCGAAAAGACCGTAACTGAAGTGTTGGAAGCTGCCTTACCCGGGCTGCGGCAGCAAATGGCTGCTCGAGTGGCAGAGGCGTTCGAGTCCGCGGGGAGTGATGGCAGCTCGCCGACGGCATTGTTGAGCGCAGCAGCCACCGCCATCCAGGACGCGGGATCGCAAGCGGAAATTCTAAGGCAACTGCTGGAGGGCAGCTCGCAGTTTGCGGCGCGCGCCGCGTTGTTTGTGATGAAATCCGGCGTTATTAATGCATGGCAAAGCATCGGATTCGATGACAACGAGGCGCTCAAAAATGCCAGCCTGCCTGCCGAAAAGGGTCTGGTAGCGGAAGCGGTGAGCGGACGCGTTCCTGCGTCAGGCGCGGCACGCGAGTTCGACGCCGGGTTCTTCAAGCTCACAAAAGCGCCTGCCCGGGACGAATGCCTGGTCCTGCCGCTGGTGGTGAAGGACAAAGTCCCTGCCTTGATTTACGCGGACGGAGGAACGGAAGCGAACGGCAGGTTTGATGCCTCAGCCCTGAGCATACTCACTCGTTTTGCCGCACTGTGGCTGGAAGTGGGAACGCGGAGGCCTGAATCTAGCGGAGCGGGCACAATGATGCCCGAGCCGGAGCGGGCAGCCGCAGTCGCGAGCGTGCCTGTCGCCTCTCCGACACCAGCGCCGGCGGCCCCAGCACCTGCAGCCGCAGCCGCAGCGGCCCATCCCGCGGGCGAAGACCCCGAGCTGCACAAGAAAGCCAAGCGCTTTGCCAAACTCCTGGTGGAAGAAATCATGCTCTATAACCAGGCAAAGGTGGCTCAGGGCAAGAAGAACCAGGACCTTTACACGCGGTTGCGTGAAGACATTGAAAAGAGCCGCGCCACGTATGACAAGCGCTACGGCGGAAGCGTGGCCTCTGCGGCGGATTACTTTAACCAGGAATTAGTACGCATTCTTGCGGACAACGACGTTTCCCTGATGGGCGACGGCTTTCCGCGCTGATCGGGAAATTTGTGGCAGTTCGACGGTTTTTAAATCTTCTCATTGTGGCGCTGTTGATGGCGCCCGTCTTTCCGTGCGCGCAGACTGAAAAAGCAACTTCGCAGACAGCGCAAGCTGCGAAATCATCGCACAGTTCAAAGAAAAGAAAAAAACAGAAGCCTTCCCGGCGCAAGAAGCACGTGTTGTCAGCCGCGGAAAAGGCGCGCCTGCGGCATATCAAGCGGGCTTTTGTCGCTTCGACCGACCTCAAGCCAATGGCGCAGCAGTTGCTTGAGAATCGCTCGCCCCAGGCATATTCCGGCGTGGAAGAATACGCGCATCGGCACCGCAAAGATGACGCGGCGCCATTGGCATGGCTCGTCCTGGGCTATGCGCACTATCTGGACAAGGACTTTGCCAAGGCCCGCACGGCCTGGAACCATGCTGAGCCGTTGCGTCCCATGCTGGGCGACTATCTGGACTGGCTGCGCGCCAGCGCATGGCAGGGAGAAGCCAATACCGCCGAGGTGCTGAAGGTGCTGGACGGCTTCGAGCAGAAATATCCTGACTCCATCCACCTGCATGATGCCAATCTGCTCTACGGCAACGCTCTGGTGGCAAGCGGCAAAGCCGAACAGGCGATTGCGTTTTTTGAGAAGCATCGGACGCCGGTTTCAGCCGACACAGAATTCGCGCTGGCTCAGGCTTATTACGCTGGAGGCATGAAGGACAAGGCCGCGGAGACGTTGCGCCGCATTTACTTTGAGATGCCGGCCAGCGATCCGGCTCCTTTGGCCGCGACGGTGCTGCGCAGCCGCGGCGAGGACCCGCCATCGGGAACCTTCGAGCAGCACTATATGCGGGCTGAGCTGCTGATGAGGGCGAGGCGCTATGCGGACGCAGTGAGCGAATTGAGTCCGTTGGCGGAGCAGGCCCCGCCGGAAAAAATGCCGTTTGTGCAGACCCAGTTTGCCACCGCGCTTTATCGCGGACGCAAGCGGGATGACGCTGAACGGCTCTTTGAGACCATTCTTCAGAACCAGCAAACGCCAGCGGTGGCGAAAGCGCAGGCGCTGTACTTCCTGGCGGAAATCGCACGCGATAAAGACGACAAAGACAAGCACGATGATTACGTCTCGCAACTGCGCACCCTGGCGCCCGATAGCTCATGGTTCCAGCAGGCTTTGCTCTCTTCAGGCAACATGTACATGCTCAAGAATGACTTTGAGACGGGAGCAAAGTTTTACGCCGAGATTTTCGAACGGCAACAGAATGGCCGCTTCTCGCCATACGCGCACTGGAAGACTGCATGGCTGACTTATCGCATGGACAAGAAGGATGATGCCAAGCGGCTGCTGGAGGAACAGCTCAGCTTGTATCCCTCGTCGGCGGAGGTTTCGGCGGCCATTTACTGGCGTGGGCGGATCGCTGAAGAGGAAGGCGATAAACCGCTGGCTCGCGCCTATTACGAGAAGCTTTCAGACAACTACCGCTACTACTATTACGCCAATCTGGCACGGGATCGCCTGGGGAAGATCGGCGTGGAAGATGTGGGCGATCCTGATGTGCTGGACAAGCTGCCGGCTCCGCCCGCGCCGCCGCAATCGTGGGAGGTTCCGGCTGATAACGTCGGTGTGCAGAAAGCGCAATTACTGGCGAATGCAGCGCTCTATGACTTTGCTGTCAAAGAGCTGCAAGACTCAGCTTCGGGAACGCCGCCTTGGATGGCGAAGGCACTCGCGGACATCTTCGGCGACTCGGGCAGCTATATCAAAGCCATTGAGGCGCTTAAGCGCGCGGTGCCGGGATATTTTGCCGCAGAGATCAGCCAGATCCCACGCCCGGTCTGGGAAGGTCTCTTCCCGCGCCCCTACTGGGACGAATTGAAGCGCGACGCCGAAAAAAACCACCTGGATCCCTACCTGGTGGCATCGCTCATTCGGCAGGAGTCGGAATTCAATCCGGCAGCCATCTCGCCCGCCAACGCGATGGGCTTGATGCAACTGCTCCCGGGTGTCGGAAAGGGCACGGCGAAGGAGCTGAAGATCCGTCATTTCTCCACCGACCAGTTGCTCACTCCCAACATCAATCTTCAGCTCGGGACACGCTACTTCAAACACATGGTGGATCACTATGACGGCCAGGTGGAATACGCGCTGGCTGCCTACAACGCCGGCGAGGACCGCGTGGACCAGTGGCGTAAGGATGGAAATTTCAAGAGCGTGGAAGAGTTTGTGGAATCCATCCCCTTCACTGAGACGCGCGAGTACGTGCAGGCCATCATGCGGAATGCGGT
>DATNDP010000124.1:0-8658 GCA_035553195.1 Candidatus Acidiferrales bacterium
TCGCCGTCATGGAGTTGCGAAAGCGCGAAAACGGCGCGCTTCTTTACTTCCGTATCGGGATCGTTCTCAATTGCATCAGTGATCTGTGCGGCTTCCTTACGACCGCCGATTTGCGCCAGCCAGAAAATTGCCTGCCCGCGAACTCGCGAGCTCACATCGTGCCGTGCCATCCCGATCAGGTCCTGAATGGCTCCGGGTTCGTGGCTCTGTGAGAGTGCGAAGGTTCCTTTTTCACGAAAACGGTCATCCTGATCGTTGACTACGTATTTGTGCAGCAGGACATAACCAGCTTTACCGCGTTCCACTCCTGCCCAGAAGGCAACTTTCTCGCGCAGACGTCCCGGTTGGTTTGGCTGGATCAACTTCTCAAGAGTCTGGTCGGCTGCTGATACATCGTGCATCGCGATGGCCATGACGGCCTGGTTGGTCAGCTTCTTATCATCATCGCGGTCTGAATCGGCGGGTGATACCATGCCCATCAGCAGGGCGATGCTTTCTCCTGGTTTGACATCGTGCAGCCAATAGAGGGGAAGGCCGGCAAAGTCGAGAGGACAATCGGCGCTGAACACGCGCACCTTGCTGATCTGCTTATCTTCCGCGCGCAGCAGGACAAACGCGTACGGCACCGGTTCCGGCGGAGTGCAGTTGGAATCAGTCCCGCTGAAGCTGCTGCCACCGTCCGAATCCATGCGACAGCCAAGGCAGCAGCTCTTGCCCGAGGCCTTCGCATCCGAGAGTGAATTCCAACAGCACATGCTGCGTTCTTTCGCATCTGCCGGAATCTTATAGCCGATCCACAGCGGCCCCTGCTGTTGCGACAGGATGGGCGCAATGGCCTGTTTGAGTCCCTGCGCGGCGGAAAGTTCAGTGATCTTTGCATTGGTGACGTTCGGTTTCTGCGCCCATGCCGCACATGACAGAACCACGAACCAAAACGATATTAGAATGAGTGCTCGTTGCCCTTTCATGGTCCATCTCCTATTTGTTAAGGATTTCCGTCATGTACTCGGTTATTTCCGGAGAGCTCATTACTGAGAGCTTCTGGATCCATGTCCTTTTCAGTTCCGGGTTAGTCTCTTTGCGCGCCATCGCCACCATCTCGTGCGCTGCCCCGTGGAGGAACATGGCATTGATCACCCGCTTTTTTGTGGCAATGTCATTGTGGGTGTTGTAGATGTTCGTCAGCGCGCTCAGGCTATCCTCGCCGCCAACCATGCCCAGCGTATTAATGGCTTTATCCAACAGTTCCGGGTCCTTCTCGGTATTGGTAATTTCGATAAGGCCCTGCGAATCGCCCGCCATCAACATGCCGTGAATTACCGCTTCGCGTGTGCCGGCGTCCGGAGAATTCTTGTACATCTCGCGCAGCTCACTTCGTCCACCCATCATTCCCAGATAGCGGATCGCTTCTTTGCGCAGTTCGGGCGATTGCTCAGTGCGGGCCACGGCCAGCACATCTTCCTTGTCGCCAGACATGAGCCAGCCCTGGAAGACTGCCTTCTTGATGGAGACGTCTGTCGTCCCTTTGTAGATCTCCCTCAAGGTGCCGTTGTTGCGGCTACCTCCCATTCCTATATAGTGAATTGCGCGCTTTTGCAGCTCAGGGTTATTGTTGGCTTTTGCCAGCGAGAGCAAAATCTGCTGCGCTTTGTCGGACCCGCTCTGCGAGAGTACAAACAGCGCCTTGTCCTTCAGTTTGGGCGAATCGTTTCCATGGATGATCTTGTCCAGGATGGGCACGGCCTTATCAGGATCGGCGTTCATCAGCGATTGCAGAGCCAGCAGCTTCAGCTCTTCATCCGAAATCGCCTCCGGATTGGCTGGCGCTCCCTTCATCTCCAGTTCAAGAGCGCCCGCATCACGCAGCCACCTGCTTTGTGGATAGCTCTTGCGCAAGTCGGCGATGGTGGCCTGAGCAGCCGGCTTGTTGCCGGTCTTGTTGAGAGCGTAGGCCTTCCAGTAAAGAGCGGCATCAGCCTTGCGGCCGTGCAAGCCGGCAGCCTCGTCGAATTTTCTGACGGCATCATCGTAGTTGCCGCTGTCGAGAGCTGAGGTGCCCGCGCTGTAGAGCTGATCTTCGCGGGAAGGAGCAGCGGCTGCCTGCGGATCAAACAGGTTGGAAGACGGGTTTGCGGTTTGTGCGTGGCCGAAAGTTGACAGCAGCGGAAGCGAGATGAAGAAAAGAACGAACGAAAGAAACGATTTGCGAGTCATTTAGTTATAGCCTCTGTTCGGCGGCGGCAGGAGAATTTTGCTCCAGCCGGCGCACTCTGGAATTTACTTCGGAGCCGACAACTCTTACTTTGAATAACAGCCCGTCAGACTGAATGCGCGCTCGGATATCGCGCAGGTCGTTGTCTGAGACCTGGGAAGGAGCGTTGGCAACTTCCGCCAGTACACGGCCAAGCTGATCAAGCAAGTGGGCTATCCGGGGATCGCCTGCCTGCTGCGCGCTCACGCGGTAAAGGCGATTCGTATTCAGCAGGTCGCGCGCCTGCAGCTGCGTGCCTTCGTCAAGCACGCTCTTGTCACTGGCATTCATGATTTCCACCAGCAGCATCTGCGAGCGTTCCAGGTGGTCCCCAACTGCCACAAGAACAACGCGCTGCGGGTCGGCTGCCGGCGTATTGACCTGCACCACTTGAGGTGACCGCCCCGGCCAGAACCTGCCTGCCAGAAACGCGCCCACCAGCAGCATGGCCATGACTCCGGCTAACGCCCACTTCCCCGCAGCCCAGAGCGGCTTCGCCGGAACGGCCTTTTCAGGCAGGCGGTCGCGGATGTTGAGCCACATCTTCTCTTCAAAAAACGAGCCGGGCTCAGGGACTTCGACCGGCGCCACCCTGCCAAGTAAGGAGTGAAGCCGGTCGAACTCTGCGCGGCAGGCAGAGCACTCTGCCAGATGCTGCCGGACTTTCATTTCGTCGTCGGCGTCGCCGTAGTAATGCAACACGATCTCTTCTTCACTCAGGTGTTTCATTTTGCGGGACTCGCAAACGGCTCAAGCTGCTGCCGCAGTTTGTGCACAGCCCGAAACACGCTGTTCTTGGCTGCGCTGGTTTTCAGGTTCAGAGTCTTGCTGATCTCGCCAATGGAGCGGCCTTCCATGTGCCGCATGGTGAACGCGACACGTTCCGCCGGTGTGAGCAGGGAAAGTGCCTGCGCCATCCTGCTTTTCATCTGCTCGCTGATCACCATCCGGTCAGGGCCGGGAGCCGTGGCCGCAAGTTGTATCTCCCGGCTGTCGTCGGGGTCGGGATCTTCTGCGATGCGATATGCCTGTGTATCACTCATCTTTTTTGACTTCAGAAAATCAAGCGTGCGATTGGTAGCGATCCGATAGATCCATGTTCCGAAATTTGAACGAAGCTCAAATTTCTCCAGCCCCTTGAAAGCGCGCAGCAACGTGTCCTGCACAATCTCTTCAGTGTCTGCGGAACTGCCGGTCATGCGATACACCAGGTGATAGAGGCTGCGCGAATGCCGCTCCACCAGGACACGAAACGCGTCCCTGTCGCCGGCCAGCACCTGTGCCACCACGGCTGCATCGGTTACCTGCATTCAAATACCTTAGACTGGATTTGGGGGGAGCGGTTAGGAAAGGGTTAATCTCGAAGGAAGAGAGATCCCTATATCCAAGACCTACTCAGGACAGGCAAAAAGCCGGCAGACCCCGGGTGAGTGTGTGTGCCGGTATTTTGCTCGTGGCAGTAGGGATCCCTCGCTACGCTTCGAAATTCAGAAAGAGCTCCGCTCGCGATTTCAGATAAAGCTCGGGAGTCGAGATAAAAGGGTCGCTTGAACGGTCAGACGCTAGCTAGGGGCGGAAAGCCCATGCTCCACCACATGCGCTACCCGCAGAATCGTTCCCTCATCAAAGTGCCTGCCGAGGATCTGCAATCCAATGGGCAGGCCTGATTTTGTCTCTCCGCAGGGCACACTGATTCCGGGGATGCCAGCGAGATCGGCCGTAACCGTGTAGATGTCGGCAAGATACATGGAGAGAGGATCGTCTACTTTTTCACCCAGCTTGAACGCCGGTGTGGGCGCCGTGGGAGTGACAATGGCGTCGACGTTTGCGAATGCGGTTTGGAAATCGCGGGCCAGGAGTGTACGGACCTTCTGCGCTTTGAGGTAGTAGGCATCGTAGTAGCCCGAGCTGAGCACGTACGTTCCCAGCATGATGCGGCGCTTCACCTCAGCTCCGAAGCCCTCATCGCGCGTCTTGCGGTACATGTCAGCCAGGGTGCGGGTGTTGGACGAGCGGTATCCGTAGCGCACGCCGTCGTAGCGGGCCAGGTTGGCCGAGGCTTCCGCGGTGGCGATCACGTAATACGTGGGAACGGCATATGTGGTGTGCGGCAGAGAGATGGGCACGATCTCCGCCCCGGCTTGAGCAAGAAGCTGGATGGCAGCTTCGATCGCGGCGCGAACTTCGCGGTCAACTCCTTCGCCAAAATATTCGCCGGGAACGCCCAGTCTCATCCCGCGAACCGGCTTTCCAATTTCTCGCACATATTCCGGCACAGGAACATCGGCCGAGGTTGAATCCATTGGATCGCGCCCGGCGATTGCGCCCAAGAGGATTGCAGCATCTTTCACTGTTTTGGTAAATGGCCCAATGTGGTCGAGCGAAGAAGCAAAGGCAATCAGCCCATAACGGGAAACACGGCCATAGGTCGGCATCAGGCCCACAACTCCGCAGAACGATGCCGGCTGGCGGATGGATCCGCCGGTATCCGACCCGAGAGAAGCAACTGCGGTGCCTGCTGCGACCGCTGCCGCCGACCCGCCGCTGGAGCCTCCAGGAACGCGCGTGGTATCGCGCGGATTGCGCACGGGGCCATAGGCGGAATTCTCATTCGATGATCCCATCGCGAACTCATCGCAATTGGTCTTGCCCAGGATGATTGCACCCGCCGCCTCAAGCCGGGCCACGGTCGTGCAGTCATACGGCGGAATGAAATTGTCTAGTATCTTCGAGCCCGCGGTCGAACGCACGCCGCGGGTAACCATTACGTCTTTGATTGCGATTGGCACGCCCGCGAGCAGGGGGAGAGGATCGCCTTTGGCCACTTGTTCATCAATACGCTTTGCCTGCGCAAAGGCGCGCTGTTCGCATAGAGTGAGGTAGGCGTGAATGCTGCCATCTTCAGTCTCGATCTTGCGGTAGAACTCCTCAACCAACCATGTCGCGGTGAATTGCTTTTCCGCTATGGCGGTGATGGTGGAGGCGACGGTGAGCGCGCTGAGATCCATCAGAAAAATCTCACCACGGAGACACCGAGGCACGGAGAAAGCAAAACAGAGGATTTGTCGGGACCGCATAGATACGCGACGTGCCTCTTCCTGGAGTGAACCGGTGATGTTCGAGGACTGGAACTCTCGGCTCACTCGCCGGGGAAGATTTTAGAAGTTCTCCGTGTCTCCGTGCCTCCGTGGTGAAAAATGGTCCATGGGTGAAAATCATCTTTCAATCACCTTCGGCACTTTGAAAAAATCTTTGTCCTTCACCGGCGCATTCCGCAGCGCTTCATCATGCGGCAGGCAGGCGGCGAGAACGTCTTCTCGCCACGCTTGGGCGGCCGCGTTCTTCGCCGGACCTGCAGCTTCGCTACCGGTGAAAACCTGGGCCATAGGAGCAACGCTGGAAGTGTCCAGCTCGTTCAACCGCTCGATATAGCTGAGAATGGAACCCAGGTCTTTGACCATGCGCTCGCGCTCTTCCGGAGTAAGTTCCAGGTTGGCCAGGTCGGCGACGTAAGAGACATCTTTGTCGGTAATCATGAAATGAGTCCTTAGCCACTAGCCGTTAGCCTCAGCTTTGCGGAAGGAACCGCGCAGGGCTAAAGGCTAAGAGCTAAGTGCTAACGGCTGATTTTGAACTTCACTTCCTTCACCATCGGACCGAGCAGGGCTTGAAATCCGTTGATGTAACTGGAGCTGAAGCTTTTCAACTGCGCAGCCCAGGTGGCATCGGAGACCTCGATGGTGAGGCAGCCGTTGGCGAAGCTTGCTGCGCGCGTGCGTGCTGCCACGTCTTTGCCGCACACTACAGGCCAGGCCAGCAGAGCTGCCTCCTCTGGCGGCCGGGTCCGGAGGAGCTCGCCCATGATGTTGCGCAAGCCGGTGCGGATGGATTCCATTTCCAGTTGCGATTCTAGCACTTGCGAGGGCGATGATAGCAGAAGGAAGCTCGCAAGCACTTAAGGCCTAGTCTCTTTAGATCCAATGACTTAGGCGTTCAAGAAGGGCTCCATTTAATGCGCAGCGGAACCGCTGAGCGCTGAAATGCAGCCGTTCAGGGAATCCTTCTTAATCATTGTCGCCGCGGGCAATAAGATATTAAGGATTAAGATCTTGCACAAATTTCAAGTGATAGCTGGCGTTCAAGGAGAGGCAAACCACCATGCACAAGCCTGTTAAGTATGCAGAAAAAGCCCTGACGTATGCGGCGCGAGGCGCCTGGGCTGTTTTCGACCGGCTCAACCAGATCAACCCTGCGCCGGCATTTACCCCCAAGTGGTCGGACAAGCCGCTGCTGAAATCGTGGGAGAAGACCAAGCCGCCTCTCGGCTGGCCGCGCAGCACTGACTCGCTGTGCCCCAAGTGCGTGCCGGAAATTCGCCAGCAGATCATTGACGGCAAGCTGCCGCATGAAGTCCTGCTCAACGAAAAAGTCGGCGAAATCAAAGCGACCATCGTGGAGCGCGATGGAAAGATCCTGATGGTGAAAGACTGCCCCATCCACGGCCACTTTGAAGACGTGATGGCGATTGACACAACCTTTTTCCGTCATCTGGAAGAGGTTTTTCCCGGTCGTGACATTCGCGCGCACAATGACGAGAAGCTCCACAATCACGGTACCAGCACGGTAAAGCACGGACGCGGTTCCGTCCTGACGATCGATCTCACCAACCGCTGCAACATGATGTGCGATCCATGCTTCATGGACGCCAACCAGGTTGGCTTTGTGCATGAGCTGACGTGGGATGAGATCAAGACCATGCTGGACAACGCCATCTCCATCAAGCCGCGCCGGCAGATGTCAGTCCAGTTCTCGGGCGGCGAGCCCACGCTCTCGCCATATTTCCTTGACGCGGTCCGCTACGCCCGCCAGGTTGGATACAACTCGGTACAGGCGGCGACGAACGGAATTGAGTTTGCGAAGTCGCCTGAATTTTCTCGTCAGGCGGCGGAAGCAGGCCTTCGTTACGCCTACCTGCAGTTTGACGGCATCGGCAATGCAGCCAACTCACATCGCCAGGTGGGGAACCTCTTTGACGTGAAGCTGCGCGCAATCCACAACCTGCATGAAGCAGGAGTAGACATTGTGCCCGTCACAACCATTGTGAACGGAATCAACAACGAGCAGGTGGGGCGCATCATCCAGTTCGCACTCGACAACCCGAAGACGATCAGCTTCCTGAGTTTCCAGCCGGTTTCATTCACCGGTCGCGATGAAGAAATTACCGATGAACGCCGGCAGGCGCAACGCTATACGCTGAGCCACCTGGCGCATGACGTGAAGAACCAGACCGGCCTGGGCGAGCCCGCGCGCGACTGGTTCCCAATCTCATTCATGTCTACCTTCTCTGATTGGGCTGATTTGATCCATGGCCCCGCCGCGGATTGGGGACAGTTGAGTTGCGGATGCCACCCGAACTGCGGCGTCGGGATGGCCGTAATGATCGACAAGGAAACCAAGGAAGCCGTGCCGGTAACCGCGTTCCTCAACGGCGATAAGATCGCCAAAGACGTTGCCCGTATCAATGATGCCGGGCGCGGCCGTTTCCTCTCCGTTGTGGGAATGGCGCTGGCGCTGGCCAAGAATTATGATCCGTTCAAGGCCCCGAAACACTTCAAACTCATCGATCTGTTGAAGAAGTTTGACAAGACTTTTAGCGCGACCGGGGATGCGGACAAGAAGTACGGCAGCGTGAAAGGCGATCGCAGCATTGAAGACATCAAGAGGCGCCGCCAGGACCGCTGGAATTTCCTGTTCATCGCCGGCATGTGGTTCCAGGACCTTTACAACTACGATTTCCGCCGCACCGAGCAGTGCATCATTCCTTACGCCACGCAGGAAGGCGAGATCAGCTTCTGTGCCTATAACACCGGCGTGGGCTGGCGCAACATCATTGAGAAGATGCACATGACGTCCAATCTCACCAAGTGGTATGAAGAGCACGGACGCCATGAGATCTTTGCCGGCGGCAAAGCCGTGGGACTCACCGATCAGGGCCACAAGCTGCGCCTGAATGAAGAACACGTTCATGCCGGACGCAACACCACGCTGGACGATAAGGGCATCGCCAAGACCGCCCGTGAAGAGAAACTCCGCGCCCGCGACGAGAAGATCAAAAACGACGCCGAACACGCGCGCATGGAAAAACTCTATCGCCAGCACATTCTGAAAGAGCCCGTACCGGAAGGTGGATTCGTTCCGCTAGGGTCCATCACCATCGCTCCGGCCCCGGCCGCTCCGAAAAAGGACGAGAAAAAAGAAGAAGTGATGGGCGACTAAGCTCTAACTAACTGAGTTAACCAGAAGGCCTGGGCAGCAATGCCTGGGCTTTTTTTTCTTCAGATCACCCGATCTTCCGATCACCAGATCCCCCCTCCCCTCAATTAGGAATCTAAACCACTTAGCTTGGC
>DATNDP010000125.1:0-2632 GCA_035553195.1 Candidatus Acidiferrales bacterium
CAGCAAGTTTGTCGCTGTCCGGGCAAAGCGACCCGCCAGTCGGGCAGTCGTGCGCGTCATTTTCGGCATTGGGTAGCAGAAACGCAAAATTTGGGACTACGCCGGCTGTAAGATCGGCCGAGAGCTGCGTAAATGGGACGATGTTGGCCGTCTGTACCGTGGAATTCACCACATCAGAAAAGAAAGAGAACGGATTGTGGTGCCTCAAATAGGGATACACATCCGGCCCGAGGTAGCCGATTGAGGGCAGGCTCTGTGCGTAAATCTTCCAAGTCTTGCCGGATGACAGCAGCGCGCGAACCATGTTGTCGTCAGCGATTGTGCCGGCGAACGCATCGTCGTTGGTTTCAATATTCCCGGTGGTCAGCATGAAGTAGTTGCCGATGGAGGGATGCGCATTGGCGAAATACTGCGTGGCCAAAGCATGCTGCGCTGCCAGCGAGTTGAAGTAAGGCATGGCGGCGCTGCCGATCACCTGGCTAAAACCGTGATTCTCTTCCATCACCAGAAAAACGTGATCCACTGCCGGAATGGCAGGCGTGGGCGTTGGGGTAGCGCTGGGAGCAGGGCTGGGCGTGGGAGTGGCCGAAGGGGTTGGAGTGGGCGTTGCCGTGGGTTGAGGCGTAGGAGTGGCGCTGGGAGCGGGCGTGGGAGACGCAGTAGGCGACGGGTTTGGCTGGGCGCCAGTCTGCCGAGTGCTGCTGAGCGAGCTTCCTCCGCAGCCTGCCGCGCAGAACAGCGTCGCGACCATGGCGCAAGTCAATGCCGATGAGAGATAAGGTTTTCCCATATTCTCTTACAAACCAGAGACTCAGATGATTGAGAGTAGCTGCTGGATGCCCGCAGCTCGATGGATTGATTGTCCGCGCTAAGCAAATCATTCGTGCCGCAATGCAATCATCGGGTCGGTACGAGTTGCGCGACGCGCAGGGATGTAACACGCCAGAAGTGACGCGCACACCAGCAGAAGAGAAACGCCGCCTAACGTCACCGGATCCCAGGCGCGCACCCCGTACAGCAGATGGGAAAAGCTCGAGAGTAGCCGCGCAAGGAGCAGAGCCGCCAGCCCTCCAATGATCACGCCTATGATCGCGAGCCTGATCCCTTGCCTAAGCACAAGTTGAAACACATCGCGCCGTTCGGCGCCCAGGGCCATGCGGATTCCGATTTCCGGGGTTCGCTGCACCGTGGAATACGAGATGACGGAATAGGTCCCGAGCGACGCCAACAACAGCGCGAAAACTGCGAATATGCTGAGGAGAACCATGGGAAAGCGCTGCGAGGTCATCGAATCGGCAATGATGTCTTGCATAGTGTGGACTTCGTAGATTGGCCGCCCGCCGTTTCTTCCGGAAACGGCAGCTTCAATTTGGGGAAGGATTGATCCCACATCAAGCGGTGTGCGCACCACGAACGTTACCCCGGAATAGACCGAACGCACGAACTTCTCCGGGAACTGCGCTAAAGGGGCATAAGCCTGGACCTGTGTGAGGGCGACAGGATCACCAAGGCCGGAGTGGCGTATGTGCCCGACCATTCCGACAATGCGCGCCGGCCCCCAAAGATTGATGGTGATACTTTCTCCGATCGGGTTTTTGCCATGGAAGTACTTGTCTGCCAGCACACTATCGATCACGATAACCTGTTCTGAATTCGTGCTGTCCTGTTCAGTGAAGTAGCGCCCCTGAAGGAGAGGTATTTTCAAGGCGGCGATATAGTCGGGTCCAGTCCAGTACATGAGAACGCGCGGCGCTTCCGCAACCGGAGTGGTCTCATGGGTTCCAGGCCAGAATGGGGCAAAGTCATTCACCTGGTTGAGTGGGATCACGTTCGTAGAATCTGCTGTTTCCACGCCTGGAATGCTGCGAATGCTCCGGATCAGGTTCTGATATTCGCCGCGAATTTGAGCTATGGTGGTGGCTGAAGGAGAGGAGCCGACCTTGAAAGTGAGAACATTCTGAGCTGTAAAGCCAGGATCCGTCTTCCAGAGGTCGCGGATGGTACGGAAGAGCAGCGTTGCTCCCGCCAGCAGCACCAGGCTCAGAGCCATCTGGCCAACCACCAGAATGTTCTGTGTGCGATGGCGCCCGCTCGTGGTTCCCCGGGTTCCTTCTTTGAGGGCGCTGTTCAGATCAGAGCCGATGTTTTTGAAGGCAGGCGCCAGGCCGAAGAGAATTCCAACCGCAACGGAAATTCCCAGGGCAAAGAGGAGGACGGTGTTGTTCAGGGTGACGTTCTCGGTCCGGTTCAGACTTCCGGCAAGCATCGCCAGCACCGCCTTTGTTCCCAGTTTTGCAAACACCAGTCCCACCACACCACCAACAACGGAAAGAAGAATGCTTTCGGTGAGTAACTGGCGCACGATCCGCGAACGGGCCGCTCCCAGCGCGGAGCGGATTGTGAATTCGCGAATACGCGTTGCCGAGCGCGCAAGCAGAAGGTTGGCAACGTTGGCGCAGGCAATCAGCAGTACGGCGGCGACAGCACCCAACATGAGCAGGAGCGTTGCCGAGATATTACCGACGATGGCCGACTTGAGCGGCACCAGATCGACGCCCAAGCCCTGATCAGTTTCAGGATAGAGGCGATCAAGGTTTTGTTGAACCGATGTCATCTCGGCCTGTGCCTGTGG
>DATNDP010000126.1:0-7650 GCA_035553195.1 Candidatus Acidiferrales bacterium
GGTATGGTGATGGCGGCGAGTATGGAGCCAGCAGACAGCAGTAGATCGGGTGGACATGGTGGGTGCTTCCAGGAAAAATTTCGAGACCGCGCGAACGCGCCAGTTCAGGGCAAGTGAGTTGTCCAAAGAGGACGAGCGCACGATTGGGCACATTGAGGAATATGGCTGCTCGGTTGTGAATGTGAAGCGGACCGAGTACGGCCTAGGCTGGGCGTACACGATCGGCATTTTCGATACCTGCGGCAAGCCGGAAATCATCACCGTTGGGCTGCTGCCGGAGACAGCCCACTGCGCGCTGAATGAAGCCGCGAAGTTGTTGCGGGCCGGCGTTGATCTCACGAAAGGCCGGCATCGCGACCTGGTTGGGGAGGTTGAGTGCGAGTTCCGCCCGGTGGAACCCAGGTGGATCAAGCAACTGATGGGCTGGGCGCTCTGGTATTACGAGGGCGACGACTTTCCCGTACTGCAACTGGTGTACCCGGACCTCAAGAACCGCTTTCCGGAGGACGAAGGGTTTGAGACAAAATTTGAGCAGCCGCTGATGCAAGCGACAGCTCCGATGACGAGGGTCGAAAATGATTTCTGGGCTTCAACTGATCCGAAAAGCAGCCTGTTCAACTGGAAATTTCCAGACGATCCTCATACGCAGGCATTTCTTTCCGAAACTGTCCACAACGGGACTGAGCCTGTCACCTATGTCTCACATGATGTCGAAGACGGCGCCTGGCAATTTTTGGGCGACAGCATGGCGGACGGCGGCGGCCCGCTGCTCTCCTGCCTGCATCACCTTATCGATCATGACCCGAGCCTGGCTGAATTGGCCGACCTGCCCCTGGGCTGGTATGCCGAACGCCCCAAAGTGGGAGAGCCGTGGGTGCGAAGGAAGCACACGTTCGATGAGGGTACTGAAGACGGGATGTGAGACGCGGCATTCCGCGTCTCTACGCTAGGCTCTTGGCGCGGCCGCGTCGCGCGTTGAGCGAATCTGATGGCGCTTACGGCTAGCGCGTTTTGATGGCGCTCCCGCTGACGCCTCCGCGCTGGCCACAGGCGTGAGGAAGGCAATCTCTTTTCTTTGCTACCGGGGACTTCCGTCCCCGGCTACAGGTTGTGGCGTCCCCTGCGGGGACTTCCGTGTCGCCCCTCCGGGACTCTGTTGTTTTTTGACTCCTTTTCCACCTTGCAGCAGAAACATGCAATTCGCAAATGGCAAATAGCGATTAACCAGAAAAGAGGGACGAAGCGGACACGGTGGGCTGGATGGACGGAGCTGGATTAGAAACACTCCTGGTGATATGCATAACCGTGAGATAGCCGTCTTGCGGCCTACTCAGGCGGTGGAGTCGGATTAGGAGTAGCCGGGGGGCTTTGTCCGGGCTGTTGATTTGCCGGCTGCTGATTTTGAGGCGGAGCAGGAGCGGGATTGGACGACGCGGGAACGTTACTGGGTTGAGAGCCAGTCTGCGCCGGTGTTGCCGTGGTGGTGGAAGCTGCAGGAGCCGTGGTGGTGGAAGCTGCAGGAGCGGCCGGGACAGGCGCGCTTCCCTGAGTTCCTTGCGCTGACCCAGTTCCTTGCGCTGGCCCGGTTCCTTGCGCTGAGCCATTTCCTTGCGCTGACCCAGTTCCTTGCGCTGAACCATTTCCTTGCGATGAACCAATGCTCGGTGCGGCGGAGCCAACTGGCTGCTGGGCGCCGGGTGCTCCGGGTGCGGCACTTCCTCCAATAGCAGCGCCGCTTACCACCAACTCCACGCGACGGTTCATCTGCCGGCCGGAGGCAGTGGCGTTGGAAGCCACGGGATTCGATTCACCATAGCCTCTGGTGGAGACTGCATCAGGGGCAACTCCCTGGCTCACCAGGAATTTCTTGACCGACTCTGCGCGTTTATCAGAAAGCGTCTGGTTGTATTGCGGTGTTCCGGTGTTGTCGGTAAAACCGTCAATTTCGAGCTTAAGGTCAGGGTAGGCAAGGATGATTCCCGCCACTTTGGCCAGGCGCAACTGCGCTCCGTTGCGCAGGGTGGCCTTGTTGAGATCAAACAGCACGTCTGACATGCTGACGATCAGTCCGCGAGCGCTGTCCCGGGTCTGCAAGACCTGATTGAGTTGAGTAAGGAGCCGCTGCCGCTGCTGTGCGGCCTGCTGCTCGCTCTGGAGCCGCGCTTGGTCGGCTTGTTGCGCCTGCAATCGCGCCTGCTCAGCC
Organism: Candidatus Acidiferrales bacterium; assembly: GCA_035553195.1. Taxonomy (GTDB): domain Bacteria; phylum Acidobacteriota; class Terriglobia; order Terriglobales; family Acidobacteriaceae; genus Angelobacter. Next base: position 2,204 of record DATNDP010000126.1, read on the forward strand.
TGTTGAGCCAAAGCTTGCTGCTGCTGGATGGCGTTCTGGCGCGCCTGCTCGGCTTGTGCGAGCTGCTGCTGAGCAGCGGCTCGGTCCTGTGCGGCCTGTTGTGCTGCCTGCTCAGCCTGTAAGCGGGCCTGTTCCGCAGCCTGACGCTCCTGTTCCGCGGTGGCGCGCTGTTCAGCTTCACGCTGCGCCTGATCGCGGGCTTCCTGCGCTCTGGCTGCCTCCTGCTCTGCCTGCGATTGCGCCTGGGCAATGCGGTCCCGGGCGCGCTGACGTTCGGCGGCAGCCTGTTCCTGCTGCTTTTTTTCGAGCGTCAACAGGCGCGCATCTTCGGCGGACTGGGTGGCGGCGCGTGCCACCGCCCCAATGGGCGTGATGCCCTGCTTGCGACGGTAGTAGTCCTGCCCCTGGGCCAGAAAGGCTTTGGCTTTCTGGATAGTGTCGGAGGCATATTGATCTGCACCGTCGGCTTCCGCTATGGCGATGGCGTTCTCCGCCTCCAGCAACTGCAAAGGAACGTGCGGGTCAGCGTTGGTGGCGGGGAGCTGGTCAGGTGTGACGTTCAGGGTGTACTGCCCCTTGCGTATGAGGTCAAATTTAGCGCTGATGGGATGAACTCCGCCCAGGGTTTCATTGCGCACGATGTTTTCCGCCACTACAAGATCGCTGGGGCGCGATACGGCGAAGTAGGGCTCGGCAGTGACAATCAATCCAAACTCCTGCAGACCTGTTGTGACTTGCACGCGGGAATTGCCGTCACCATTGCGAATAATTTCCCCCAGGTTCACGGGACGCCCTTCCGCGGTGATCGCCCACAGAACGTACGTCAGGTATTCAGGGCCAAAAGCGTTGGCCGGCGGGAGATGATGCAAGCTGTTGTCAATGGCAAGCCTGCCTGTATGGCCGGTTACCTTGGCATCGCCGGTGATTTGAGGCGCGAGGCTGGTTCCGCGCATGTCAACCTGGGTTGTGCCGCCACGATCCCGATAGTTCACAGCTTGCGTCGTACGCTCGACGACAGTGACGCGATAGGTTGGAGTCTGCGTCTGCGTTGAAGTGTCCGGCTGCTGCGAAGTGCCCGGCTGCTGCCTGGAATCAGGCGACGACTGATCGGGCGCGGCAGTGCTCTGCTGAGTGCTGGATTGCGATTCGGTCGAGGAAGGCGAGCTTTGCTGCGCGAATATTGGCAGAATTGCGACCAGACAGAGAAAAAGTGCTCGGACGAATATGGATCCCATCGGCAGGCCCCCTTGAAACGCAAACTTCTTTGACTTACGTTGCTTCGGCTAAACGTGCGTGCGTAATTGGATGGCCAGGGAATCAGGTTAAGTTTCCATTTGATCTGCGGCAGTTCCCGAATTTGGACTGGGGCCGGTGGGCAGAGTGGACGCGGGGTGGACAGAGTGGACACGGTGGACGGACTGGGCGCGGTAGACAGAGTGGATGCGGTGGACGGACTGGGCGCGGTGGACGGAGCGGAATTGGTGGACGGAGCGGACGCGGTGGAAGGGGGTGACCTGGAACAGATGGAACGATGCGGCGAGCACCTGAATCTGATCTATCTCGCTTGCAATTTTCCGCAGCTCACATACACTGGCCCATTCCAGAAATGCCCGACCACGAACCTCTCATCCCCAACCATGGTGGCTACCGCAAGCTTAAGAGCTTTCAGGTGGCGCAACTCGTCTATGACGTAACTGTCCGCTTCTGTGACCGCTACATTGAGAAGCGCAGCCGCACTCACGATCAGATGGTGCAGGCCGCGCGCAGTGGAGTGCAGAACATAGCTGAAGGCAGCCAGGCGGCTGGCACCTCAAAGAAAACCGAATTCAAACTGACCAACGTAGCGCGCGCCAGCCTGGAAGAACTGCGGCTGGACTATGAAGATTTTCTGCGCCAGCGCGGCCTTGCGCTGTGGGACCGCCAAGACCCGCGCCGGCAGAGCCTGATTGACGCCCGCTGCACCACGGCGGACGCGGTGGCCCAATGGTGCCAGCGCCAGCGTGGACAATCTGAACAAAGTGGACTCAGTGGACTGAGTGGACTGGATGGACAAAGCGCACAAAGCAGGCTGCGGAGACAAACCAGTTCTAAAAACTCAAATACGGAGTCTCAGGCGTCCACTCAGTCCACAAAGTCCACACCGTCCACTCAGTCCACCTACCCGGAGCTGGCCGCCAACGCCGCCCTGGTTCTGATTGCAGTGGCGTGCAGCCTGCTTGACCGGCAACTGGCCACTTTAGCGGCTGCTTTTGAGCGGGAAGGCGGCTTCACGGAACGCCTGTACCGCGTCCGCAAGAACGCCCGCGGCCCTGCTCGATGAACACACACGAGCGGCGAAAACTGCTGCGATGAGTTCCACGGATTCATGCAACTAGTTCAGCGGGAAATTACGCAAAACAAAGCAGAAGACTGTTGACAACTTCGTATAATGTTCGCTACGATGAGAAACTCTGGCAGCCAGCCGCCATCTGCTGGCCACCAGCTGCTCGCCACGCCGGGGGATTGAGGTGATTGAGCTGAGCCGGTACGTGTGAGTGAGCGCGGGTTGAGTGGACAAGGTGGACGGAATGGACGCGGTGGACAGAGTGGACGCGATGGCAAAGTGGATGGAGTGGACAGAGGGGATGTGGTGGACAGAGTGGATGGAGCGGGCAGAGTGGATGGAGTGGGCAGAGCGGATGCGGATACGCCATGGCCGCAAGATGGACGCGGTGAACGAGGTGAACAGGCCCTAAGAAAAAAGGCGCTGCCCTTGCAGGCCCTTAAACAAAAAAGGCGCTGCTTGCGCAGCGCCTCAATCCGTGTTGATCCGCGTTCATCAGCGGTAAGTGTTTACGCTTCGCGGATGCGTCCATGTTGAGCCGTTCTGCGGGCGTTTGAGCCCGCAGGCGAAATCCTGAGCGGAGCGAAGGAACTGCAGTTATGCCTCCCTGATCCCATCCATGAAGGCTTTCAACTTCCTGGATCGCGATGGGTGGCGCAGCTTGCGCAGGGCCTTGGCTTCGATCTGGCGGATGCGTTCGCGGGTGACCGCGAAGGACTGGCCGACCTCTTCGAGCGTGTGCTCGGAGCCGTCTTCCAGGCCGAAGCGCATCTTGATCACCTTTTCCTCGCGCGGAGTGAGCGTGCGCAGCACTTGCGCGGTCTGGTCTTTGAGGTTCACGTTGATCACGGCCTCGGCAGGCGAGACCATGGAACGATCTTCAATGAAGTCGCCCAAATGCGAATCTTCTTCTTCGCCGATGGGCGTCTCCAGCGAGATGGGCTCCTGCGCGATTTTGAGGACCTTGCGGACCTTGGCGACCGGGATGTCCATGCGCTTGGCGATCTCTTCCGACGTGGGCTCGCGGCCGAGTTCCTGCACCAGCTGGCGCGAGGTGCGGATGAGCTTGTTGATGGTCTCGATCATGTGCACCGGGATGCGGATGGTGCGGGCCTGATCGGCGATGGCACGGGTGATGGCCTGGCGGATCCACCACGTTGCATACGTGGAGAATTTGTAGCCGCGGCGATACTCGAATTTGTCCACCGCTTTCATGAGGCCGATGTTCCCTTCCTGGATCAGGTCAAGGAACTGCAGCCCGCGGTTGGTGTACTTTTTGGCGATCGAGACGACCAGGCGCAGGTTGGCTTCAATGAGTTCGCGCTTGGCGGCTTCAGCGTCAACGTCCCCCTGGATGATCTCGCGCTGCGTGCGCCTGAGCTCCTGGTAGGTAACGCCGGTATCAGTCTCCTGCTTTTCCAGCTCGAGCTTGTGCTGGCGCTGGATGCGGCGGTACTCGCGCTTGGTCTCTTCAACGCGCGTGGCGTCGATCTTCTTCTCCAGGTTGTTGACCTGGCGATCGAGCTGGCGCATGGAATCGACGCTCTTGTTCACGCGATCGATGAGGCGCTTGCGCTCAGGATTGGTGAACTTGAGGTTGCGAATGCCGACTGAAACCTGTACCTGCGCGCGTCCTAACTGCCAGCGGCAGCGGCGGTACTCCTTGGGCTTTTTCTTCTGCGGGATGGTCTCGAGCTTCTCGCGAAGCTGGACTTCCTTTTTGTGGTGCTTGCCGATGTCGTCGATCTTACCGACAAAATCCTTCAGGCGCGCCTGCACGATCTCGTCGGTGATTTCTTCTTCGTCGAAGGCGACCAGCTCTTTGATGGAGCGGACACCTTTCTTCAGGTCCTCGCCGAGCGCGAGGATTTCACGGATCACGATGGGAGATCGAGACAGCGCTTTGAGCACGCGGAGTTGGCCGCGCTCGATACGCTTGGCGATTTCCACTTCGCCTTCGCGCGTGAGCAGCGGCACAGTGCCCATCTCGCGCAGGTACATGCGAACCGGGTCGTTCGTCTTCTCAAGTGCGCCCGGGGTCAAATCGAGTTCAACGTCTTCGCCTTCTTCCAGGTCTTCAAACTTCTGTTCAGAAGGCAGTCCTTTTGCGTCCAGGACATCAATGCCCTGAGTACCAATGGTGGTCAGCAAATCGTCGAGATCGTCCGGCGAATGCACATCGCCTGGGATCAGGTCGTTCACCTGGTCATAGGTGAGATATCCCTTTTCTTTGCCGGCATCTATCAACTTTTTGATGTCTTCGTATTTGTCGTCTAGAGCCAAACCACGATTCCTTTTTGTTCAGTGTTACTGAGCCACATTTCGCGTCAAAAGACAGGAACGGGCCTGACGCTTGAATCCCTTAAGCGTAGCTGCGTGCCGGATGTAGGCTGGAATGCGCGCAAGACCCGAAGGTACTTAGCTTATCACAAACCTGCCAAGAAGGAAAAGCACTCGCCCAGCCCGCCTGCCGCGAAATCAACGAGATAGAAGCGCCCGTAATATATAGATGCTTGGCACCTTAGATGGTTTCGCGCGCTCTCCATGCCCTCAGCAGCCATATTTTTGCGTAGGACAGTGGGATTAAGCCGCTGCGATCTCCTGCCGTGCCCGAACATGAGCTGGCATCGTTGCTTGAGGATAGATTGAAAGCGCTTCGCAGAGAAAAGCCAAGCGCTTGAAAACAAAGGGATTGTCAAAAAGGCTTCAAAAACCTGCAGCTATTTCAGCCCGGCCGCCAGCTTCCTGTCCAGCTCCAGCTTCTCCTGCTTGAGCCGCACCAGCGCCGCGACGTCATTCTTGCGCTCAGCTTCCACAATGCCGCGCTTGATCTCGAGCTCCCGCTGCGCAACCTGCGAGTGATGCCGCAATGCCTCCAGCGCGCCTTCCAGCAGGTCCAAATCCAGGGGCGACTCCTCCCGCATCACGACGGCCGCGAGCAGTTGCCGGTCAGCATCTTCCATCGGGAGCGCCAGCGGATCAACATCCGAGTTCGCGTGATCCAGCAGTAGTTGCAGCAATCGTTCTGCGCTCAACCCGTGATGAAGATGCTCAACTTCCATAGCGTGCAGCGCTTTTCGCCTCAGTTCAGCACCTTCATTTGAAATCGCCGCTGCCGCGCGAA
>DATNDP010000127.1:0-23332 GCA_035553195.1 Candidatus Acidiferrales bacterium
CAGGCGCTTCGGTTGTGACGGCGAGTTGGAGTGGATCTCAGTTCGTGCCGAGTGCCGCGGGCGCGGCATCGCGGCAGAATTGCTTCGCCGTCTTGCCGAATGGTTCATTGCGAATCACGCGCGATACGTGTGCGTGGACGTGGAGCCTTCAAATGTTGTCGCTCGCCGATTCTATGCGCGGCACGGAGCCGAAGACCTGAAACCGCATTGGATGGTGTGGAAGGACATTGGCACCGCAATCGAAACTCGGTGCGGCTAAAGTGTTCGTCGATTACTGTCACACTTTCACAAAAATCTTCTTCCTGTACAACGCCCAGGCCATCAGCGTCCAAAGCGCCACGTAACAGACCGCATACAGCAGGGACGCATCTTTCGTATCAGCCAGCGGCGCAAACCAATGTGCAAAAATCCAACTCTGCACGGTAATGCCGCCATGCACTTTGATGATCATTCCCAATTTATCCACAAACGTCGATAGCGCATAGGCGAGAATCGCGTTTGACCCGAGCCACAGGAATGGCCTGCTCCAGCCGCGCCGTCCACGCATCTCGATCAGCCACCAGCAGAGCGCCAGCGTGAGGCATGCAGCCCCGGCGGTGAACAGCACGTAGGAACTGGTCCACAGTGGCTTCGAGATGGGGAACCACGGATGCCAGGCATAACCGGCTGCCACGCCCGCCACTCCTGCAATCGCAAGACCGCGCAGCTTGCGCGAGAGGCTTGCAGCGCCACGCAGAAATTCTCCGGCAAGCGTTCCCAGCAACGCGGTGGCAATTGCTGGAAAAGTGCTGAGCACGCCTTCAGGATCAAAATCCCGCCGATAAAGGTGCCCCAGCATCATCTTGCGGTCGAGCCATCCGGCCAGACTACAATGCTGCGTCATCCACGCGCCGTGATCGCATCCCGGAACAGGGACGAAGCGCAGCACGGCGTAGTATCCCGCAATAAGCCCGGCAATCCACAGGATGCGTCCGCGACGCTCACTCCAGAGCGTAATCACCGATGCGAACAAATACACCACAGCAATCCGCTGCAACACACCGGGATAGCGCATGTGGGCAAAGTCAACGTAGGGCAGAATGCGAATGGCATAGCCAATCAACAGGATCAGCGCGCTGCGCCGCACCACATGTTTCATCAGTTCGCGACGCGAGTCGCCACGTGCGCGCCGCGCGGTAAACGAGAACACCATGGATACGCCGACGATGAACAGAAAGAACGGAAAGATCAGGTCCGTCGGCGTCCACCCGTTGGCCTGCACCCACCATTTGCCCGGAAACCAGCCCGCCGGATGCGAGGTCATCAACTCGTCGGCGTGGCCAAGCGGCCAGTAGAAAGTCTCACTGCCGGGATCATTGACCAGGATCATGCCGGCAATGGTCAGGCCACGGAAAACATCCAGCGATTCCAGTCGTCGTGCGCTGCTCGCGAGCGTATCGCCGGCCGGCATTCCTTCCGGCTTGACGACCGTAGTATGGGTGGTAGTTGCCATCGCTTTCCACAAACATGCCGAGCCCATTACGGATCGCCGGCAAGTTTTACTGATTCTGCAGACTCATCTTGCGTTTGACAAGCCGGAAAGTAAACATCCGGGCGGGCATGTACTGCGAACACGCTCCACCTTAGGAACTTGGAAACGCAGGTACGTGCCCCGTTCTTCTCCGCACCGCCGTCCTCTGTCGCGGTGAGAGAGGATCAGAATAGCCATCGCAGTCCGGGAGCGGTTCATCCAACCCCGGTAGACGATCACCTTCGATGCGGATACCTACTGCATTCATTTTGTTTCTGGCGTCCTGGTGGCTGCCTGCTTCCACCAGCATGGATCCCTCTATCCTGATTCAGCGTTCGGTCGAGGCCAACCAGCGCGATTGGGCTGCGGCTCCGCAATTCGACTACTGTGCAAAGAAAAAGGTGGATAGCGGCACCAGAACTTATGAGGAATTGATGATCGAAGGCTCCCGTTATGAACATCTGGTAGCCGTGAATGACCGGCCGCTGAGCCCTGATAAACAGGCCGACGAGGCTAAGGACTTGCAGAAAGTAGTTTCTCAGCGGAAGCGCGAGTCGCCCGACGAACGCAGGCGGAGAATTGCCGCTTACGAGGGAGGCAGAAAAAGAGACCACCTCCTGATGGAGGAGCTGGCAAAAGCGTTCCGTTTCACCCTGGCGGGAGAGGATGAACTGGACGGCCGCAGCGTCTATGTCCTAAATGCCGTGCCCAAGAAAGGCTATAAACCGCCAAATCGCGATGCCGCTGTCCTCACCGGCATGAACGGGACACTGTGGATTGATCAGCAAACCTACCAGTGGGTGAAGGTGGAGGCGCACGTGGTACATCCAGTCTCGATCGGCGGATTTGCGGCGCGCGTGGAACCGGGGACGGAATTCAAGCTCGAGAAGATCCCGGTTGCTCCCGGCGTGTGGCAGCCAAAACGCTTCTCAATGAAAGCCAAGGCGAAGGTGCTATTCCTCTTTTCGCACCGGCAGCAGGAAGACGACACGTTCTTCAATTACGTGCCGGCGAGTCAACCGGTAACGTGCGGTTCTGCTCCGCAGTCAACCGCAACCGGAGATGCATCAAAATAGATTGCTCGTTCTCTGCTGGGCATCTGGGCTATCTCCCGGGCTCAACCCCGCCCATGACCTGCATCAAAGCAAAAGAAAGTCTTCTCATAATGCATTGGCTCGATCACATGGTTCGCCATGCGCTGCTCCACTGGGGGTACTGGGCTGTGCTGGGAGCGCTGCTGGGCGAGAACGCCGGCTTTCCGCTGCCTGGTGAAACAGCGCTGATGTTCGCCAGCTTTCTGGCCCACAAATCCAGTCAGCTTCAGCTTGGATGGATCATAGTCGCAGGGACCGGTGCGGCGATCATGGGAGACAATCTGGGCTTTCTGCTGGGCCGTAAATTGGGCTCACGTCTAATCCGCTGGATGAAGAAGCTCTTCCATCTGGATGATGAAGATATCGGAGCTGCCAAGGACCAGATCCGACGCCATGGCGGTGTCACCGTTTTCGTCGCGCGCTTCATCTTTGGGCTGCGCACCGTCACGGGTCCTCTTGCCGGGGTGCTGGGGATGGAATGGAAGCGCTTTCTCCTTTTCAATGCGCTCGGGGCAGTCACCTGGGTCACCGCGATCGCGCTGGCCGGCTATGCCTTTGCTAATGAATTCTCCAGCCTTATCGATTACTTCGAAAAGGTATCTTGGGTCATCGCGGCCGGGCTTTTTACGCTTGGCTATCTGTTGTGGCGCCGGCAAAAAAAGAAATTCAAACAGCGGCAGCGCAGCGACCGCGCCGCTTGAGATCACGTAGACTGTGTCGGGTGCAAGGCGACTCGGCAATTCTCAAAAACATCTAAATACGATATGGATCCGCAGATTCCTGCATCGCGAATACGGCTGCGGCCGCGGCCCAATGCTGTATTTATCAGCCGTGGACGAACCGTTCTGGGTACAGATCTACAGGGCACGATTGCCGGCAAGAGCTCGCGACAGGGACTTTTCGTCTACGACACGCGCATGTTGTCCCGCTACCGCTGGACCCTCGATGGGCGGCAGCCTCAGCTCAGTACTCAGTCTCCAGTTGAGCAGCACAGTTGGCTCAGTTATTACTTCCAGGCCCCACGTAATTGCAAACGCACTCCAACGCATGACTGCAATCCCCTTCAGCAAACCATCGAGTTGAAGATCGCTCGCGTGGTGGGTGAAGGTCTTCATGAAGACGTAGAGCTCACCAACCACACGCAGATCCACACATCAGTGTTGCTTCAGCTGGAAGTGGATGCCGATTTTGCCGCTCACCGGGAAATCCAGAAGATGAGACAGCAGAAAGGCAAGCTGAGGAAGCAGTGGACCAAAACGAGCTCCGGAGGATGGACGTGGAAATTTGATTACCACAGCCAGCATCAATTTGATCATCAGGGCAACACGGGAACGGCGCGCCTGCACCGTGCAGTTACTCTGCACCTGCATGCCGACTCCAGCCCATCACACGCCGGCCGAAAGATATCTTTCCAGATAAAACTCGCCCCCCAACAGTCGTGGAAGGCATGCCTGATCTGGCAGCCTGAGATGGAAGGCAAGCTCTTGCCGGTTGAAATGGAATGCAACGCCCTATCGGGCTCAATGGGCGAGTATAGCCGCAAAAATGAGAGGTTCCTGAATCAAGCGGCACGCGTCGTCACGACTGGCGCCGCCGATCTGACCCATGCCGTGCAGAGAGTAATCGATCGTTCCCGGCTCGATCTGAGCGCTCTTCGATTGTTTGATCTGGACCAAGGAGAGCATAACTGGAAACCCGCGGCAGGTATTCCCACCTACATGGCCGTATTTGGACGAGATCTGCTCGCCAGCGGCTGGCAGGCTTCGCTGTTAAGCAACGACATGACCCGAGGAGCCCTCAGCATCATCGCCAGTACTCAGGCGCATGAAAGGAATGACTGGCGCGATGCTCAGCCGGGGCGCATGCTGCATGAGTCGCACAGCGACCCCTTGTCGGTCCTGAACTTCACGCCGCAGGCTCTGTACTACGGAACAGTCAGTTCTCTTCCCCTCTTTGCGGTCTGTGCAAGCGAGCTGCTTCACTGGACGGGAGAAAAGGAATTTGTCCGGCAATTCATTCCTCATGCTCTGGAGGCGTTTGCCTGGGCGGACAACTACAGCCGCAATGAAGAAGGGTTTTACACATACACGACGCGCTCGAAACAGGGAATGAAAAATCAGGGATGGAAAGACTCCTCCGACGCTATTGTCTATCCCGATGGTTCCCAAGTGCAGGATCCGCTGGGCACCTGTGAGATGCAGGCGTTCATGTACGCAGCCAAGCTCCATTTTGCTGAGACGTTGTGGTGGCTGGATGAGACGGACCACGCAAAGCGGTTCTTCAACGAAGCACGAGAGCTGAAAAAAAGATTCAATGAGCGCTTCTGGATGGACGACGTGGGCTATGTCGCCATGGCGATTGATAAAGATGGTCGCGTGGTAAAGACGGTTGCATCCGATCCCGGCCACTGCGTTCTTTCCGGCATTCTCGAGGACGAGTTTGTACCTCGTGTCATCCAGCGGATGTTGCTGCCCGATCTGTTCTCCGGCTGGGGTATACGGACGTTGTCCAGCGAGCATCCTGCCTATAATCCATTTGCTTATCATCGCGGAACTGTCTGGCCGGTGGAAAATGGCAGCTTCGTCCTTGGAATGGCCCGCTACGGGCAGCATCCGGAGATGTGGCAACTGGCGCGGGTCCTGTTTGAAGCGGCAACTTTGTTCGACTACGATCGCCTGCCGGAAGTCTTCGGCGGCCATCCGCGTGACCGGGAACATCCTTTCCCATGCTTGTACGAACGAGCCGACTCACCGCAGGCGTGGTCAGCATCTGTGCCGTTCGTCGTCCTTCAGGCGCTGCTTGGAATGTATCCTTATGCGCCGCTCAACGTGCTTTTCCTCGATCCCTGGCTGCCGGATTGGCTGCCGGATGTAACCGTTGAAGATCTGCGGATCGGCGGCTCGCGGCTCACACTGCGCTTCAAGCGTAACGACGAGGGCCGGACAAATTACACCGTCGTGAGTCTCGACGGCGACCTGCATATTTTGCGACAGCCCAGCCCATGGTCGCTGACCGCTACCTGGGGTGAGCGGTTCAAAGATGCGATCATGAGCCTGCTGCCCGGGAACCGGCGTACCGCGTGATTCGATAACTTCTCCGTTTCCGTGCTCCGCACGCCGAAGAGCGGCTTCCATCAATGCATCTGTTCGGCTTCTCCGCGCCCTACCACGGCATCAAAGCCACTTGAGGAACAAGACCCATGGCGAATAGATTTAATCGTGAAGCACAGCCATTACGAGGTCTCCTGGCAGGCGCTGCCGCCGGATTGTTCGCAGCCTGGGCCATGAATCAGTTCCAGGGTCTGTGGAGCAAAGTGTCAGAAAAGCTCCAGAGTAGCGCCGATGAGCAGCAGAACCGCCACCAGGAACAAGCGCAGAGCTCTGGGCAAAGCGAAGACGCAACCATGAAAGCGGCCGCGAAGATTGGATCATTTGTCCTTGGGCGCGAACTCAGCCGTGAGGAAAAAAAGAAGGCAGGCCCGGTTGTGCACTATGCATTCGGCACCTTTTCCGGAGCAATCTATGGGCTCTTATCAGAGTACCTGCCGACTGCTCGCCTGGGATTTGGAACCGCGTTTGGGACCGCGCTGTTCCTGATCGCTGACGAGTTATCGGTTCCCGCGCTCGGCCTTTCGAAGAGGCCGGACGAGTATCCACTTTCTTCACACCTGTACGGACTGGCATCGCACTTTGTATATGGCGTCAGCACTGAGGCCATGCGAAGCGGAATTCGCCGAGTAGCGTAGACCTACTGCATTCGCCAAATCTGGCAAGGTCTCGTTCAGAATTCTTCCCCAGTAATCCGTCTGCTCTCTGATGACGATGTGTTAATCACAGACAACTGAAGCTAGCCCGCGCGCGCATCGAGTGTTATCCTTCTCAGTTTTCAAGCCCAGCTAAAGTGAGGTCTTCATGAAACGGAGAGATTTTCTTGCTGGAATGGCGGTTACGTCGGCGGCATTGGCGACAGGCCAAAACCAGCCGATTCAAACGCAGTCGCCCTATAAAATGGTTCCCCGAGCACAGAACCCAAAGAACATCATCATTTGCGCCGCGAACGGTTATAACTACATAGATCGTGGATATGAAAAGCTGCGTCAGGGTGCTGACACCTTGGACGCAGCGCTGGCCGTGGTTTCCGGGCCGGAAGATGATCCCAATGACGACAGTGTCGGTCTGGGTGGCTTGCCGAACGAGGAAGGTGTGGTCGAGCTCGACTCCTGCCTGATGCATGGTCCCACGCGACGGGCCGGGGCAGTGGGCGCCTTACACGATATTAAGAACGCCTCCGCAGTGGCGAAAGCCGTCATGGAACATACCGGTCACGTGATGCTGGTGGGGGAAGGCGCTACCCGGTTCGGCCTGGACATGGGTTTCCCGAAGGAAAACCTTCTGACAGAGCATTCGCGCAAAATCTGGATGCTCTGGAAAGAGGCGCACTCCAATCAAGACTGGTGGGGTCCGGGCATGGGTGATCCCGGATGGAAACCGCCTGCGCCTTTGAACACCGCTGTCCTTAAGCAACAGCCCAGGCAGATTCAGAAGATGTATGCCGCTGCTGCCGACCTTGGCATTCCCGAGCAGGACCGTAGGGATGCCATCTACAAGGTTCTCTATCCGCCCACGGGAACGATCAATTGCTCCGTGCTCAATGAAAAAGGCGAAATGTCCAGCGTGACCACCACCAGCGGGTTAGCCTGGAAGATTCCCGGCCGCTGCGGCGACTCACCCATCATCGGCGCGGGCTGCTACTGCGATCAGGAGGTAGGCGCGGCCGGCGCCACCGGCAATGGGGAGGAAAATATTAAGGTCGCGGGCGCTCATACGATCGTGGAGAACATGCGTCACGGCATGTCACCGGAGGAAGCCGGTATGGACGCGTTGCGTCGAGTTGCCCACATCTATAACAATGATATGACCAAGCTGGCTTACGTCAGCATGTTCTATTACGTTCTGCGCCGCGATGGGGCTTATGCGGGTGTCTCGCTTTGGGGACAGCCGGGGCCGGGCCAGCATCCGCGGCAATTTGCCGTGAATGACGGTACGAAGAGACTTGAACACGCCAAGTATCTCTTTCAAGGTGCAGCCAAGGACTGGCCGCCGATGCCGAGATTGCCAAAATAAGCAAACCTTACCGCTGATGATGCTGATTTCACTGATTTGCGCTGATTTTCTTCTGGTTTTGATCCGCGAAATCAGCGCTAATCAGCGGCAGGCTTTTGTCTGCTACGCGAACCGCACTTTCACATCCGGGCGCTTGGCCAGATGAATGCTCTCCACAAAGCGGACCTTACTGCTTTTGCGGGTCATGACAATAGATGAAGTGCGTGTGCCTTCGCCAAAGAAGCGGACACCCTTCATCAGCGCTCCATCTGTGACGCCGGTTGCGGCAAAAACCAGGTGCTTGCCCGGAGCCAGATCTTTGGCAGTGTAGATCTTGTTTTTGTCAGTGATACCCATCTTCTTGATGCGTTCTTCCAGTTCTGGCGTATCAATGATCAGTCGCGCGTGGATTTCACCATTCAGGCAGCGCATGGCGGCGGCAGTAATCACGCCCTCTGGAGCGCCGCCGCTACCCATGACGCAATGAACACCAGTCCCTATCACGGCTGCCGCAATGCCAGCGGAAAGGTCGCCGTCGCCGATGAGCCGGATACGGGCGCCCGCCCTGCGGATGTCTTCTATAAGTTTCTGGTGGCGCGGTCGTTCCAGAACAACCACAACAAGATCGGCGACGTCGCGGTTCAGAGCGCGGGCGATCGCCTTCAAGTTGTCTGCGACTGGGGCATCCAGGTCGACCACGTTCTTACATGAGGGGCCGACCACCAGCTTTTCCATGTAGCAATCGGGAGCGTTGAGCAAGCCGCCCTTTTCTGCGGCGGCCAGAACCGTAATGGCGCCCGGTGAGCCGGTAGCGCAAAGATTGGTGCCCTCCAGAGGATCAACCGCAATATCCACCTGCGGGAATTTGGCGCCGTCCTGCCAGCCTGCGCCCACCTGCTCGCCAATGTAGAGCATGGGAGCTTCGTCGCGCTCGCCTTCGCCGATCACAATGGTCCCGCGCATTGGGACTTTATCCATGGTGGCGCGCATGGCTTCCGTCGCCACCTGATCGGCCCTGTGGCGGTCTCCCTGGCCCATGGTATGGGCTGAGGCTATAGCAGCCTCCTCCACCACGCGTACGAACTCCAGCGCCAGTTCGAACTCCAGCATGTTGGCGATGTTCTTTATCTCTTCCGCTTTGCTGATCACCTGGGTCGCCATGGGAACCTCCGGTTTACTTGCAGGGCTTTAACGACATCAAATGCCTATGCTGCTCAAAATGCGCTCGATCCGGTGATGCTTTCTCCGATGATCAGAGCGTGAATGTCATGGGTACCTTCGTACGTTTTTACCGATTCCAGGTTCATCATGTGGCGCATGACGGGATAGTCATCTGCAATGCCGTTCCCGCCCAGTATGTCCCGCGCCTTCCGTGCGCATTCCAGGGCCATCCAAACGTTGTTCCGCTTGGCCATGGAGACGTGCTGGTATTGGACTTTGCCTGAATCCTTAAGCCGGCCTACCTGGAGCGCGAGCAACTGCGCCTTGGTGATTTCTGTAACCATCCAGACCAGCTTCTCCTGGACCAGTTGATGAGATGCAATTGGCTGGTCTCGGAACTGCTTGCGGATTTTGGCATAGTTGAGCGCCGTATCATAGCAGGACATCGCCGCCCCAATCGCGCCCCACGCAATGCCATAGCGAGCCTGGGTCAGGCAGCCCAGCGGGCCTTTCAGGCCATCTGCACCGGGCAGCATGTTTTCTTCAGGAACGCGCACATCCTGCAAGGAGAGGCCGGACGTAACAGAAGCGCGTAATGACCATTTGCCGTGGACGTCATCTGCCTTGAAGCCGGGCCGGTCAGTCTCCACCAGAAAGCCGCGAATGCGATTGTTATGCTCCTCCGATTTAGCCCAGATCACGGCCACATCGGCGATGCTGCCGGAGGTGATCCACATCTTTTCGCCGTTCAGGACATATTCCTTTCCCACCTTTTTTGCACGTGTACGCATGGCGCTGGGATTGGAGCCGAAATCCGGCTCAGTCAGGCCGAAGCAGCCAAGCTTTTCGCCACGCGCCATGGCAGGCAGCCACTTCTGCTTCTGTTCCTCACTGCCATAGGCGTAAATCGGATACATGACCAGGGATGACTGCACACTACAAAAAGAGCGGATGCCGCTGTCTCCCCGCTCCAGTTCCTGATTGATCAACCCATAGTCGATATTCGACATTCCGGCGCAGCCGTAGCCCTTAAGATTCGGCCCGAAGAACCCCAACTCAGCCATCGTCTTGACCAGTTCCCGGGGAAAGCGGCCTTCGCGGTTACACTGCTCGATAATCGGGACAACATTCTCTTCCACAAAGCGGCGGGCCGTGTCCCGGACCAGTTTTTCGTCTTCGCTGAGCAGACCATCGAATTCGAGAAAGTCGACTCCCTTGAATTTAAAAACGGGCATAAGGCTCTTCCTTAAAGAGGACTGAAATTAAATGGAGTGGCAGGACGAGCGCGGGGCTGCCTCTCAAGTCAAACGTACAAAGGTAGCAGGGCGGAAATTTGCGGTCAATTCAGGACGGAACGTCGCGCCGCCACGTTTTCTTCAACCGCCGACAGCGGCGCCGTGATCTCCTCCAGCTCCTTGCGTTCGGCTTTGATGCCGATTATCGCCTCAATAACCGCCGCTCCGATCATGAAGAATGCCCCTGCCATGTAGCCCCAGAGCAACGCTGTTCGCGATCCGGTCTGGATCAGCAATCCAAAGATGTACGGCGCAGCCACTCCGCCGACAAACGTTCCGGCGGCGTAGAACACTGCAATGGCCATCCCGCGGATTTCGAGAGGAAAGATCTCACTCACGGTCAGGTAAGCTGAGCTGGCTGCCGCTGAAGCCACAAAGAAGATCACCGTCCAGCAAAGCGCCTGCGTAGTTGCCGTAAGCAAGCCTTGCTGAAACAGCCAGCCGCTAACCGCGAGCAGCACACCAGATAGAGCGTACGTGATGGTGATCATCTGCTTTCGCCCGACACTGTCAAACCAGTGGCCGAGCAGCAGCGGACCAAAAAAGTTCCCCAGCGCGAACGGAAAAAGGTACAACCCGACCTTCTGCGCCGGGAGAGCATAGAACTTCACCAGCACCAACGCGTAAGTGAAAAAGATGGCGTTATAGAAGAAAGCTTGTGAACTCATGAGCGCCAGCCCGAGCAGCGAACGCCGGCGGTGACGAATGAAGATCGCCTGCCAGATCTCGTGCAAAGGAGTGTGAGTCCGAGGGCAAATGCGGATCCTGTTTCGCGGCGGAGGCAGGGTGTGTGACATGATTCGCGTCTCGATGCCGCCGACAACGGCTTCGGCTTCCCTTTCACGCCCATGGATCATCAGCCATCGTGGGCTTTCGGGAATCGCGTGTCGCAGAAAGATGATGATCAGGCCCAGAACCGTACCAATGCCAAATGCCAGCCGCCAGGCGATGCCGATCGGAAGAATTCCAGTATCGAGTAGGCCGATGGAAGCTGCCGCTCCGATCGCCGCTCCAATCCAGAAACTGCCATTGATGATCAGATCCACGCGTCCGCGTACGCGAGCGGGAATCAGCTCGTCAATGGCGGAGTTGATAGCGGAATACTCGCCGCCAATTCCAGCGCCGGTCAATGCGCGAAACAGCGCATAGGAAAAGAAATTCCAGGAAAGCGCGGTCAGAGCAGTCGCGCTGAGGTAAAGCAGGAGGGTGACGGTAAATAGCTTCTTGCGCCCGAGGCGGTCAGTCGCGTAGCCGAACCCGAGTGCGCCGATGACCGCGCCCAGCAGATAAAAGGTTGCGCTCGCCCCCACCTGCGCGTCGCTCAGGCCAAGCGCATCAGGACGTTTAAGGACAGCGCCAAGTGCTCCTGCCAGCGTGACTTCAAGGCCATCGAGTACCCAGGTGATACCCAGAGCTATTACAACTAACCAATGAAAGCGGCTCCATGGCAGCCGATCAAGCCGCGCCGGGATGTCGCTTTCGATCAAAGCGGCCATGGGGGACAGAGATGAATTGGCAGTTTACCGGAGATGTCTGAGAAAAATCGAGGCCGCAACGAGTGCGGCCTGCGGGTGTGACTCGCCCGATCTGCCTTAGGGTTGCAATTCAATTTTGCTGACCGTCATCGTGTCGCCCTTGACCGTTCCGGTCACGTTCACGCGAATGTCCTTCGCTTTTTTCGTATCGGCGATGAACTTCTTAGCCTCTTCATTCCCTGCCTTGTCGAACTTCACAACTTTCTTATTCGCTGTCAGCACGCCATAACCGCTCTTAACGCAATCAGGCATCTGCAGGCAGTCTTTGGTGTGTTTGGCGCCGAAGCCAGGCTTGGCTCCTTCTTCCGCCGAGCAGGCCAAGTCCACCAGGTAGCCTTTCACCGTGCTATCCGCGGCAAATGCACTGATGGATACGGCGACGAACAACATCATGAAAAATTTCTTCATCGCACTCCCTCTTTGGATGGTTGAGTTGCTTGTGTATTGATTCCGATCAGAGTTCCGAGGTTACACTGACGGACGATTTTCGCTCAAAAATCACGCAAGCAGCTTACAGCTTCTCGTAGAACTCACACGCCGAGCACGAAATGAAGATGCCACCGGGGACGTTCCGCTCCCGGTCTTTCACGCGCTTTACGATGCGAGTGGGTTTGCCGCACTTGGGGCAATCCGTGCTCTTTGAGGTGTCCATCATCTTTTTGCGATCCGCCGTTTTGGCGATCTTAGCCATTGTCTTAATACTCTCCTGTTCATTGATCCCGTGGGGCCCCGCAGGTGTGCTGTCCCTAAAGCAGGCACATTGGGTGGTACGGTGCGGAACATCTGGCAGAAATCGAGGACGCCGCCCTTCCGCAACCGCGACTTACTTATTTTACAACGGGTGCTCTGATGCCGAAAGCTCCGGCTGCGGGCTCAATCGCGAGCCCTTTTCGAGCTATTCATAGCGCTGATTCAAACGCTTACTTCTTCTTGGTCAGCCTTCCCTTCGTTCCTGCAGGTTGCGGTTGCGCTTCAGGCTGCTGCTGGGCCGGAGGCGTGGGTTGCTTTTGCAGGGCAGCCGTAGTTTCAGGAGGCAGCTTATCTGCGTGCGCAAGCATTTCACTCACCTGCCACATCTCGTTGTCGGAAAGCATCTCGCCAAATCCCGGCATTCCCGTCATTCGAATTCCGTTTTTTACTTTCCAGTAGGTAACGCCGACCGGGTCATCGGTGACCATCTCATCTTTGGTCATCAATTGCGGAGGAAGAGGAAACATGCCTTTTGCCGCCTTGCTCGCAGGCTGGTCAGGCCAGCCATGGCAGAAAGCGCAGTTGTCCGTGTAAACCCTGGCTCCCGCAGTCAGGTTATCTTCCGTAGGTTGGAGGGGAGAATTCTTAGGCGCCTCTTTGGCGATACGAGCTTTCAGCGCCATGCGAGCCATTGTTTTCTCAAATGGCATGGGTGAGGACGAGGTCGCAACGGGTGCATACCCCATGCGGAAATAACAGTACGCAGCCGCAGCGGGAATGAGAATTCCGATGATCAGTCCAACAATAAATGGTTTCAACTTCACGCTCCTTTATGAAATTCGCTCAGCAGAACCGGCTATGAGTGCTCGTTCTGCTCCGGATTCTAGCCAAAGAAAAAAGCCGCCGTCCATGCAAATCGCTACGCCAGTGTCTTTTTCCCCACATTGTGGGTGCGCGCTCAAAATATGGCGCGCTGCTGCCGGCTTTTTTTGCTCTCGAGAGAGAACCGGGGTTCTGCCACGCCTCGTCCAAGCAGCAGATCACACATGTATTCGCCGATGGCGGGTCCATGCTTGAAACCATGACCGGATCCGCCGCCGACCAACCACACGTTCTCGTAACCAGGATGGCGGTCGATGAGGAAGTCGCCGTTCCAGGTGTTTTCGTACTGACACACGCGCGTCTCCAGAATCGGCGCGTCTTTGAGCCGCGGAATGTGACGACCTAAAAACTCACGCAGGTTCACAAAGGACTCGGGTGCAACCAGCCGTTGTTCGCTATCGGGATCTATCGTGGGGCCGTGGCGGTCAAATGCAATCTTGAACCCCCGGCCCTCGATATCGGGCAGCGCATAAGGAATATCGGGATGCCGGTGATAGAGCCAGACCGGCATATTCGGCGGCCGGAAGCTCCTGTCGCCTGATGGCGTTCCCAGAAAAAACACCTCCTGCCGGGAAGGAAAAATTCGATCGCTCAGCAACTCGGGAAAGAGTTTGGGTAACCATGGCCCGCCGGCAAAAATGAACTGCCCACCGGGAATTGCTTGGCCATTCTCGGTGCGTAGTTCGTCAACCCTTCCCTTCGCGTGGGGCGCAAGCACTTTGGCGTGAAGCAAAGACATCCCAGACTTTTCCAGATCAAAGACCAATAACTGCACTGCCCGGCGGGCCATCAGCAGCCCACTCTGGGGTTCCAGTAGCCCCCAGGTGACATCGTCGAATGCCAATTGCGGGTAGCTCTGCCGCAAGGTCGCAGCCTCCAGCCGTTCGCAACGGATCTGATTTCGGCTAAACACTTCCTGCATGGCTGTTGTGTATTCATCCGAGTCATTGCTGAGCCACAGGACGCCGGTTCGATGAATCAGCTCAGCGCCGACCTGTACTTCCAGTTCTTCCCACGCGGGAAATGAGCGCTGGGCCATGCGCGTGTAGAGTTCATCCGGGCCATAGCCCATGCGTATGACGCGCGTTTCGCCGCCTGAACTGGAACGGCTGTTCGCGGGACCGTATGCGTCTACCAGGACTACGCTCGCTCCGCTCTGCTGCAGGCAGCGGGCAATCCAGGCGCCAAAAACGCCGGCGCCCACTATCACGAAGTCGTGGCTCTTCTTCATGCACGTGCTCGTTCGTAAATCAGTTTCGCTGTCACCAGGTCTTCCAGCGCACAGCCTACGCTCTTGAACAGCGTGATGTCATCTTGCCCCGCACGGACTTGCTTTTGACCGCTCGCAACCTCATGGAGATCAGCAACGATATGGCTTTTCTGGACAATTCCCTTGCTCAATGGGATCAGCAGGTCGCCAGCTTCGGCCAATGCTCCTGCATAGGTATCCACCACAACTCGCGAGCGCATGATCGTTTCATCGTCGACTTCCCGCGATTCGGACTGAAACGCTCCCACCAAATTGAGGTGCGTTCCCGGCCTGATCCAGCGGCCATTGAAGACAGGAACCTGTGAAGTAGTACAAGTGCACACCACATCCGAGTGGCGAATGCAGATCTCAGCATTTGTCGGCTCTACGTCAAGGCCTTCCCGTTCGCTCGCCGCACGACAAAATTCGCGCGTCTTTCCGGGATCGGTCCCGCAGACTAGAATGCGAGTGAATCGTCGCACTCGTCGCAGCACCGCAATATGCCCTCCGGCTTGTCGTCCGGTACCGAATATTCCTAGCGTCTGCGCGTCATCCCGTGCCAGCAGCCTGGTTGCCAGTGCTGAGGTCGCCGCGGTACGCAAATCAGTCAGCCAGTTGGCTTCCATGCGCGCGAGCACAGCGCCGCTCTCGGCATCGAGCAGGTCGTAATGCGCGTCTACGCCTCTCGGTTTTGTGACGGTGACCGTTTTGATTCCGGCCACGCCGAGCGCGCTGTCGTATGCCGGCATGACCAGAAGCACGCCTCCATGGGGCAGGGGCAGCGAAGACCGCACTGGCATGTGCAGAGTTTGCGCGAAGTCCCGCGTGAAGGCAGCTCCGAGCGCGTCAATCACGCTCTCAGCGGGCGCAAGCTGCTTGACGTTATCTTCCGTCAGATTGAGCATGGCGGGGCTTGAGCCAGTCTCATTTCCTCGATTTTCCGGCCTTGGCTAAGATCCGCCGGACTTTTTTAGGCGACACCTTCAGGACCTTGGCTACGCGCGATACTTTCCGCCCCTCGTTCTCCCAGACGCGCGGGATCACCAGTTCGGCAAACTCTTCCGTCAGCTTTTGGAAAGGCTTGCCATCGGTCACGCCTTGCGTCCAGGCGCGAAGACGGGAATCAACCGATCCGCGCGTAGTGACCTTCTGCTTCAGTAACTGGAGCTCATTCCAGACATCCTCATCCTGACTAGTGGCAATAAAAGCTGTCGCTTTGTCCATGCAATGGCGGGCATCTTCGTGATCGTGAATGGCGGGATGGCAGGCCGTCAGCCCACGCCATATGTAAGCCCGCGCAAGCAGCCTCTGATTTTGCGTGTGAACAGCCGCCTCCACAGCCTCGCGGGCATAGTCGCGCGCCGCCTGAACATGCTCCCAGGTTCGCGTGCTGCCCTCAATCTCCTCTTCCAGTTGCGCGTGTTCCACTTTGCACTGTAACAGGCGGGCGCGAGCCATAATGATGGCGTCATTCTCTTCCCTGCCTACTGCGTAGGCACGTGCGCCCTCCTGCGCGGCCAAATCCAGTTCACCACTATCGAGGTGCAGAAGTCCGCGATTTTCAAGCACATTGCCAATCCCGTGGTGGTGACTGTGATGACGATAAATTCGTTCCGCCTGCTCCAGATTAGCGAAGGCGCTGGCGCGCAACTCCTCATATTGCTGCCTCCCACCGGTGCTGCGAGAGTGCAGGGGCAGTGCTTTGGCCTTCTTGTTCGTCTTGCGCCTCCGTGCGGCTTCCGTATCCATCTGACGGATCATTTGTGCCGCAATGAGCCTTTGCACATAAGCAATATTGGCAAGCGATCGCGCAAGGTTGCGGTGCTGGGGATTGCGCTTTTGAAAGTGCTCGACGGCGCGGGTGAAAAAATGCACCGCCTGCTGGTACTGGCCCTGGCGCCGAATCATCCTCCCGTGCGCTGAATAAATGTTGCCCAGCGTAATGTCGTCATCCGTGTTTCGCAGCGCCGCTTCGGCCTGGTCTAGAATCCGAGCGGCTTCGCGGCCGTGGCCTTTCTGGAACAGGAGCCAGCTTTCCAGCACGCGCATCACAGCCGCCATCCTGGGAAATCCGAGCGCCATCGCGAGTTCTCGTCCCACTCCGGCCCGTTTCAGAGCCTCATCGTATTCTCCCTTCTTGCGGTGACAGCGTGCATTCCAAAAGTGGGCTATGGCGACGACTTCCTTATCTTGTATTTCTTCCTGCAGCGTCAGCACCAGGTCAAAATTCCGCAACGCCTCATCAGGATGGTCGCGCAGCAAAGCCAGCAGCCCTTCCGCCATGCGCAAGTGGACGTAGTCGGCGACGGGGAGTTTTCCTCGCTGGTCGCGCGGCATGTGCTGTAGCAACTGCTCCAGCAGTTCCGGCCCGCTATAGCCGATGTCCACCCATTGCGCCACAGCACCGACCAGGGCAGCAGCATTGCGCTGCGCGGGATCAAACAGCGCAAACAGGTGGGCGCTCGCGTCCAGCAGAGCAATGCCGTTCGAAACCTGGCGCGTTACAAGGTTCTCCCGAAGCTCCTGCAAAAGCGATTCGGGAATGTCAGCCGCCGGGCGCGCCTTCGGGGTAATGGCCACGGGGCAATCATAACGGGAGGCGGCAAAAGGGACAATACGGACGTTGCGGGTCCGGCCCCGCTGGACGGCCGCGGCAGCCCTGATCCCGCATCAGGCTCTAAACACATGAAACTCAGTGCACTAATGCCCGACAAAATGCCCGAGAATGATTTTTCCGTTTCGTCCAACTCGTCCGAATCGGACGGGTGAGGTTGTCTCGGCCTTGCAGCTCATCATCTAATCACGACGCGGACCCAAAAAAAACTTGTCCGCCACCAACAGCAGGAGGCAATCTCCCCCGTGCAACAACAACTGAACGAACAGCAATTGGAGATGTTCTGGAACAACGACGCGCGCTGGAAAGGCATCACGCGCCCGTATAGCGCCAAAGATGTGGTGCGGCTGCGCGGCACCATCCAGATTGAATACACTTTGGCGCGGATCGGCGCCGAACGCCTGTGGAAGCTCTTCCGGGAAGACGAATACGTCTCCGCCCTGGGCGCCTTAACCGGCAATCAGGCCTTGCAGCAGGTGCAGGCCGGGCTGAAGTCAATCTACTTGAGCGGCTGGCAGGTGGCCGGCGACGCCAATCTTGCCGGCCAGATGTATCCGGACCAGAGCCTCTACCCTTCCAACAGCGTTCCTGCCGTAGTGAAAGAGATCAACAATGCCTTCCTTCGCGCCGACCAGATCAACTGCGCGGAAGGGAAAAATGGCACTTACTGGTTTGCGCCGATCGTGGCCGATGCCGAAGCAGGCTTTGGCGGCTCCCTGAACGCTTTTGAGTTGATGAAAGCCATGATTGAAGCCGGCGCTGCTGGCGTCCATTTTGAGGACCAGTTGGCTTCGGCCAAGAAGTGCGGTCATCTCGGCGGCAAAGTGCTGGTACCGGCGCACGAGTTTGTTCAGAAATTGGTGGCGGCGCGTTTGGCGGCCGACATCCTGAACGTTCCCACGGTGCTGATTGCGCGCACAGACGCGAACGGCGCACGCCTGCTGACCAGCGATAGTGACATTCGCGACCGCGAGTTCATCGCAGGCGAACGCACGCCAGACGGCTTCCTGCGCTACAAAGGCGGACTGGATGCGGCCATCAATCGTGGCCTGATCTATGCGCCCTATGTTGACATGCTCTGGTGCGAAACTGCCGAGCCTAACCTTGAAGAAGCGCGCCTGTTTGCCGAGGGCATCCGCTCAAAGTTCCCGGAAAAAATGCTGGCCTATAACTGCTCCCCCTCGTTCCACTGGAAACGCAAGCTGGACGAGGCGACCATCGCCAAGTTCCAGCGTGAACTGGCAGCCATGGGCTACAAGTTCCAATTTGTCACGCTGGCGGGCTTCCACGCGCTGAACAACAGCATGTTCGAGTTGGCGCACAGCTTCGCCCGCGAGGGCATGACCGCATACTCGCGACTGCAGGAAAAGGAATTTGCGAATGCAGACAACGGATACACTGCTATTCGGCACCAGCGGTTCGTCGGTACCGGCTACTTTGATGAAATCGCGCAGACGCTCGGGCAATCCTCTATCGTCGCCCTCGAAGGTTCCACGGAAAACGAGCAGTTCGATGTGGACGACGCCACGCCGGCTCTCCACCAGGTAAACGGTCACGGAAAGTTGCAACCGGCAGTTTAGTCTCGCTCAACAAACTGTTGTCCATGGGGAAGGCCCTCCGGTTTTGGCTGGAGGGCCCCTTTTTCTGTGCGAGTCCTGACCGGCGCTGAAGAGCAACTTAAATGCTGGGGAGTCGTGCTCCTTTACCTTTCCAAGGTCTCCACCAGCAATTTCGTATCGTCAGATATGATCGCGTCAACGCCCAGGGATGCGAAACGCAGCATCTGTCGCGGATCATTGACGGTCCATGCGACGACCTTCTTACCCTCCGCATGGATTTTTTCAACCAGCCTGCGGGTGAGCAGCCGATAATGCGGCACCACGTACGTGACGGGGAGCATGCGCCAACGGCGAAGCTGCCAGCGCGTTTGCGCCAGAGCTCCGAGCAACAACGAGCTGTCCAGATCATGCAGCCGTCGCACCACTCCCGGAAGGAATGAGGAGATGAAGTAGTGCTTGGGCCGCGTCCGCCGTACAGCGCGAACAATGATCGGCTCCACGCCGCGAACCTTCACCTCTATATTGAGGAAGATGCCGCTATAACGGTCCAAAACGTCTTCCAGACAGGGCGGCGTCTCACGGCTGTTGCAACTCTCCTGGATTTGCCGGAACGTGTGCCGTCGCAGCACAAGGTCATTCAATTTGGGATCGTGGCACAGAATGGTCCGGCGGTCGCGAGTGCAGCGTACGTCAAACTCAAACCCGTCAGCTCCGTGCTTCAGAGCAAGGTCGAACGCGGCGATGGTGTTTTCGGGCGCATAAAGGCGGGCGCCACGATGTCCGAGAAGTAGCATTTTCGGAGGCAAGAGGGCGTTTAGTCGAGTTCGAAGTCGCGGAGGCGCGGGCCTTCATCGGGCGTCTCTTTGGCCTTTTTCACCGCTTCCTGGAATTTCTTTTCGAGCAGCGTAGCCTTGTTCTTTTCCGCATCCACAGCCTGGCGGAAGAGCGATTCCTTTCGGCCTTCCTGCTCGCGCATGGCTTTGGCCGCAGCATCAAAGTCGGAAAACATCTTGGGCTTGATCGGGGCGACATGCGAGATCACCGCCCGCGTGGCTGGATCCACCTTCAGGGTGGCGCCGCAACAGGGGCAGCCAACTTCAAACGGTTCCGGGGACGACTTCGCCATACGCAGATTGTATGCCCCTTTGCGCCGTGGGCCAAGCCAAGGGTCCCAATCCTCTGTCTGCTAGAATTTTGAGCGTGGCGGAAACCATGGCTCCTCAGGCGCATTTCACTGATGTCCCGACTGCGGTTGAAGAAATTCGCGCCGGGCGCATGATCGTGGTGGTGGACGACGAAGACCGCGAGAACGAAGGCGACCTTACGCTTGCGGCCGAGAAAGTCACGCCGGAAGCCATAAACTTCATGGCCAAGTACGGCCGTGGGCTGATCTGTCTGGCCATGACATCCGAGCGTCTGGATTATCTGCGCATCGGGCCCATGACCCGCGAGAACACCTCCCCTTACGGCACCGCCTTCTATGAGAGTGTTGAAGCACGCGAAGGTGTGACGACTGGCATCTCCGCGCATGATCGCGCTCGCACAATTCAGGTTGCCATCGATCCCGCGAGCCGCGCCGCCGATTTGGTGCGCCCCGGCCACGTATTCCCTCTCTGCGCGCGTAAAGGCGGCGTGCTGGTGCGCGCCGGCCAGACGGAAGCGTCCGTGGACCTCGCCCGAATGGCGGGGCTGGTTCCCGCAGGTGTGATCTGCGAGATCATGAATGAAGACGGGACCATGGCGCGCGTGCCTGACCTGATCGACTTCTGCCGGCAACACGGTTTGAAAATGCTGACAGTCGCGGAACTGATCCGCTACCGCATGGAAAACGAGCGTTACGTTGCCCGAGCGGGCGAAGCCATGCTCCCGACCCGTCATGGTGAGTTCCGCATGATCGCCTTCGAAAGCCAGCTCGACGGCGAATCGCACGTGGCTCTTGTCCGTGGGGACGTAGAGCATGCTGCAGGCCCGGTGCTTGTCCGTATGCATTCCCATTGTCTTGCGGGCGACGTTTTTGGCGGCGCGCTTTGCGACTGCCAGGAAGTCCTTGATCGGTCCCTGGAACGGATCGCCGACGAAGGAACCGGCGCACTGATTTACCTGCACCAGACCTCAAAAGGATTCAGTGTGGATGACGAGAAGCGCCTGGTGTTCCATCGCGAGACACCCCGAGCGACCGCGGCCCACCAGCGCAAGACGCAGCGCGAAATCGGCGTGGGCGCACAAATCCTTTCCGATCTCAACCTGCGATCTATACGCCTGCTCACCAACCATCCCAAGCGCGTGGCCGGGCTTGAAGGTTTTGGAATCCGAATTGTTGAGCAGATTGCAATTCCAACTGCGCGTTCTGTTGCGAAATGAGTTTTTTCCTTATCATGACGCGTAGAGACGCGGCATGCCGCGTCTCACAGCTGGCTTTCTCGTTGACACCATTCGGTTCTGAAGTGAGCTTTTCCAGCACTGCGGCATCGCGTCAGCAGCCTTGGATGTTTCCTGATGTGAAAGACGCGCATGCCGCATCTCTACAGCCGTTCCTCACCACGGCGGCGGTTTGCGGGAACGGGTTTGAGGGAATCCGGGTTGCGTTGTTATAATCGAAATGCTTCAACACCCGAGAGTTATTCGCGTTCCCACCGAAGCTTGCGTGTGTAGCCGAAATTCCTGGCCAGGTAGCTCAGTTGGTAGAGCGCAGCCCTGAAAAGGCTGGCGTCGGCGGTTCGATTCCGTCCCTGGCCACCATCTAAACCTCCTCTCAATCAACAACTTACAGACCCACTTTTATTTTTGTACCAATTTTGTACCGCCGACCCGGCGGAGCACCCCCTTTTTTTCGCGTTCTTCCCACCCAAATTGCACGAATTCCCAACCAGCCCTATGCTCGGCGCCAATCCACCCGAACCAGTGGAGAGCTCAATGCTGACCATCTACACTCGCCATGCTGGCGATTGCGATCACCGCGACGACATGAAGTGGAGACGCTGTCGCTGTCCCAAGTGGATCCGCGGCGTGCTGCCGAACGGCCGAAACTTGCGTACCGCAGCGAAGACGCGCAGTTGGGAACAGGCTGAAAAGTACGCTCGTAGATTGGAAGCGGAAAATGATCCGTTGCAGGCCGACGAGGAAACAGCCTCTGTACCATCCACGATTCGCGATGCCGTGAAGCTGTTTCTCGACGATCAGGCTGCCCGCGGCCTT
The DNA here is from genome assembly GCA_035553195.1 of Candidatus Acidiferrales bacterium. Lineage (GTDB taxonomy): Bacteria > Acidobacteriota > Terriglobia > Terriglobales > Acidobacteriaceae > Angelobacter. Next base: position 21,887 of record DATNDP010000127.1, read on the forward strand.
GAGTCCAGTTCACAGAAGAAATACCGCACGGTTTTGCAAAACCAGCTTCTCGTCTGGATGGAAAAACACAAAATCATGACGCTGGACCGGGTCATGCCTGCTGATCTGACTCGGTTTCGCGCCACTTGGCACAACGGCGAGAGCACCACGCACCGCAAACACGAGATCATCATGTGCTTTTTCGGATTTTGTGTACGCAATGGCTGTTTGCGGAAAAATCCCATGGAAGTGCTTAGCAAGCCAAAGACGCCGGATATAGTGCCCACCGACTATTTTCCGCCGGAAGAGTTCGACAAGATCGTAGCGGCCACTGATCGGTACGAATACGGCGGCGGCAACGACTGTCATGACCGAAGGACTCGCCTGCGCGTCCTGACGCTCCTTATGCGCTGGTCGGGATTATCGATTCTCGATGCAACTAAATTGGAACGCAGCCGTCTGTCGAAGAGCGAAGACGGCGACGACCAGATTTTCCTGTATCGTGCAAAGACGGGCGTTCCCGTCTATGTGGTTATCCCGCCGGACGTGGCCGAGATGCTGCGTTCTCTCCCCAATTCAAATCCGCGTTATTTCTTCTGGTCCGGTAATGGTGATCCACGCAGCGCGGCAAAGGCGCTCCAGCGCTCCTACTGGAAATTGTTCAAGCTGGCAAAGATACTCTTGCCTGACGACACGCCCAAACGCTGCCATCCCCACATGTTCCGCGACACCTTTGCGGTCGAACTGCTTCTTGCGGGCAATCCCATCGATCAGGTCTCGCTCCTGCTAGGCCATTCTTCCGTCAAAATCACCGAGCGGCACTATGCGCCTTTCTCGAGGGCGCGGCAGCAACAACTGACTACGGCGGTCAAACGCGCCTGGAAGAAAGCTAACGGATCACAAGCGACAACTCATGAGGAGCCGCATGATCGGACAGGCGTGGATTCATCCAGGCAAGTTGAGGCGGCTGTTAACGTCTAGAGGTTGATTCCTTCGGTTCAGGCGGACCGGCGCAAACGGCGGTGGACCCGTTGCGCCACACTCTCGGGAATCCGCCGCGTAACGTAGGCTCGCCGGAAGCGGGCTTCGCCATTGCCGATTTCAATAACTCCCGGCTCATTCTCAAAAAGTCTGCGAACGGTCTTTTCGCTGAGATTCCAGAGAACAGCCACCTCCTGAATTGAATAATGTCTTTCGTTCGACAAGTCCCCTGTCGGGGGCTTTCGCTCGTGGTGATTGCTTTCTAAACTGTGCTCGATCTGATTTCTTGAGGCCATACTGGCATCACTCCGACCTGCTTTGTACTTCAGCTTCGAAATTCGGTCAAAAACCCATGTTCGTCGGGAATTTTGACCGAATTTTTGTTTGTGCCTAGCTTCTTCCTGCTGGGGATAGAAGCCCCAGCAGGAAGAAAGATGATGTTTTCATCGCCCCAACATGCCCTTGAGGCTCTTGCCTCAGTCGGCT
>DATNDP010000128.1:0-7533 GCA_035553195.1 Candidatus Acidiferrales bacterium
GCAGAAAGCCGCGTCCCAGGAGCGGCTTGGCTCCGAGCATATCGAATAGATTCACAGTCACGCCCGGCGTCACAACGCTCATCGATCCATCTTTTCCTTGCACCACGCCTACGTCTTCCGCATACCCGGCTACCGTGGAAAAAGTTTGTGCCTGGTCGCGAACATCGCGATAGTTCAACCATGATGTGGAAAGGAAGCCTTGCCCCGGTTTGCCCAGACCAACCAGACGTTCTGAATGCGCATACGGCAAGGGTCGCAAGATCACGCTCTCAACCACGGTGAACATCGCAGTATTGGCCCCGATACCGATGGCCAGTGTGCAAATTGCGAGCGCAGCAAATCCCGGCGCTTTGAGCAACTGCCGGATTGCATAGCGCAGGTCCTGCCCAAGTGCTGACATGAGGGACTCCTCGGAAAGCTCCGGTGCAGTACAGCTTTATCAGTGTAACGCTCACGCGTGGAGCATCTCATGCGCGATTCGGAAACCGTTCCGTTAAGAATGCTTAAGGCCAGCGACAACGCGAAGTGATCGGGGTTGTAGTTACCACCAAGTAACTATCCAACCAACCACGGGAGTTTCTAATGAGCTGGAAGTCTGTCATCAGCAGCCTGGCCGTGCTTTTTGCACTGGCGGGCGCCGGTTTTGCGCAGGACCTGAAGTCTGAGGTTAACGTTGAAGGCATTGCCGGAATCACTCAAAGCACAAGTAACCTCATCCTTCCTTATAGCGCGACCATCGGAGGCGGATTTCAGGCCGGATATCGCTATCACCTGAGCCCGTTATTTGCCATTGAAGGAGACTACGGATTCATGCGCAATACGCAGAACCTTTTTGACCCCTTCAACATCGGAGGTCTGGGAGTACAGACGAATGTGCAGGAACTGACCGGCGCAGCAGTTTTGGGGCCGAGCGGCGATCACCGCTTCCGCCCATATGTTCTGGCTGGCGGCGGAGCGCTGTTTTTCCGGCCAACCAACAATGCGGTGAACTCCTTGTTTGGAATTGGGAATGACTTCGGCGTGAACGTAAATCAGACCAGGCCGGCATTTCTTTATGGCGGTGGCATCGACATAGGGCTCACGAAGTTTATGGCGCTACGCGCTGAATATCGCGGCTTCGTGTTCAAGGCTCCCGGATTGGAACTTCCCGGTGTGTCGAATATCCCGATCGTTGGCGATCTCACTTCCAACGGCATCACGCACATGGCGCAGCCTGCGGTGGGACTGGTTTGGAGGTTTTAAAAGAGAGATTCTGAATCGGCGAGCGTCGATAAAGTTACAATTCGGTGATTCCGAGGGGCGTGTCCGGCAGACATGCCCCTGCTTGTTTCCGAACCGCTCTTGAGGAGCCCAAACGCTTGATTCTGGAGGGCGCAATTTGACTTATAGCCAATGGCTGCCGGAGAATAAGGCAGCTTGACTGGCCGGCGTGTGAGCTGGCCATGAATCCCGCTCTTACACGCGCTGCAAGGCGCGTCAGCATTAAGGAACCGATATGGCCAGGATCCTCTGCGTTGACGATGAACCGCACGTGGTTACCTTGAAGTGCGCCATTCTGGAAGCTGCCGGCCACACCGTAACTGCTTCCACCTCTGCCCGCGACGCGATGGAAAAATTGCAAAACAACACCTACGATGCTGTGGTAACAGATTGGCGTCTCGGGGATGCCAATGGCCGGGCCGTTGTCCAGGCTGCCAAAAACAACAGCAGCATGCCTGTGGTTGTGGTATCCGGCTATGTGGCAGAGGCTTTCCAGGCCGCCGAACCCCTGGCGGACCTCTACCTTGAAAAGCCGGTCAATCCCGAAGAGCTTGTAACCATTGTGAATGAGCTTTTGAAGAGCAGCGAAAGACCGGCATCACGGTAAGAACTTCCATTCCATTCTTTATTTTTTGTGCGCCGAACAGGGTGGCACAGCCGCCCTCTGAGCAATTTTGCCAGGCGCTGTTGCGTGACTCAGTAGAGGCTAGCGATGCTTCTTGCCAGAGACACTCAAAATCATCACCACCAATCTGAGTCGTGTTTGTTGCCCCGGACAAAAACAAAGCACAGCCGAGGGCGGCTGTGCCACAAAACCTTGTTTGACTGAAGCGGATCGGTTTCGTCTATCTGCTGGGATTTGCCGCAGCTACTGATGTCGCCGCAGCTTCGGCAAGGATCCTGTGGTGAATGGTGAACAGCGCCAGTTCCAGCCGGTCGGAAACGCCGATCTTATCGTAGACGTTGCGCAAGTAATTTTTGATGACTTGCTCGGTCGTGCCCAGCTGTGAAGCTATTTCCTTGTTCTTGTATCCCTGCACGATCAAGGCGACGATCTTTAGTTCCTTGGCGGTAAGGCGGTCGCGAACGCGAGCTCCCACCAGATCATTTTCTGCGGTTTCCTTGCTTTCCTGCGTGTCCTGCACCCAGCTCTCGCCTTTGCTCACCTTCCGTACGCATTGCACCAGCGATTCACCGCTGACATTGCGGTAAATGACGCCGTTCACGCCATTGGTGAGATAGTGCCTTGAGTCCTGCCCGGTTTCCGCGATGGCGATCAGCCGGGTCTTAAATTTTCTGCCGGTTTCCACCACCATTTGCAGGCTGGGGTTGATATCAGCGCCAAAGATCATCACTGTGGCGTGGAATTTTTCCAGCGCCATCATCATCTTTTCGCTGTTTTCGGCCTGGGCGACGATACGCAAGTCGTCTTCCACGGCAAGGACCTTGGCCGCGCCGGTGCGGAAGATTGCCTGGTTATCTGCCAATATAATCTTCAGCATTTATTTGCGTCCCTTTTCTTTGCGAATGAATTTGTATTGATCAATGACGCAGGCGATCCCGTTCTGCTTCTTTTTGCGGGTGGAGTTTGCTGCGGCGGCCTGGGAGGTTTCCTTCCGAACAACGCGCCCGGAACACCGCACTTCAACGTCGCCCGGCGTGCCCAGCACATCAGCCGGCAGCGTGATATCAAATTCAATTGGCGATCCCACGCCGAGGTCGAGATCGGCCATGATATACACTCCGGCGGCGCTCATGTTGGCGGTGGTTCCGCCCTCATCGCCCTTTTTCCCGTGGATTTTAATCGGCAGTTCGAGCGGGAATCTCTTACCTGTCCTGGCTTCTTCTGACATTTTCCTCCTCACAGGGGGCCGTTCGACTCGATAACAAGCACACTTTTTGATAATGGAGAAGAACGAATCAGGTTTATATCATGAAACTGCGCGGGCGCACAGATGATTCATCTACTTAGGTAACGGGCAGTGAAATAACTGAGAAGGTGCAGAAGGGCAGTCCGAAACAGATGCCCGGCTGGTGAGGATCAGCCCGTCAGCCGGGAGTTCAAATTGCGAGGAAAGAAGAAGTTAAGGCTCTAGTCGCCAGTGAAAACGCCAGTCACGGCGTACCCTGTCACCAACCCGAGAATGGCGACGGCGGCGGAGGCGCTCCAAAGGTGTTCGCGGACGTTGCGTTTCACGTCCAGGCGCTCTCTCACGCTCTGCCGCAGCTCGCTGACACTGTTATGAAGTTGCCGCCGCTGGTCGGCTGCGCGTTTTTCCAGCACATCCACAGGAATGCCTTTTGTCATGCTGTCCTCGCTTCGTTCTGGATCCAGACCTGATCCTGTTTGAGTACTTCCAGGGTCCTCTGCGGCGCGACACCTGTCGATGACAACTCGGTATAGGCAAACCAGCCCGTCGCCAGTCCGAGCAACAGGTACGCGACGCCAACGATGAGTGCCCCCCATAACCAGGCGTACGGGCTCGGCTGAAAGAGGCCCGCCAGCAGCGCAACAATCGCAAACGTCAGGACAATCCACGCTGCCAGAAAGAGTGCCAGAGCGCCCAGGAGCATGGGAACTGCATACTTCCATGTCCGCAGCTTTTCCCCGATCTCGGCCTTCAGGATTGCAACTCGCGTCTGGACGAACTCTTTGAGCTCCTGCTTGGTTTCAGAAACAACGGTTCCAATTGACTTCTCGTTATGCACGGTTTGCCCTCCAAATTCTGAGAACGGCTCCTATGACCAGACCAGCAACCGCCGCCCCGGCGACGACCTGGAGCGGTCTGTCATGCTGTATTTCACGGGCCCGGAGACGAGCACGGTAAATTCCGTTTCTGGCCTGACGGCGCAACTCACCTACCCGCTCGCGCACCATTCGGCCCCACTCCTCTCCGCGTTTGGCGGTTTCCTCCCGAAGTTTTGCGGTTTGGTCGCGTACCTGCTCCACTCGCGCACTGGCGATGTCAGTAACACTAGCCTTCTTGTCGCGGGCAAGATCTCTCACCCGCTGCTGTGCGCGGCGGAAAGCAAGCACTGCCTGGCCTGCGGCCGAGCCGAGTTGAGCTCCGTATTGTTCCAGAGAAGACGAATCCCCCTCTTGCGGCAGCAACCGATCCGGATCCTGTGCAAGGCCTGGCTCGACAGGATCGGCAGGGTAGGTATCAAAGCTCGCGATATCTGAACTGCGGTGCAGTGGTTCGGCCATACAGAACGCCTCCGTAGAATCCCGTAAACCAGGAGTTAGGGACAATAGATAGGATGTTGATTCTTGTCCGCGCGTTTGAAGACCAGAGAGGAATCCAGCCCTGGAGTGTGCTGTTGGTTTTGCCTAAAAAGCGCCTCCGCCGCCTCCGCCGAAGCCCCCGCCGGAGAACCCGCCCCCGCTCGAAAAGCCGCCCCTGCTCCATCCGGAAGAGCTGGAACTGGAGCGCGGCGCGGAAACGAAGGTGGAAGTCGCCTGCTGAGAGAGCGCGCCTAGGCTGTTGACGAAATAAAAGGTATTGAAGGTTGTCCAATCGCCCTGGTACCAGGTTGGCGGGTTCTGAATGATACCTTGAAAGGCTTTCGCCCAGCGATGCTCCACCCCCAACGCCATGGCATAGGGAAGATACTTTTCGAAAGTATCTGGAGGCATGCGCTTGAGCCGGTCAGCATCCACCCGGTTCATGAATTCCTGAAAACCAAGCACCTGAACCCGCGTGCGGGCGCCTTTGAGGCTGGTGGCGCTGAGTTGCCGGCCGAAGAGGATGATGATGAGAAAAGCCAGAATTGTGCAGACCACCAGCGGGCCCACAGAGTTGGTGAAATCGGCAATATGGAGCACCTGCGCAGCGAGATAGGGAAGAGCGATGGCCAGCGCGCCCAAAATGACGAACTGGTGAGCGGAATCGGGATCCACTGTGTACATGCCCTTGGCTTTGAGAGCTGTCACGACCTCGGTTTTGATCAACGGCAGCACAGTGTAGAAATGATTGCGCAAATCGGAGAGGCGCGTCACTGTGCCTCCGCCGGCGTAGATCTTGTCCAGCATGGCGCGCTCGTAGTCGTTCAAGTCGTTCCAGGCATCCCGGTCCTTCAGCAGGTGGAATTCGTAATCCTTGGTAGAGAAGAGCAAGCCTTTGTGCGGGGCTTCCACGATCTTGATATAGCCGCGGACCGCAAGATCAACCAGCACTGAGGTGACGTCACGCGGATCCACGCTGTCATCAATCAGGGTGCCGGCTTCGGCGGGGCGAAGCCCTTCCGGGGGTTCATACATGGGAGCCACCGATAAACCCGCGTTGGGATCGCGTCCCTTGTACCACCACAATCCGAACATCACAGCAAATGCCCAAAAGGGAAGGCTGAGAATGGGATTGCTGCGGAGAAAGCGGCCCAGCTTGGCAGCCGTGCTGGGCTCGCGCAGAATTCCTTCAGGAATATAGACGTCCACAGTCAAACCACCCCGCGCGGGCAAGGGGCCAGTGCTCTCGGCGGTGACGACGGCTTCGTCGATCGACGCGCGCGCCGGATCCTGCGATCCGTAAATTCCCTGATAGGCCTGCACCCGCAGGTTACCCGCAGCATCAGCAGGGAAATAAACGGTGGTAGAAGCCGATTGAATCGGCACCAGCCAGTCATTGCCTGTGACGTTCCAGTAGAACTCGGCAAACTGAGGAAAGAACTTGGTCGCGTCGCTTGCCGAATAATCGATGTTCACCGTCCGGGTGGAATCGCTTGCTCCGGGAACGTAAATCTTGAGCTTGAGAAAACCGCGGCTTCGGCTCTTCTCAAATTTCAACGTCGATCCGTTTTCGTCCGTGACTTGGTTGACGGTGACGAAGAGGGAATAGTTTGTGCCTTTCGGCCCGGGATATTCCACGGGAATGTCACGATACACACCCTGAAAATGCCCTCGGAAGACGAAAGTAATTTTTTCCTGGATGTCCGCCGAACCATCCTTCTGAACGTGGACGGCGCTAGTGAACTGCGAGACCTGATAGCTGCGCGCCCAGGCGGGTGTGGACCGGCCCATGACCAGGAGCAGCGCGAAGATGAAAAGGATGCGCACGCTTGTCTCTGATCCCATTCGGGATAACCGCATCGCTGTCCAGGAAATCATTGCTCAGAATTTGACCTGAACATTTTCCCGGTCGGCCGGGGTTTCCATCTCAAAGAATTGCCTGGTGTGAAAACCAAACATCCCGGCGAGGATGTTGGTAGGGAAGGACTGAACGCGCGTATTGAAGTCGCGCACGACAGCATTGTAATAGCGGCGCGCATTCTGAATGTTGTCTTCAATGGAGTTGAGCGACCCCTGCAGGCTGGTGAATTGCTCGGAAGCCCTGAGCTGAGGATAGTTCTCCGCCACAGCAAACAGGCTCTTGAGTGCTCCGGAAAGCTGGGTTTCCGCCTGGGCCTTATCCGCCGGGGTAGTCGCCTGCATCGCCTGCGACCGGAACTTCGCAATGTTTTCGAATGTGCCCTTTTCGTGAGCGGCGTAGCCTTTCACGGTTTCCACCAGATTGGGAATGAGGTCATGACGCCGCTTGAGTTGCACATCAATGTCGGACCATGCCGAATCCGCGCGAACGCGGAGCTGCACCAGGCTGTTGTACATCCCCGCCAGGATCAATACAGCGGCGCCCACAAGCACCAGGATCACAATCAGGGCCGTCATCTTGCCTCCGCGTCAAATTGTTGATTGATGGAGCTTTGTGCGGAAGGTATCACAAGGAAAGTAGAGCGCGCAAATCGTGCTCTCCAGGACCGATGCTGGCGACCGCACAGCGGTTCTGGCGCGAAAAGGAACAATATCGCGAGCAGATATTTCAAGAATTTGCCTTGCTCGGGTGGCGCTGCTAAATCACACCCAACCGTACAGTGCACGCAGGGCCTCCCGTACATGAGGGTGCAATGCTCTATGTTCTAGATTCTGCAGCGTGACTATGAAATTCGGGATAAGTTCTCATCCGACTGATACAGATAAATGTAACCTGCTGAAAACACGGGGCGTGATGACCGCTGGAGTGGCAGGGCTTGTGCATATACCACTGCAGCTTGCAAGAACGCTGCTGCACGAAGGCTCGGAGCGGCGGCGATACGTTTGACTACTTTTTCTTAGGAGAATAGGATGTCAGGCTTCCATGATCCGAGCTGTTACCGCCCGATCACTGCCAATCACAGGGCGGAGCAAGAATGTCTTACATACCTGCATGCAAACGCAAAGAAAGCCGGAGGGCGTGAATGAAACCCCAGAGGTCATTGCTTTACATCATCTGTTTGCTCGCT